>JAHRWD010000031.1 GCA_019090315.1 Pseudomonadales bacterium
CCATCAGCCCAGAGCGAGTGGTGATCACCCCCGGCGCATCCGGTGCGCTGCTGCTGGTATTCGCGTTGTTGTGTAATCCCGGCGAAAGCGTATTGATGACCGACCCTGGTTATCCCTGTAATCGGCAATTTCTTCGACTGATGGAGGCTGAAGCTCAGGCAGTACCCGTCGATGCCAGCAATGGCTACCAAATAACTGAACAGCTGCTGGATCAACACTGGCAGCCCAATAGCCGTGGTGTATTGTTGGCATCACCCTCCAATCCAACCGGCAGCCTCGCTAGCCGAGCGCAACTACAAAGCGTTTCCGATGCAGTGGAAAAACGAAACGGATTTTTAATTGTCGATGAGATCTACGATAGCCTCGTTTATGATCAAAATCCTGTTTCCATTCTGGAGGTCAATGATCAAGCCTATGTGATCAACAGCTTCTCCAAATATTTTGGCATGACAGGCTGGCGAGTCGGTTGGGTCATCGCCCCGGAGAATGCCGTACCGGAACTGGAAAAGCTGATTCAAAATATATTTATCGCAGCGCCAACACTGGCACAACAAGCGGCAGTTGCAGCGTTTCAACCGGAATGCATCGAATTGCTGGAATCCCGTAAAACCGAATTGAAAGCACGACGTGATTATCTTCTACCCGAACTACAGGCCTTGGGTTTCAGGGTAGATGCACCCAGTGACGGTGCGTTTTTTATCTACGCCAACATCGAAAAATTCAGTCATGACAGTGAGACATTTTGCCTGAAACTGTTGGAGCAGCAGGGCATCGCCATCACGCCGGGTATCGATTTTGGCACTCATCACGCCAATACCCATGTGCGTATTGCCTATACCCAACCGATTGATCGTTTGGAGTTGGCGATCGAACGACTGCGGCTGGCGCTGGCTTAGATGAAGTTCGGCCCCTCATTAATAGAAGCCCGTTTGATCAAACGCTACAAACGTTTTCTGGCGGATGTCACCCTGCTGGATGGTTCAACCATTACCGTGCATTGCCCCAATACCGGAAAAATGACCGGCTGTGCAGAACCCGGCAGCCGGGTATGGCTCTCTGATTCCCAAAACCCCAAACGCAAATACCGCTATACCTGGGAGCTGGTTGAAACCGCAACCGGACTCGCCTATACCCATTCCGCCAAAGCCAACGCACTGGTAAAAGAAGCGCTGACAAAAAACCAAATTGCTGAATTGACGGGATACGCGCAGATCAAAGCAGAACAGCCCTATGGTGATCGTGGTAGTCGGGTGGATTTTTTACTGCAAGGTTCTAAAAATGGGGATAACCGGCCAGACTGTTTTGTTGAGGTGAAAGCCGTAACGCTCGATGAACAAGGCATCGGATACTTTCCCGATACCGTTAGCGCCCGAGGCTTGAAGCATTTAGAGGAGCTATCCGGCTGCGCAAACGCAGGCCAGCGCGCGGTACTACTGTTTTGCGTGCAACATCAGGGGATAAAAGAGGTTCGGCCCGCCGCGCATATCGACCCCAAATATGCCGCAGGAGTTGAAGCTGCGCTAACTCAGGGTGTTGAGGTGATTGCGTACAGGGCTGAAATAAATACTATAGCCGATGGTGAGCCGGAACAGATAATTCTGGCTAATGCTGTTCTGTTTTCTTTGGGCTGATGCTTATTAGTGCGCGCGTTCCGATAACCAGTCTATTGCCTGTTTAAACCCTTTTTCCGGTTCAAATAAGATTGACTCAATGCCGATCTCACGGGCCGCTATCACATTTTTTTCACGGTCATCAAGGAACAACAAGTCCCTGGCTTCATATCCACTGCGCTCAATAAAGAGTTCATAAATTTTACGATCCGGCTTTCTTACGTCCACATCACCACTAATAACTGAACCTGCCAAATAACCCTCTATTCCAAGATTGTTACGCAGTTTGCTAGACCATCGACCAACATCATTCGATAGACACCAGACTGGAATTTTACTTGCTCTAGCAAATGCCAGGAGCTCAAAAACGCCGGCGTTTAAAGAATGCAGTGAAAGGTAGTCATCTTCTAATTCACGAGGCATATTGACCTGAGACCAGAACTCATCGGGACTTATGTTACCCAGGCTTGCCTCTATGTAGGCTGACTGGATGATCTCATCTTCTGGGGCGTCGACATTCTCAGAAATGAATGGTACGAGTAGCTCAGCGACATCGTCAGCTGATTTGAAGATAACGCCCATTGCGTCAAGTACCAGGCAATTCATAGCACTCTTCGAACGATATCAATGCCTACACATGCAACCTTCATCATGGACCCGTTACTGTTACCTAAATCACTTGCATATCCAGTTTTCAAAAATCACCCAAACACTTCATGTAGTACATCAGGACGCTGCCTGGCAATCTGGATTAAAGACATGGCTGCACGGCTCGGTTTACGGCGACCCTGTTCCCAATCTTGAAGTGTGCGGACCGAAACACCTAGCAGTTCAGCAAAACGAGATTGAGATAGCCCCGTTTTTTGGCGGGCCTCAATAACAGGAGGTAATTCCACTGTTTCAACGTGGCCCACATTGCCTGCTTTTATGTCGCGTACAGCATCCAGTGTCTCGTTCCACACATCACGTTTGGAATCACGTTCAATAAGTTTTTTTTCATTCATAACCATCTACAAGCTCCTTTTTTAAGGCTCTAAGGATGTGAGCTGGGATATTTTCTTTGTTCGATTTCGCGTAAATAGTCAGCAGCCAAAGTAATCCTCGAGAAGGTGTGGCGAAATAAATTACTCGCACACCTCCTCGTTTTCCTTGCCCTTTCGCTGCCCATCTTATTTTTCGAATACCACCGGAGCCGGGAACAACGTCTCCTGCATCGGGGTTTTCGGCAATCCAGGCTGAAAATTCACCTCGCTCACCTTCAGACCAGTAATCTGGCCAATACTTAGTAAATATGGGCGATTCGATAACTGTAATCATAGACTGACTATACGACAATGCCGTAGTATTGCAAGGCTGATTGGCTACTATTTACGGAAGGAATAACAGGGTATGAACACTTTTAGTCAGGCAGCTTCACCAAAATCGTACCATTTTTAATAACATGCTCCATCGACCTTAAACTCTGCCTCGCACAAGGCCCGTGAATACAATAACCCGTATCAATCTCAAACAGCGCCCCATGCAGCGAGCACTGAATTAGATCTTTTTCGTAGTTCAAAAACCGGTCGGGTACCCACTCCAGGCCCACACCGGTGTGTGGGCAGGAGTTGTAGTAAACAAACAGTTTGCCGCGTTTTTTTACCGCAAAAATAGCGGCTTCGGCCTTTGCGCCCGGAAGAGAGAATCCACGGGATTCACCCTCCGGAACTGCATCTTCATCGCATAAACGATGCAGTGTTATGTTGGCATCCTCAGCACTACAGAGGATGGACAGCAGGATACTCCATCCTGATTGAGAATCTGCACATCTACTTCGACCAGCTTCTCGTTATCCTGTTCATATTTGCGGGTAACCCGTCCGCTTATATGGATCGTATCCCCCGCCGCAATGGAAACCTGCATGTGGATTTTTCGTTTGCGAATAAACGATTCGGGGCCAGACCAGTCACTCACGTATCGGTCGACTAATCCCTGCAAAAACATGGTGTTAAGGTAAATATCCTTTACCTTCTGGTTTTTTGCGTATTCGGGGTTATGGTGTCCGGGGAAGAAATCCCGCGTTGCTGCAACATCCTGAATCACCCGCCGATAGCTGATCGGCATCTCCAGTGTGGGTAGCTCATCACCCTCTGAAACTTCATCCCAAACCCGGGATAGATATTCACGATTAAACTTTCCGATAGCCTGGTTCATGAGCTTGCCTCCCCGTGTGGAATGTAGCGGAACATGGTGTTGGTATTGGTCGCAACTTTTTCCCCTGCGCCGCAGCGGTACGTGGTGCAACTGACGATAAAATGGCCGATGCCGAGCTTGGTCTTTTTCTCAGGGCTGATGCTGACTATTTCACTGTCTGAATTGAAGATCTCTCCTACTTTCATGTGGCGGAAAAATTCCGATTCGGTGGAGACATTAATCAGCGTGGTGCCGGGAAGTGGCAGGTCAAAGGTGGAAGACTCCTCTCCCTCCTCCCGCATCGGGTTCCAATCGGTGGTCATGCTCCAGACCATCAGCATACCCGGTGGCGAGACAATGCTGCCCCAGGCGTTATTTGCGAACTCTTCGTCCCAGTAGCCGGGGTTTGCATCCTCAACCGATGCGGCATAAAACTGGATCATCGCCCGGTTTACTTCAATTTCGTTGAATTTATTGGCAGATTTTTTGCCAATCCAGGCCTGCGCCTCTTCAAAGGTGCCGGTTGTGACATCGGCGCCGGTAGATTCTGTGCTCATGTTTTTATCCCTTTTATTATCGAGACCTTTGCACGAGAGCCATTTTGCTCCCATGCAGCGTTAAAAAAATGCTCAATCGGTCACTTACAGCTGTAAGCTCCCTCTCTGTGCTTTTTTTGCCTTGCCTGGAAGCAAAACCATCTCCCGTGCAAAGGTCTCTTATTATTATTTTCCCTTTATTTTTCTCTGACTAGTTCTATTTCTCAGCCGGTGATGGATTTACATAACCCCCCATCAAAGATTTTGGAACCGATTCCGCCAGCTCATCAAAGCTGAACAGCCCATCACCTTCATATTTGTAGATCGATTGAATCTCCACTGGCTCAGAGTAAACGCCAATTCGGCCTTTCTCCGCGTGGAAAATACGACCGTTAATATCCGCAGCCTGATCGCTGGCAAGGTAGGTCACAATCGGAGCAATATATTCCGGCCCCGGCATATTTGTCATCGCATCAAAACGATCCTGGCTGATCATGCCCGCTTCCAGACGTTTCTTCATTCCGTTTATCACGCCGTCGTTGAGCGTCATACGGGTTGCCGCCATCGGGCAGATCGCGTTGGATGTCACGCCATATTTGCCCAGCTCCAAAGCAAGCCCACGGGTCATGCTGACAATACCGCCCTTCGCCGCTGCATAGTTAATTTGCCCCACGCTACCGCGCCATGCATCGGAGGAAAAGTTGATAATCCGACCGCCTTTCTGTTCGCGCATTATACGGCTAGCGTGATGGTTCACATTGTAATGGCCCTTCAAGTGAACCCGGATTACCGTATCCCAATCGTCCTCAGACAGATTCCAGATCATCCGCTCCCGCAACACGCCCGCACAGTTCACTACGATATCGACACTGCCAAAGCCATCTTGGCAAAGCTGGATCATCTCCTGCGCAGCGTTGTAGTCATCTACCGGAAGCGCGCATGCAATCGCATCGCCGCCCGCTGCACGAATCTCCGCAACGACTTCCTCCGCTGGCCCATCCTCGGTGCCTCGGCCATCGCGCCCCATGCCTGGGTCAACCACCACAACGCTCGCGCCATGCTCCGCCAATGAAAGTGCAACCGCGCGGCCAATACCACGTCCCGCTCCCGTAACCAGTGCTGCCTTACCTTTTAAATTCATTTTTAGATCTCCCGGTTTTTATAATATTTATCACGAATCATCATATTGAGGGTGGGAGTAAGGTGCAAATACGTTTATGTGCTTAGGCCCAGTTCAAGGGAAGGCTGAGCAATGTTTCCGAGTAGGTATAACAGCACCTGTTAACAGGTGCTATAGTTCGGTCCTGTTGATTGTTTTTATGTGAGGCAAGCTTTATGCAAATTAAGTTCTCCGAAGATGTTATTCCTCTTACTGATCTGAAAGTTAATCCCGGCAAGGTCGTCAATCGAGCTAAAGATACCCACCGACCAATATTGCTAACCAGTAGAGGTAGAGGTGTGGCTGTGGTGCAAGGCCTTGAAGAATATGAAAAAAGTGAAGAAGAGCGGGAATTTATGAAGGCTGTTGCCACTGGTTTGATGGAAGTGAGAGAAGGCGAGGAGCTGGAACTAGAGGTCGTAAAGGCGAAGCTAGGGTTAGATTGAAACTATTCGTAGCCCAGTCGGCATATAGTGATCTGGAAGAGATCAGGAAATATTATGAGGGCGAAGGTGTTCCGCATGTGGGAACACAATTTCTTTCTGCAATTATTGGTCGCATTGAAGGGCTGAAAGATAACCCCGATATAGGTCGAGTCGTACCGGAATTTGGCGAAGAGCGAATAAGAGAGTTGATACACTCCCCATTTCGCATTGTCTATCTGCGGGAAGTGAATTCGATCCACGTTATTCGCATTTGGCGTAGCGAGCGATTGCTAAAAATGCCGGACAATGAAACATAGAACAATCGATTAGTCGGACTATTCAAAATAAAAATCTAAAATAATAAACGCTATCAAAGGGATAAAAAAATGACTGACCAACGAGTAAACACGGAAGTAAAAGGCCACGTGCTAATCATTAATATGATTCGTTACAAAAAACGTAATGCGATTGATGGCGAAATGAGTCTGGCGTTGGATGCGGCGCTAAATCGTCTCGAAGACGAGAATGATCTCTGGGCTGCGGTGCTGACCGGTGGGCCGGATATGTTCTGCGCCGGAACCGATCTGGCGGGCGGTTCCGGTGAGCCAACCGAGCGCGGTGGTATCTACGGTGTGGTTGGTCGAACCCGAACCAAGCCGCTAATTGCAGCAGTTGAAGGTATTGCCTACGGTGGCGGCTTTGAAGTTGCGATGGCATGCGACATGATTGTAGCCGCGGACAATGCACGCTTTGGTTTGCCAGAAGTAAAACGAGGATTGTTACCCACCAGCGGAGCTATTTTCCGCGCTGGCCGTGTACTGCCGCTCAATATTGCCAAGCAGGTAATGTTAACCGGCGCTGACTTGTCCGCCGCCGACGGACATCGTTTTGGTATGGTCAATGAAGTTACCGAGCCAGGCGGTGCGCTGAATGCAGCTATCGCAATGGCGGAGTTGATCACCGCTAACGCGCCAATTGGCGTTCAACAATCGTTACAAGCGGTTGAAGCATTGGATGATGAAGACAACAAACTGGGCTGGGAACTCACGGTAAAAGCTCAGACCGTTATGGGAAAATCCGCCGATTCTAAAGAGGGCATCGCTGCGTTCTTTGAAAAACGCGCGCCGGTCTGGACTGGACGTTAGGCTGATCCTCCGGTTTTAAATATGATGAACCCATTCCCTCGCGCTGGCGGGGGAATGGGTGCTGAAGCCTCTCCTCTAAATTAGTCGCGCTGATTTCCTGCTTCGACTCTTCGCTAATTCTGGATTGCCGTGCACCGCTTGCGAGCATGTTTGGTGCATTGCTACATCTTTGAGTGCAGAAATTTCTCCTTCACGATACAAAATCCTCCTCGGACAGCTCTGAGAGCCTACCCATACCTGTTTTTTTATATAGTGACCCTATGGCGCGGTTTTTGCTTTGGTCTGGGGCTAAGAGATCCATACCAAAAATTCCTGACCCCGGAGTACCCGAATGAGCGAGTCGACCTTTAAGAGCAGCTTTCTGTCATTTAGCGGCAAGTCAAAAATGCTGCATATGACCTGGGCTGCATTCTTTGTCACCTTTCTGGTCTGGTTCAGTCACGCGCCTCTATTGTCGATGATTCAGGAATCAATGGGGCTGACGGATCAGCAAATAAAAGTACTACTGATCCTCAACGTGGCACTGACTATTCCGGCCCGAATTGTTACCGGCATGCTGGTTGATCATTACGGCCCACGAAAAACCTACACCGCCATGTTGGTGGCAACTGCGGGACTGTGTTTCTTCTTTGCGGCCGCGACCAGTTTTGAAGTGCTAGCGTTAGCGCGTTTCCTGATGGGTTTTGTTGGTGCTGGGTTCGTGATTGGTATTCGTATGATCAGTGAATGGTATCCGGCCAAACAACTGGGTTTGGCGGAAGGTATCTACAAGGGTATGGGTAACGTCGGTTCTGCGGTTGCCGCGGTAACCCTGCCAACCCTGGCGATTATGTTCGGTGGTGATGACGGCTGGCGCTACGCCACGGCTATTACCGGGGTGATCGCACTGATTTTCTCAGGATTTTATTACGTATCGGTTCGCGATACCCCTGCCGGTTCCACCTATTTTAAGCCGCAGAAATCCGGTGGCCTGGAGCTAACCAGTAAGCGTGATTTCTATTTTTGTGTGGCGATGAACATACCAATGTTTGGCGCGCTAGCGGTACTCACCTGGAAAGTGACTGTGCTGGGTTTACTGAACGAAATGGCCGCGACCGCATGCTACGGTGTATTAATTGGCCTGTACCTGTTCCAGACTTACCACCTCTACAAAGTGAACAAAGAGATCTTTGTGAAACCTGTTGAAGAGATGATGCATTACAACTTTAAGCAGGTTGCGATTTTAAGTGTGGCCTACGCGGTGACCTTTGGCGCAGAGTTAGCGGTGGTTTCCATGCTGCCTTTGTTCTTTAAAGACGTGTTTATGATTCCCGTTGCGCTGGCGGGTCTTTTTGGTGCCTGCTTTGCGGTGATCGATGTGATCTCCTGCCCATCTGGCGGATTCATCAGCGACAAATTTGGCCGTAAAGGTTCTTTAGTGGTCCTGCTGACTGGCGCTGCGGTTGGTTTCTTTTTGATGTCACAAATTACCGGTGATTGGCCCATTGCTCTGGCTGTCGCCACCATGATGTTCTGTTCGTTCTTCCTTGGCTCGGCTGCGGGTAGCGTGTTTGCAGTCGTGCCATTGATCAAGCGTCGTCTGACCGGACAGATCGCCGGAATGGTTGGTGCTTATGGAAACATCGGCGCAGTATTGTTTCTTACCGTGTTCTCCTTTGTTTCACCTTCTATATTCTTTTTGACCATTGCCGCTGGCATCGCTTTTGCTGCTTGTTGCGCACTATTTTTAGATGAGCCAACAGGAAAGATGGCAGAAGTGATGCCGGATGGCACTGTGCAGTTTATTGATGTGCACTAGATTCGGATCTGCCCCTGAACGGTGTCTGAGCAACCTGTGTACCAATTCACGACATAGGCTGCCTAATAACTGTTTTCCAATTTTCCGGAGCGGCGCGTCGGATATCTGTTAAATAAATTTCGTGGTGTTTACCTATTAACTCATTACCAGTTTCAGCTATGAACGAGTGAACTCTCTCCACCGTTGGTCCTTCTTCTGAAAATGGGCCAACGTGCAAAGTTTGGGCACACTTACCTTCCTGGAACTGTTCAAATTTAACCTTATCAATGGCAGGAAGATTCTTTTTATCTCTAACCTGGCTAATGGCAGCCTGTACTAAATTCTTTGTGACAAGTTCAGGTTGCATAATCATCATTGTCCATATCCATTTGGACTTATTATCATTGATGAAATCTGACATATCATCAGCCCACCACAAACCTTCAAGTGGTAATACTCCGTAATCTATTCCAATGTCACCTTTTTTTATCATGAATTTGAGTGTGTAAGATACTGAATATAAAGCCTCGATTGCCTCTTTATATTCAGTCGTCTCTGGTGCTCCATGTCCACCCACCATAAGAAAATTCATTTTTGGAATATTGACTTCGACTACTTTTTTTGCCGATGGCCTATAGAATTCTTTTAGCTGTTTTTTATAGTCAATTTTTGGCACTTACTTATATGTCCTGAGTTTATTACGCGCGATCACCCAACGATGCACCTCACTCGGCCCTTCAAAAATACGCATGGTGCGTACTGATTGAGCCATCAGCTGTAACGGCAACTCTTTTGTCATACCCATCGCACCAAAGGCTTGCATCGCATTATCAATCACATCTGTCGCTAGCTCGGTACCGTGCAATTTGATCATACTGGCTTCGGTGCGCACATCCTGGCCGCTGTCCTGTTTGGTGGCCGCATCCCAAAGCATCAGCTTCAGGCTGTGAATGCGAATCTGCGCATCGGCGATCCACCATTGAATCGACTGACGATCAGCCAATAAGCTGCCAAACGTAGAGCGCTGGTTAGCGTGCTCGCACATCATATCCAGCGCACGGTTCGCCATTCCCATACACCAGGCTCCCATCTGTAACCGACGGATGACCAGTCGGCCCTGCATAGGGCCAAACCCTTCGCCTTCTTTACCCAGCAGCTGGTTCGCGGGTATACGGCAATCATCGAACACCACTTCAAAAGTAGAAGCACCACCAATCATCGGTATCTTGCGGGCGATGATGAATCCCGGTGTGTCCTTATCGACCAGGAAGGCTGATATGCCGCCCCGTGATCCTTTTTCAGGATTGGTGACCGCCATAACAATATTGAAATCTGCTTCATCTGCTTTGGTAATCCAGATTTTGCGGCCATTAATAATCCAGTCATCACCATCTTTTACTGCACGGGTATTCATTCCGGCGGGGTCTGCACCCGCACCTGGCTCAGAGATTACGATGGCCGAGATCGTCTCGCCACGGGCGTAAGGGTCAAGATATTTCTCTTTTTGGAAGTCGTTGGCGGTCTCCAGCAACATATGTAAATTGGGTGAATCCGGCGGAAAAGAAAAGGGTACAACCGTAGAACCGAGCATTTCATTTACCCCCACCAGGGCAATAGCGGGCAGGTCGGACCCACCTGTTTCGACCGGACAATCCAGCCCCCATAATCCCAGCTCACGGCACTTTTCAAACAGCGGTGCTTGCTCTTCTGCGCTTAGACCAAAGCCTCCGCCAGTTGCTTCGCGTTCAAGCACTACGGATTCCAGCGGCATCAGTTCCTCTTTTACAAATCGAGCAACTGTCTCTTTGAGCATCCGTGATTCGTCGTCCAGATCAAAATTCATATCCCATGCTTCCTGTTTTTATTTTGTCGTGTGAGTGTGTTGGTGTTGGTAAGTTTCTTGATTTTACCGATCAATCACGGTATTGATAGAGGGGATTAAGTTTTATATAGAGATCGATTTACCAGCGGTCTCCAATACTAACAATCGATAAAATAATAAAAATGGAGATGACCAGACCGATGCAGTCAGAATTTGAAGGAAAAATGGATCCGCCACTTAAAGGTATTAAGGTGCTCGATTTTGGTCAGGTTTATCAGGGGCCATACGCGACCTATCTCATGGCGCAGGCCGGTGCCGATGTGATCAAAATCGAAGCACCAACCGGTGAACCGCTGCGGCAAAGAGAGGTGCGTGGTGGCTCCGCGGTATTCCAGATGGGTATGCTGAATGCCAACAAAAGAGCGATTACGCTTGATCTGAAAACCGAAAAAGGCAAGCAGTTGCTTCGGGATCTGGTGCCACACATGGACATTCTGCTGGAGAATTTTACTCCGGGAGTGATGGATAGATTGGGCGTTGGTGCGGCCTCATTGCAGAAAATTAATCCGCGGCTGATCTACGCATCAGGCACCGGCTACGGTCTATCGGGCCCGGACAAAGATGCAATGGCGATGGATATTACCGTACAGGCGATGTCCGGCATCATGAGTGTTACCGGTGAAGACGGCGGCCCGCCGGTACGTGTTGGCCCCGCAATCGCCGATTTTATGGGCGGCATCCACCTCTATTCCGGGGTAATGACCGCGCTTTACGAGCGTGAACGCACAGGAATAGGGCGTGTGGTCGAAACTTCAATGCTTGAATCGGTCTATCCGACATTGGCCTCTAGTTTAGGTGCGATGTATGACAATAACGGTGAGATTCCGCCCCGGCCTGGAAACCGTGGGGCACTCAATACTGCGCCCTACAGCGTGTTCGAAGCGGCGGATGGCCATATTTCGATCTTTTGCCTGAAAGAAAATCATTGGAAAAATCTCTGCGATGCGATGTCCAAACCTGAGCTGGCAGAAGACAGCCGCTTTGCGACCAGCGAAGGGCGGGCACAAAATCTTGAATTAACGGAACAGGTAGTGACTGACTGGTCTAGCCAATTGCCGAAAGATGAGGTGTTCCGATTACTGTGCGAACACCGTGTGCCCGCCGCGCCGGTACGAACCATGAAAGAGGTCAGCACCAGCGAGCACATGTTCGCACGGGATAGCCTACAGAAGTTGGATCATCCAGATCTGGGTGAAGTGACTTTGCCAACTAGTCCTTTACGTTATCAGGGAACGCCGCAAACCAAACTCACTGCAAGCCCACGCCTGGGTCAGCACAACCATGAGGTTCTAGCGGAATTGCTGGGTTTGTCAGCGGATCAGGTTGATCAGCTACATGCGGAAGGTGCTATCTAGAAAAACGCTATCGAGAAAGCACTCACGTAAAAAAGGGGTCTCTATTGGTATAGAGGCCCCCTTTTTTTGTATGCAAGTCCGATTAAGAAGAGTGCCCGCTAAACGTGTGTGAAACTACCCGCACGGCGTTCTGAAACCGCTTTCATTCCTTCCGCAGCATCGGCTGTTTCCATTAGCCATGCCTGCTCCGCGCCTTCTCTTTTGGTTGCAGCTTCGACTCGGTCACCCAGGCCTGCCCGAACCGTTTCTCTCACCGACATCACAGCCAGCGGTGCAGCACCGGCAATCTCTACTGCCTGTCGGTGAGCTTCTGCCCGAACCTCTGATCGTTCAACCAGCGTATCAATCAGCCCGATTTTTTCAGCCGCTTCACCATTGATACGTTTTCCGGTGAAGAATAATCGATGTGCCTGCTGTTGGCCGATCAGTGCTGGCAATGTGTGGGTTAAACCGAAACCCGGATGAATACCCAGTTGAGTGAAATTGGCACCAAATTTTGCCTCTACGCAGCTCACCCGAAAGTCAGGCACCAGTGCCAGCCCAAGGCCACCACCAATCGCTGAACCTTCAATCGCACCTATAATCGGTTTCCTATTTTTGAAAAGGCGCACTGCTTCTGCGTAAAGAAGGCTGGAATTACTCTCAAAGCCCGCTTCCTCGTCTTTGTCTTTCTTTTCGATACCAGCAATAGAGGAATCTTTATTGCTACCGTCTCCAAAGTTCGCGCCAGCAGAAAATACCTTGCCCTCTGCGGCCAACACAATGACGCGGCACCGGTTGTCTTCATCCAGCTTGGTAAACGCGTCGACCAATTCCTTGATCATGCGCATATCAAAAAAATTAACCGGGCCGTTTTGTAATTCAACCGTTGCGACATAGTCATCGCCAATGGTCACGCCAATCATTGTGTAGTCGTAGGTGGTCATAACAGTCTGTTCTCTTTGCTGAAAAGCAGTTAAAAATAGTTATATCGTCGTTATAGAGCTAGCTCTATAAACTTGAATAGGGTCAATTACCGGTGCCCAGCATAATTATTTTCTGTGGTGAATGTAAAGCGAGGGGTTTTTATCCACGGATGCACGTCGTGTTTGCGCTGTTTTATGGTGCCTGGGTTTTATACGCTTGAGAAAAACAGTTTTATTTCGTATTCTCGATGGGAAATATAACAAACAATATGGCTGGGATACTCATCCCGGCATCCCCAGCTGGAGAAGACAAGATGTCAATAAGACTGGAAAAGCCATGGCTGGCATTGAACAGTGAAAACGTTAATCGCCTACAGGGTCAACTGGGCGTTTATCAGATTGCCAACCAACAGAAAGAAATTCTCTCTATCAATTACGCTGGTGGCCGGTCGCTATTCGGCTTACAGGGAGATCTGACCGACCTGCTAGAAAAAACCCAGGGTGAAACACTGTATTTTCGTGTTGAAGTAAATATGCAATACATGACACGGCATGAAGAGCTGTTGATGATTCACGTTGCTGATTTCGGAGAACTACCGGAACACAATCAAAAAATTAGAAAACACAAACTCGGGAAATTGAGCATCGCCTAATATTGCCGAGAATCAGCCAAATAATTATAAGAAATAAGGAGTGTAAAAATGGATTTTGATATGACACCTGAACAGCAGTTGATCATTGATAATGTACGACGTTTTGTGCGTGAGGAAGTGATACCTCTTGAAGAAAAAATGGACCCGGATGCAAGTGCCCCGCCGCCAGAAGATCTTGAACGGTTAAAAAACCAGGTAAGGGATATGGGCCTGTATGGCCTGGGTATTCCGCCGGAGTTTGGCGGTCCGGATGTTGGAATCGTGACCCAAACGTTGATGGCGATTGAGATGGCTCAGCATCGCGGTGGGCTATATTCCCCCTGTTTTGGTGCCTTTGGTGGAGCGGGTCTAGCCCAGCTATTTGAAGCCACAGAGGATCAAAAAGAGCGTTATCTGTACCCCGTATTAAAGGGTGAAAAACATGGTTTCTTTGGTTTAACCGAACCCTCCGGTGGTTCAGATCCCGCTCGAGCGATACAAACACGGGCCGTCAAAGAGGGCGATGACTGGGTATTAAATGGCGCGAAAATATTCATCAGTGGCGCAGACAAAGCGGACTTCGGGATTTTGTTTGCACGTACTGATCCCGACGCAGGCCGAGGCGGAATAACCTGTTTCCTGGTTGATACGGATATGCCCGGTTTCCACGTTCGCCGCGTAGTACATACACTTCGTTCAACTCACTACGCTACTGAAATTCAGATCGAGAATTTACGTATCCCCGCAGCCAATGTGCTGGGCGAGGTCAATAAAGGTTTTGGTATCGCCAACGACAGGCTAAGTCGACAGCGAATCCCCTATGCTGCGGGTTGTATCGGAGTAGCCATCAAAGCGCAAGAAATGGCTGTCGACTACGTTAAAATTCGAGAAACCTTCGGTGCGCCGTTGGCAACGCGGCAATCAATTCAGTGGATGATTGTTGATAACGAAATCGATATTCGCACATCCCGGTTTGTTACTCTCGATGCTGCGCTAAGGTCAGAAAAAGGCGAAAGCTTCCGTACCGAAGCCGCAATGGCCAAACTACTCGCCAGCGAAGCTGGCGGCCGTGTGGTTGATCGAGTTATGCAGATTCATGGCGGTTACGGCATGACCAAAGATCTGCCACTAGAACGCTGGTACCGGGAGATGAGAATTCGCCGTATCGGTGAAGGCCCAAGTGAAGTACAGCGGCTGGTTATGGCTCGCGATATTATTGGCGGGTCGTTCCACTAAGCACCGAAATAACGCAGACAGTAAACGACTATTCCGATGTTGGCTTAAGCTCCCAGCATCGGAAGGTTTTTTCGGTCGTGATACGTGAGTGCGAGAGCAATGCAGTGTTTTAATTGCTCAATAGGGATCTCATCGCCCTCATTAAAAACAATGGCTCTGTTGTCCTCAAAACAAAACGTATCGCGATAGATTTCTCTGAAGGTTTCTACCAATATTGTTTTGCAATTAAAATAGATCGCGTATTGGCTGGGATCTGATTTTTTACAGTTGATACGGATCGTGCTTCCCGTTTTTGTGAGATAGCTGGGCTCCCCCCATTTGAGGGTTTCTTCCAGTTGATCAACTCCTTCCGTTTCTGATGCGACTTCCAGAATAAGCTGGCGAAGATACAGTAATTTTTTGCGCATCGCCGCAGGGTGTTTTTTGAATACCTGCGATACCCTTGGGTTTTCTGTCAATATCATTTGTCCGTATCCCTTTTCGTTAATGACACAATCCATTACTCAAAAACAGGAATAAACCGCCTTCATCAACGCTTTATTCTGCGGACTTCCCCAGTCGCGCACGATTCGATTCAATGTATATCCAAACGCCAGTTTTGTATCAGGGTCGGCAAAGCCGAGCGATCCGCCATTTCCGAAATGCCCAAAGCTATTCGGGTTAGGGCCCATCGGTCGGTTTGGATGGGTGAGTTGAAAACCCAGCCCCCAACGTATCTCTCTTCGTAGAATTTTATCGAGCCCTTCGCATTGAATCCGCCGAGCTTCTTCTAGCGTGCTTTGTTTAATGACTTCGTAACTGTTAATGGATCCGCCATGGGCCAGTGCATTGTAGATGCGTGCAATACCTTTGGCTGTGCCAAATCCATTGGCGGATGGCGCAACGGTTTGCCGCCAGCCATCGGTATTGTATACACCCAAACTGGAGATACCGCTGGGGTTGGAGTAGGCGCTTTCCATCATTGCCATAAACTCGACTACTACCGGTGGTTGCTCGACAGGTATTTCCTGTGTCGATGCGGGCACGGGCTCTGCTATTTGTTCCTGGGCTGGCCAGCTGATCTCGGCGGCTCGTTTCAGGTCGTCGTCGCTGAGCCCAAAATGGGTATCGGCTGCGAGGGGTTGGGCAACCTGCTGCTGGAAGTATTGATCGATTGGTAGGCCGGAAATTCGTCGTACAAACTCACCTACTATCAGCCCAAAGGTATTGGTGTGATAACCATGTTCGGTACCTGGTTCCCAATAGGGTACCTGGTTCGCAAGGGTGTCGACCAGTAGCGACCAGTCAAAAAGCGCATCATCGGGCAGGGGTTTACGGATTGCAGGCATACCGGCTCGATGGGTGAGCAGATGCCGCAGCGTCGTGTGTTGTTTACCGTTTTGTCCGTACTCGGGCCAGATGTCAGAGATCGGTGAATCCAGATCAAAACCATGCTGATCCGCTGCACGCAATGCGCAGAGCGCAGTAAAGGATTTACCTACTGAATAGAACCCAGAAAGCGTGTCTTCCTGCCAGGGCCTGGTTTTGGCGACGTCCGCCCAACCTCCCCAGATATCGACCACCATTTCCCCCTCAACATAAACACAGCAGGATGCCCCCAGTTCTCCGAACTCGACAAAGTTGTTAACAAAGGCTGTTCTCACCGGTTCAAATTTGGGTGAGCAGTATCCATGTACGTTGGGGTCCGCAGTCATGGTGGAATCTCGGAATAGGATAGTTGCTTAAGTGTACCGCCCATATACTCAGGTGAACAGTGAGTCTGTCAGGTTGGATAATCGATGAACAAAACAGACACTGCCAATTATTGTAAACTTCGTGTTCGCCAGCAGCTGGCCACATCAAAATAATAACAAGAGAATAATGTGATGAAATTCCTGACAACAAAAAATATATTTCTGACCGCGATGTTAATCACCGTTCTATATTTGGCGCTGATATTGATTGCACCTTTGTTGATGCCATTGCCGGATACCCGCAAGCCCGTCGCGCCAATTCCCGCTGAATTAAAAATAGAAAACCAGCGAGTGACTTTTCCATCAACCCAGCCAGGCATAAACCTGGTCGCTTGGTGGATGCCGAATCCACAAGCTAAGGCTGTATTGATATTGGTACACGGTCATGGCGGTCAACGCACTATGGAAGTGTTGGGCGGAATGCAGCTAGCCAAAAAATTATTGAATGCAGATTATGCAGTGTTGTCGGTTGATCTACGTGGCCACGGCGAAAGTGATGATGCACCGGATGGAAAATTGGAACCTGCTGAACTGGTGCTGGATGTAATGGGCGCAATTGACTGGGTCAAACAAAAATATCCGGATCTCTCTGTAGGTGTAATTGGCGCGTCCCTCGGTGGCGCAACGGTGGTGATGGCGGGTGTACAGGATGAGCGAATAGAAGCGGTGCTTGCGGTGGCGCCCGCACTGGAACCCAGGGCCAGTATTGAACGTTACCTGATTAACGTAATGTCCGTACCAAAATTTGTTGCGCGGCATCTTGCGTGGTCGATGGTTGAAGTGCATGGTCAACTGGGTGGTACTGATCCGCTAGAAATAGGCGCACAACTGGATGGAACAAAATTGTTCCTGATTCACAACGAAGCAGATCCGATTAATCCGGTCTCCGGCTCGCGCAGACTAAAAGAGATATTGCCGGAAGCTCAGATTTGGATAACACCAGCTGCGCTGGATAACCCGATTGTTTTAGAGCGTGGCGCATGGGGCAGCCACGTGCGCTCCTACCTTTTACACCCGAAGGAGTTCGCAAAAAAAACCATCGGTTTTTTTGATAAGCGACTGGTTAAGCCCAACTAGCCCAGGCATCAAATACAAACAGCACTCGGAAAATAACAGATGTCAGATATAGATTTTTCAAACGAAGAGAAAGACACGCTGGTTCACAAATTGTCGGAATATTTCCGCGATACCTTTGATCAAGAGTTAGGTCAGTTTGATGGTGAATTCCTGCTGGATTTTATCTCAAAAGAGATAGGCCCCTATTATTACAACCGTGGTCTGTACGATGCACGAGGGATTTTGGAAAGTAGATTGGAAGTGCTTACAGAAGCAATTTATGAGATTGAAAAACCGACTGATTTTATTCGTTGATATCAGGCTGGTTTAATCAGGTTGTGGGTGAAGCGCGTGATAGATATATTCCAACGAGCCAGCCGTTAGTTGAAAAAAACATCTAGGCCAGCGGCACTTCCAGCGAAAACAGGCTTCCGCTACCGGGTCTGGAATCTAGCCGTATACGATAGCCATTTTTTTCGGCTAACTGGTAGGCGATAGGTAAACCAATACCATCTCCGGTTCCGTCCATTTCATGCATCGAGCCACGTTTGCCGTATTCAAAGATGGATGTTTTTTCCTGCTCGGATATGCCGGTACCGGTATCGGCTACGATTATCGCAAGGTACCTGCCTCTGCGTTTACAGCCCACAAATATTTTGCCCCGTTTGGTATAGCGAATCGCGTTGGATACCAGGTTGCTGATAATTCTTAAAATATCATTTGGCACACCAACAATAGATAAGGACGATGGCCTACATCGAAACTGCAAATTTTTCATTTCAGCTTCCTCTTTAAACATGGCTTCGATACTGCTGATAATCTTGTTCGCCGGGAACTCGGCTGGTCTGCGTTGAGCCGAATCGGGACCGAACTCCGCGTGACTACTTTTCGGTTCCGAATAGGTCTGTCCAGAGTTACGGATGAGGAATTCGAGGAAATCGACGCTCTTTTCGAAACGACCAACAACAGTACCATCCATCTCCTTCTGGTTTTTCATTTGTGAAAGAGCCAAACGCATCGATGCCAGGGGCTGTTTTAGGTCATGGCTGGTGGTCTCCAGTTCGCGGCTTTTTTGGGTGGCTATGGCCATGGCTTCAAGCAGTTCCTGTTCCGCTTTGTAGACGGATCTTTCGGCAATTTGCTGTTTCTTCAGCGCCTTTTTTTCGCTACGAATGAGAAGATTGCGTTGTTCCGCGGCCTCGCTGGCCTTATCCGCAAGCGCCAGCTGAAACATTAATGCATCAGCCACAATACCCAACCGAATCATATCGAAACTGCTGGCTACTGGTAATGACCAGGGTAACAGGTGTGCGATATTGGTCCAGGCCGATGCCAAACATATGAGTACCCAGCCAACCACATAAAACCGTGCCGACTTAACACCTTGATAGTAAGATATTACCCCAGCGGAAACACCCAGGATAACGACAATCAAATTCAGGTTCAGTGCGAGCTTTTTGCTTTGGACCGAATCAAAAAAAATACCGTAAGCCAAAATACAAAATACCAACGGAAAAATCAGCCGGCATAACCTGTCGAGCTTTGGCAGGTTATGCTTCATTTCCAGAAATACCCTGGAAAATTGTATACCCAAAGCGGTCATTATGAGGCCAAGTGGCAGCGATGAAAATGCATTCCAACCAGGGAGATCAGGCCATAGATATTTAAAGGAAAGCCCATCCATATGAAAGACATATAGCGCGGCGGATCCTACGTAAAGAATATACGAGATCTGCAAACGGTTATTTACAAAGATAAATTGAAACAGCGCAAAGATCAGCAGCAGTCCAACTACAGAATAAAAACCGGTGTACTTGATACTCTCTCTATGGGTTGTTTCGGCATAACGCTCCGGTGTTTGCAGCAATACAGGCAAGGCTGTCGTGCCCCGTGACCAATAACGTATATAGAGCGTTACGGTTTTACCCGGAGGTAGTTCCAGTGACAGGGCTAATTTTGGCTGGTTGATTGGACGATGTTTGAAGGCTGTTTCCTCGCCATTTCGAAGCAGCTCTTCGAGTTGACCATTGCGATCGATTGTTACCGTCATTCCATTCATAAAGCGGGTATTCAAATTCAGTAGCCAGACATTCTGCCGATCAGAATGGTTTACTATTTCGGTCTTTAGCCAGATAACTTTTTTTTGAATACCGAAGTCTATTTTGGTTTTTTGTAGAGGCAGGAACCTTAACTGATCGATTACTTCAGTTTCATCGAAGCTGTATTCTGAAAATGCTGCGAAGTCGTATTCGTCTGCTTTTGGCGATAGCTCCATCATCGCGTTTGCATCTGGAATCAACGCGTATAGAAACAGAAGAAGTATCCCTGTATGTATTTTTATCATCGTACCTCTCATCAACCACATATCATCCATAAATTGATTTTTAGAGCGTTTGGTATACGCAGTCGTTTTATTCGCTACCCTGTATTCAAAATGTTTGTCTTGCCTCATGTCAAATTTTTTAGATCGGGTAAAATAGATTTTCCGGCCTAAAATGGATCTGCACAGCCCTGGCTGAAGCCAACCGAGAACGTGTCCATGCATACAGTTTTGATCGCCGATGACCATATGCTTATCCGAGACTCACTGCGTCAGTTGATTGAGTCATTGGAGGGTTTTACCGTTGTAGATGACGTTGACAACGGCTTCGATGCCCTGGTGGCAATCAAGAAACTTCAACCCTCCCTTATCTTGTTGGATGTTGCTATGCCCGATGCTAGCGGCATTGAAGTGGTGATAGATACCCAACGCTGGAGCCCTGATACAAAAATCATTATTTATACCGGTGTGACATCCGGCACCAGACTCAAGCAACTACTTGACTGTGGTGTCGATGGATTGTTTTTCAAACACAGTGATACCCGGTATCTTCGTGACGGAATTAATGCAGTGGCTGAGGGCCGAACAGCCTTTGATGACAAGCTTGCAGATATTATTGCTGGCCTCGAAGCAGCTGACAACCTAACTGCACGCGAGAAACAGGTTCTATCGCAGATATTGTCAGGCCATTCCACGCGTGATATCGCCAGTTACCTGAACATCAGTGTAAAAACAGTAGATAACCACCGAACCCATATAATGCGAAAACTTGGTACGCACTCGGTTTCGGATCTTATGCGTTTAGCGATCAATACGGGCCTTATTGATCTGGATGCGCCCTAAGTTGGCTACAGGTTAGTCGTTCCATTAATCACAAAAAATAGGGTAAATACCCTATTTCGCGCCATTACCCTATCCTTCAAGATCACCACCTGTCTAATAAGCACAATCGGATATAAACAGGGTGGTGAAACACAATGCTCAACTCAAAAATGGAATGCGCTGCACTGTTAAGCTTGCTAGTCGTCGTGTTAGTCAGTGGCTGTGCCGGAAGTGATGGGGGTGATGGAGATGGAGATGGTACCCAAAGCAATGAAGTACCATTCACCTCAGGATTATCAGTGGCCAGTGTTCGAGCCGGGGATGTCTTCGAGTTTCAGCTGGATGCGAACGATCCAGACGGTGATAGCCTGAGCTTTGATGGTGAAGAGCTACCGGACTGGCTGACATTAGACGAAGCAACAGGATTATTATCCGGAACACCAGAGAACACCGATATTGGTCGATACGACGCTATTATCCTGAGCGTGAGCGATAGCCACAGCAGGGTGTTTTTTCCATCGTTTAGAATCGACGTACTGCCGGCACTACTATCCCGCGCCAATTTTGTTTCTGGCGGAGTCGTTACCCCCACCGGCGACGGGTTCGAAAACCAGGGCGAGATCACCTTCGATTACGATGATGGCAGCAGTCAAACCTTTGCAGAATCCGACCTGGTTCTAGAGTTCAACGAGGATGATGAACTGACCTCCATCAATGGTGATGTTCAGCTCAGCGGCCAGCTCGTTCCCGGGCTGGAAATCGCCAGCGAAACCAACGCGGGGATTGGTCTTTATTTTGGCAGTGAGCTAAATGAAAATGATGCGATTAACATTCTTCTCCAGGACGAACGACAGTATTACGCATTCTTTATCGATACCGGCATCGATATCAATCTCTCCAACCCGGATGGTAGCAACCCGGAATCGTTGAGCATCTCAACCCCCGCATCCGGCACGATAGTCATTATCATCGACCCCTACGATCCAATGAACTATCGCTACGCTCAAACCCCGTTTGTTGGTGAATTTGAAGCGGCCAGATCCAAAAACGGCCTTTTGCCCTTTGTACCCATCCTCGATCACCCTCAACTGGATAGCTTTGATGGCCACCGCTTTGATACAGGTAGTTTTTCACTCGGTATTAAAGTATTCGACCTGCTCTCTTTCACCGGCCAACAAGTCACCAGAGAGCCCTCGTTTTCTGATATCGACTTCGAAGATCCATTCGCTTCGGAGGTAGAGTTCAAAACCGGAATTAATGGCCAGGCCGAGTTTGAGTTCAGCGTATTTGGATTTGGTCTGTTCTCTTTCAGTCTTGCCGAGGCCAGCGCAACGGTTGATGTTGGATTTGATCGACAATCCTTTGCGATGCAAACCGTGATCGCCCCTGACGTGACATGGGCGCCGGACTGGTTCCCGTTCCTGCCCACAACAGAGGTGATCGGCGACTTTTTTGTTAATGGCTCCGGCGGGCTCGAAGCAAGCCTGGCTGGAAGCTATATATCGACAATCCCAAGTGCCAACGTGAATGGCAAAATAGTCGTGTCGCAGGAGCAGGTCACCATGAGTGGCGAGATCATCGACCGAATCAGCATGCCTGTCAGCATCACCTTCAGTGAAAATCGTACAGAGGCAGTAGTTG
Organism: Pseudomonadales bacterium; assembly: GCA_019090315.1. Lineage (GTDB taxonomy): Bacteria > Pseudomonadota > Gammaproteobacteria > Pseudomonadales > JAHRWD01 > JAHRWD01. The sequence goes on from JAHRWD010000031.1 coordinate 22,407, forward strand.
GAATCGACGTCAGCTTTGAAAGTGAAATTAATGAGGGCGTGTCAGCCGGATTTGATCGAGCAGAACAGGCAGTAGACGATGCGGTACAACAGATTGAGGATGCCATCGCGGATTTTGAATTTGAAGCCAGCCTGCGAGGATTACGTTCCGCAATTCCCGCAATAGCAGATACAGCAATTGCCAAACTCAACGCGATACCAACCACATTGAGGTCAAGCGTCGATACTGCGGTGGTCAACGCAATCAAAGACAAAACGGTATGTAAAACAATCGTATTTACGGTCTGCAAAGATGCCAAGGACTATGTCAATGAAAGCACGTTGGGTGATGAAGCTGGAACTAGCGCGCAGACCGAGGCAACAACACGCATAGCGCCTTACATTGCGAGTTTTGAAGATCTTAAGTTCAGGGCGCTACAGGCAGATGATGAGTCCTTGCGCATAGGGTTGGAGCTGGCGTTACGGGAAGTCTATGACCGACGTCGCGTTGATGAGTCCATCACCGTTTCGGTAGGCCTGGGTACTCATAAAGTATCTGGTGTGAACTTTAATTTCGGCACAATAAGCCATACTGTCAACGTCTCCGAAAATATCCTCACTACCGAACAAGCCAACAATATCCTTACCGCCGCCAACAACGCCCACAAGATCCAGGAAAGTAGCGATACGGTGGTATCAGCGGAATCCTACCTTGGTGAAATACCTACTAAAGAGATCATCGCAGAGGTTCGCACCCAGGTTGACGAGGGGATCAAACAGATCCCCGATGTGGAATCGGTGGGTTATGTTGTGGATCACGGCGTCTATACCGCCACCGTGCATCTGAGCGACGGCAGCGAACACAGCGTTGAGTTTAATGTGCTGAGCGTAGACGAAGCGATCATCGGAATTACTGACCTATTGGCGACCTATGTGATCGAAAATTAGAGATAGGCAGGTCTGGGTAAATCAGGGTAGCGATGCGCCGAGCCGTGGCCATCGTAGTCCGCATTGTTGGGTGTTAGCTTTAAGAAAGTAGCCATCCGCCATCTACATCTACCGTTGTGCCTGTGACAAAATCATTCTGGATTAAAAACAGAATTGCCTGTGCCGCTTCATCGGCGGTGCCGACTCGGGGAATCGCATTATCCCTGGTGGATTGTTCAAACATCGCTTTGCGCGCTTCGCCTTCCAGCGGTAGCATCGGGGTATCAATTTGCCCAGGAGACATTACGTTTAACCGGCGTGGAGCAATCTCTGGTGCGACCGCACGAACAAAGGCTTCAACCGCACCACCAACCGATGACAGTGCGACCTGACCGGGATTACATTTGCGCGCCGGTGCTCCACTAACAATCACAATCGAGCCGTATTCACTCATATGCTCAGCACCATATCGAATCACATTGGCATAGCCCCAAAGCTTATCGAAGGAGGCTTTGTAGCCCTCTATATCCATTTCCAGGAATGGCCCGAAAGAGCGGGAACCACCGGTTGCGGTACTCACCAGAATATCAAAAGGTGCGCAATCTTTAAAAAGCTGCGACAGCGCATCCACATCCCGCACATCACATTTTTTCAGGCTGACACCGGCGGGTAGATCCACCGCCTTTTCCGGTTCACGGCTTACCGCAACTACCTCGGCACCAAGCGCCGCAAGTTGCCTGGCGGTGGCCAATCCGATACCGGAGGTTCCACCAAATACGATCGCTTTTTTTCCTGCTATATCCATCTCATACATCCGTTTTTAATCAGGGAGAATTCTCGCCCAGGCGCGACCGCGATGTTTAGCGCGATATACCACAGAACCACTGTTAGCAGTATCACCAACTATCCCACGCTAGCCAGTTTAAAACCGTCGTACCCGTCTGCCGCAACCCGATCACACTTCTGCGCGTATAAACCAACACCACCAATGTAGGGCATAAATACCCGCGGCTTACCGGGAATATTCGCGCCGATATACCAGGAGTTCGCCTGGGGAAACAGGGTCATGTCCGCTAGCTCATTTACGTGAGCTACCCAGTCACTTTCTGCTTTTTCTTCAGCTTCAATGCTATCGATATTGTTGTCGCGCATATGGTTCATGCAATCGACAATCCACTCAACATGCTGCTCGATCGACACAATCATATTCGATAGAACTGAGGGGCTGCCAGGGCCGGTAACGGTAAACAGGTTCGGGAATCCAGCCATTGAAAGCCCAAGGTAGGTACGAGCGCCCGCTTCCCATTTTTCATTGAGGGTGTAGCCGTCACGACCACGAATATCCATCTTCAGCAATGCACCAGTCATGGCGTCAAAGCCAGTTGCGAATACAATGTTGTCGACTTTAAAATCGTGCGCTGTGGTTTTAATACCATCGCTAGTGATGGTTTCGATCGCTTCGTCGTTAATATCAACCAGCGAAACATTGTCACGGTTGTATACATCAAAGTAGCCGGTATCTACACAGGGGCGTTTGGTGCCCAGTGGGTAGCTGGTAGGTGCCAGTTTTTCTGAAATCGCCGGGTCATCAACCATGCCGCGAATTTTGTCGCGAATAAATTCCGCAGCCACTTCGTTGGATTCATTGTTGAGTACCATGTCACTGAATGCGGACAGTACGCCAAGGCCACCGGTTTTCCAGACTGATTCAAGATGTGATTCAGCTTCGTCTTTACTGAATTCTGCAGCGGGTTTCGCTTCCGCTGCATTACCAAATCCCACGCCAACTGTTCTCGCTTCATGACGCAGCGCCATAAATTTATCTTTATGCGCTTCGGCCTGGCCAGGCTCCAAAGGTTTGTTGTGTGCTGGCAAGCTGAAATTGGGTGTTCTCTGAAATACCGTTACGTGATCCGCCTGGGATGCAAAGATCGGGATCGATTGAATACCCGATGAACCGGTTCCGATCACCGCTACTGTCTGCCCGCTGAAATCGACCTCTTCGTGGGGCCATTGGGCGGTGAAATACACATTGCCTTTAAAGTCATCCAGGCCTTTGAAATCTGGCGTACGTGGCATCGACAGGCAACCCGTGGCCATCACACAATACTTGCCGGTAAAGGTCTCGCCGGTATCGGCATTAAGTGACCAGCTATTGTTCTTATCGTTAAAATTTGCCTGAATTACGCGGGTGTCGAACTGGATATCCTTGAGCAGATCAAGCTTTTCCGATACCCACTGGGCATATCGCAAAATTTCTGGCTGGGCAGAAAAACGTTCCGTCCAGTTCCAGCCACGCTGAATCTCATCAGAGAATCCAAACTGATAGTCGAGGCTTTCAATGTCACAGCGTGCGCCGGGATATCGGTTCCAGTACCAGGTGCCACCAACACCATCACCGGCCTCAATCACTTTGGCTGAGAAGCCCTGTTCCCGCAGTTTATGTAGCATATACATGCCACCAAAACCGGCCCCTACTACAATGACATCGAAATCAGTATCACTACCGCTTGCTTGCTGCGCACCCATGAAATTCTCCTTTTTATCAAGCTGGTTTTATTGTTAGAGTTATATGATGCACATCAAGGCTTGATACATCAATCTATGTCGGGCGGCTTTTGCTGTATGGATACACAGATTCAAGGTCTAGTGGCATCTGGGAGCCGCCTGGCCCATAGCCGGGCAGCCAGGATCGTCAGCAGGGCAATAACACCGCCGGATAAGGCTCCGTAAGCATGAGCCTCCGTCACCTTGCAGTTCCGGAACCCAAAACAGAAAGCAAAGGCTGATGGAGAGCACACAAAGCAACGAGCTGATTAACCAGTATAACGGGGAGTGTAGAGCACCGAACAGCCAGGCGATCAAACCCAACCCCTGTCCATTCAATAGTAAATGCCGCCATTCCAAATGGCAGAAATGGCCGGTCACCATGCGCCAGTATTCACCGTCGATAATCAGAGATCGCTGATACTGAAGTAGCCCCGAAACCAACTGGGCGACGGTTAACAGCAGCGCGGCAGCAATCATCGCTACAAAAAAGCGGGTAGTCTCAGAGTTTTATTTAATGGGCGAACACGCCTAAGGTTAGTTATAAATGGTCTTTCCGGCCCGACTATAAAGCTGTAGTACACGTTGTGCTTTTGCCCGATTAACCTGTGTAGTCACCTTGATGTTTCTGGTCTCCAGTTCACCAATCCAGTCGCCGGGTTTAGCGCCTTCGTCGAAGCCTATGGCTCGGGCATCCGGATCAGTGGCAGCGGTGGCCACATGTTTAACCCCGGACCAGGGGATCGCTCCAAAACACATTGCACAGGGTTCAGTACTTGTCAGCAGTTCATGGTCTGCCATCGTGTCACCATTAAGTGTATAGCTATCCAGTTTTCGTTGAGCAATGGATAGCGCAATCATTTCGGCATGCAAAATAGATAGCCCCTGAGTAGTGACCAGATTAACGCCCAGAGATATCAATTCCCCCGAGTCTATTTCAAAAACCGCAGCAGAAAATGGTCCGCCGGTATGCTCTTCAATATTTTTTTGTGCTGCCGCATCACAAAATCCATTCTTTCTTTAAGTGAGGAGGTGGGGGTGTAGGTTGAAGCAAAGGATTCAAGCCAGTCAGGCAGAAAAAAATCGATACGGTCAGGTTGTTTATACATAGTTAGATTTAGGTGAGAGCGCTATTAAATTATTGACTACAGGGCGTGGCTCCATTTTGCACTATTTTGTGTTTTTTTTTAACTCAATTTCATGCTGTACCAGAATTGCTATTCAACAAAAATACCCTCAGAGGATTGGGAATAATATCAGGGCCAATTCTCACCCTGATCATCTATCCAATCTCATTTATGAGTCGTCATCAGACAAAAAAATATACAGAAGCCTATAGTGTCCCACTGCCGATAGCATCTTTTCGTTATGCGACACCGCTTGATTCAATTATCGGACGCACGATGAAGGTTTTCGGACAGCATGCAGGTGGTACGGTGATAACTTGAATTTACCTTGCCCTGAACTACTCAATTGGCTTTGCACTTCGGTGCCCCGGTTTGGCCAAAATTTCCAAATAAAAAGATTCGAGCTGCTTTAATTCGGCTTGAGAAACGCTCTTATTAATGGCGGATACATGAATAACTTCACTCGTTGCCTCGTCAGCACCGAACCGGCAGTCGAAATCCCAAAAATCAACACCTTCAGGTAGAGGCTTGTTACGTTCTCTTTTTAGATATTTTTTGGCTTCATGCTTGATAGCTTCAATAACCCTTGGGATCGGTAGCTTTTGATCGATCAAATTAAACGTTTTTTTCATAGTAATTCCATAAGGTGGCTGGTGTGTTTAAATGATAAACTTAAACTAATGACATGACGTAATTAAGGAAAGATATAAATGAGATCATGGAGCAGAGGTCTTCTGCTCGGTCGACGGATACTCGGCGTGAAACCCAAATTGGGGCGTTACTGGCCAGTGACTAATTCAGAAAAAATTAGTCGAGTCTGACCCACTGCCGTCCCACTTAGCTCGTGATATTTACATCTTACTCATGTCAATAGTAAAATCTGCTTCTTTCAGTTCTTTAACTAACTTAATTTTCCACCCTCCGTTATCATCCATAGGCTCGTATACTACACCTGAGAGATCGCCTGGTACGTCTATATTCCCTTTTACCAAAGCCATTACGTTAGGGCGTCCTAACTTAGCCATTAAGTAACCATGCTCAAAAACAACATTTTGTCTAGCACGTGGCTTGAGCGTATCGCCAATGACCCGACCTTCATCGCAAGGGGTATAAAGTACTATCCCAAAGCCCAAGTCTGTGTAATTTTCCAATTTTTCAATAATCGTCATTGATTTGCTAACTTGCTCATGGAGTATCACAGCTTTTAAATCAAGTTTTTCTATAAAACGAGCCACCTCTTCTTTTGCGACTCGATCATGACCATGAACAATAAATACCGAATCTTTATTGTCTTTAGTATCAAGTACCAAGTCTTCGGTCATGATTTTAAGCAAATCCGCCTTTTTAAGGCTAATGATTACATCTACAGGTATAACATCATCATTACTATATTCATCAGTTACAATGACAAATACATTCCCTTGGTATCTGGACAATAAATTATTTTTATCAACATTATTTTTATTTGGATAAGAAAGTATTTGATAATTTCGAGAAGATAAGTATTTTTTTAAATTTTCAGGTGAGTCACCAGCTTTTTGCTGCTCAATGCTTGCAAGAGTTGGCCTTATTATTGAGTCAAAAGTAATATCTTCTTGGTCGTCGGTTACTGAGATATATCTCAAATTCACGCCTTTGTGCAGTACAATTAGATATTTTTTCAACTTTATAATTCCTTTGATTGGTTTTTTATCCGCAGCAATAAACGGAAGATCTAAATACTGAGCTAAAGTAACAAGTCTACAGTCATATGCAGAGCCTTCGGCTCCGCTCAGGGTGCGAGCGAATTCATACAACAAGTAAGAGGGGTCGCGTCTTGCAATCAAGAATTTTGGCTGTTTTTTGAGGGCGGTTAAATAAATAGGGCGCTCTTAAATATCACTACTCTCAATATGGCGGCGTTTGTGAATCACGGTAACGATAGAAATGTTGTTGTCCCGTATATGGTAAATAACTCGCCATGACTGAACGTTGATTTCACGTAACAGCTTGTTATTCACTTCAGGTAACATTTTGCCGACAGTTGGAAATTCAGTTAGGAATTCTGCTTTCTCTAATATTCGATTGACTACTTTTTTTGCGTTGATCGGTGAGTCTTCGGCAATGTAATCGTGGATATCTTTTAAGTCGGCACGCGCACGTGGTGACCAAACTACCATTGTTCAATTTCATGTTTGAGGTCGTCATGGGAAATCACATTGCCGTTTTCAATATCCTCCATGCCCTGATGAATTTTATTGATCACGTATAGGCGATAGACAATGTCATCAAAGTCTACGCTGTCGGGGAGTTGTTGAATGGCTAAAAGAGCTTCCTGTTTTGCGCTTTGTGTTTGCATGGAGTTCACCTCAAAGGTGTTAATAATCACTAAGTAGTTCTGGCATCTAAGCATCTATAGGGGGCGCTACCCTCTGAATCAGGAAGTTCTCTTGCCCTCGCTGCCGACGGGCATTGCAACTTTTGAAATGCACTCATTTTTTTATCCGCAGCAATAACAGAATATCTAAATGCTGTGTTAAAGCAACAAATTCACAGTCATACGCTGAGACCCTTCGGCTTCGCTCAGAGTGCGGGAGGCTTGTGATTTGGTATTTTCCATGCTGATTAAACCAAAAAGCCCCATCAATAATAAAACCGACGGGGCTCCATGGCTGTATTACTAGCCTAACTATCTACGGCGTAGCAATACGACCTTCGGCAACTAACACCGCTTCACCACCAATTCTCACTTTTAACGGCGAACCTTTTTTATGAACCATCTCCAGGTTCAATACACTGCGGCGGCTTTGGTCATCGCCCCGGTCTACTGCAAAGGTATGGGTGCCTTCCTGGGTATGATCGAAGGAGGCGAGGTAGCTGGCGAATGCGGGCATCGCGCTACCGACGGGTGGATCATCGTGAATGCCAATGCTTGGGCCAAGTAGCCGGGCATTAAAGTTAGCATCCTGATGTGGATTCTTTTCGGAGAACAGTAGGATCTCCTGCGCAGCAGTCTGTGGTGCTGTGGACTGGCTCCAGGCTGAGTAGTTGAAGCGGGCGTTACGAACGGTTTCGTAATTAAATACCGGTACGATCAGGTATGGGAAGCCGCATGAAACCAGTCGGGTGGAGTATTTCTTGGTATCGATTGCTTTGCAGTCGATCGATAGTAGCTCGGACAACTCCTGGTCTGTTGGGGCAAATCGATCGACTACAGCGGATACTTGCTGGCTAAACTGCACGAAGCTGGGTTGGCCATCTTCGCTGGTGACACTGACATCAATCGAGCCGATATTTTGCTCAAGCGTTAGCGGGTTGTGGCCATCGGTCAGCGCTAGTTCACCGGAGCTTGCTAGCACATAGGCGGTGGCAATGATCGGGTGTCCGGCAAAGTCGACTTCGTTCTGGGGAGAAAATATCCGGACTTTGAAGTGATTTTCCTGAGCGCTGCCGGGAACCACAAAAACAGTTTCCGAGAGATTTAATTCCCGTGCAAGTAGCTGCATCTGCGAATCGCTAAGATTTTCTGCCTTTGGGAAAACGGCTATCTGCGCACCGTTAAATTTTTCCCGGGTAAATACATCGGCAATGTAATAATGATTATTCAATTCCTGACCCTCTATTTCTGGCTTCAATAATTGGGGTTAACGCCGCTATCGCGTGAAGGGCGTATTTTTAAGCTCTAATTTCGACCTGGTCGTTGTTAATCTGGATCTCGTAGGTATCCAGTTTGACCTCTTCATCCTCAAGGCACTGGCCGCTTTTTAGATCATAGTGCTGCTTGTAAAGCGGTGATGCGACCATTGGCGCACCGTCGATATCACCGATCAGTCCTCGGGAAAGTACGTTGGCTTTACCGAAGGGGTCCCAGTTATCAATTGCGTACACTTCACCCAGTTTTGGCATGTAAAAGATAGCGACCTGTTTTCCGTCGATCAGGGCACAGATGCCGGAGTCGGGTTGTAGATCATCGGTATTACAGATTTTTGTCCAGTTGCTCATGTTAGACCTCTCCGGATGCGGCTGCGAGTGTGCGTTCATCTTCATTGGCCGGACGAATTTGGCCGCGCTCCTGAACAAAAACCACGTTGGTATCGGCATCATCGCTGTTCACAAAGTGACGGAAGCGTTTTAGCTTGTTCTCGTCTTCAATGGTAGTTTTCCATTCGCACTGATAGGTGTCGACTACACGGCTCATCTGCTCTTCGAGTTGCGCACAGATGCCGAGGCGATCATCCATAATGACGGATTTCAGATAGTCGAGACCGCCCTCCATGTTCTCCATCCAGACTGAGGTACGTTGCAGGCGCTCTGCGGTGCGTACATAGAAAATCAGGATTTGATCGATATAACGGACCAGGGTTTCTTTATCGAGATCAGTTGCAAACAGGTCGGCGTGGCGAGGTTTCATGC
>JAHRWD010000032.1 GCA_019090315.1 Pseudomonadales bacterium
GCTCGAAATCGTCCATGGTCATTTTTGAGAAGCTTTTGTCACGCAGGATACCAGCGTTGTTGATCAGAATGTGAACGGTGCCGAAGGCTTTAACCGCATCATCAACAATGCTTTGTGCGCCAGCACGGTCAGAAACCGAACCACCGTTTGCAATCGCTTCACCGCCAGCGGCTTTGATCTCTGCAACAACCGCATCCGCAGCAGCACTTGAACCACCAGATCCGTCAACAGAACCACCCAGATCGTTTACTACTACTTTTGCGCCACGACGAGCTAGCTCAAGTGCATGTGCTTTACCCAATCCATTTCCGCCACCGGTTACGATTGCGACTTTACCTTTAAAACTAATTGTCATCAGAAATTTCCTTTCAGTGTATTAAACAGAGATCAAATTCAGCTTCTGTTTTCCGTAAGCCTGTTTTGCAATAAGGCAGATTGAAACCGATCCGAAGACCGATCAAAACCCGAAGAGCTGAGATGATTTTTATTGTAGTGACCGAGGCAAGCGGAGCAGAAATATGCAGCTCACTGCGGGAGAGAAGTCGGCAGGCTATACCTGCTGGTCTTATCAGTGGATAATTCTAGGGAAATTAGCCGCAAATTGGAATATGAATGCAGCAAGAGAGTAATAATAAAAGCCGTTCTTTACTGAAATCCGGCATGGTCGTCTCTTTTTTCACCATGTTGTCCCGGGTTTTTGGGTTAACACGGGATATTGTCATCGCCAATTTTATCGGTGCCAGTGCGGGTGCCGATGCATTTTTCGTCGCCTTTAAGATCCCCAACTTTCTACGACGACTGTTTGCCGAGGGTGCCTTTGCCCAGGCATTTGTGCCGGTATTGTCCGAGTACCGCGAGACCGGTGATCCGAAAAAACTACGCGAGTTGGTCAATCACGTCGCTGGCGTACTGGGGCTTGTGCTGCTGGTGATCACAATTATCGCTGTGATTGCCGCACCACTCTTAACCTGGTTATTTGCACCGGGTTTTTATACCGATCCGGCAAAGATGGCCCTCACCACCGACATGTTACGTATCACCTTTCCCTATCTGATCCTGATCTCATTGACTGGCTTTGCCGGCAGCATACTGAATAGTTTTGGCCATTTTGCAGCACCAGCTTTCACACCGATCCTGTTAAACCTGTCACTGATCGGCTGCGCGCTGTTTGTGGCGCCGTTACTGGATCAACCGGTAATGGCGCTGGCCTGGGGTGTATTGCTGGCGGGATTTCTGCAACTGCTGTTCCAATTCCCCTTCCTTGCCTCTATCGGCATGATCCCGAAACCCCGCTTTAAGCCAAAGGACGAAGGGGTAAAGAAGGTTGCCAAATTAATGGTGCCGGCTCTTTTCGGAGTTTCTGTCAGTCAGATCAATCTGCTGCTCGATACCATATTGGCATCTTTCCTGATTACCGGCAGCGTTTCATGGCTCTATTATTCCGATCGACTGGTTGAGTTGCCTCTTGGGGTGATCGGCATTGCGATTGCGACAGTGATTCTACCCAGCCTCTCTCGTATTCATTCCCGTAAACAGGGGGATCACTTTTCATCTACCCTCGACTGGGCGCTGCGATTGATCGTATTGATCGGTATTCCCGCCGCTACTGCGTTAGTGGTGCTGGCTAATCCACTGATCACTACCCTGTTTCAATATGGCGAAATGACTGGCCATGATGTTGAAAACATATCGGGCAGCCTGCGCGCCTATTCCCTTGGGCTACTGGCCTTTATGCTGATCAAGGTGCTCGCACCGGGTTATTTTTCCCGACAGGACACCAAAACTCCGGTCAAAATCGGCATCAAAGCGATGGTCGCCAATATGGTGTTTAACCTGGCTCTCATTGTTCCTTTTGCACACGTTGGGCTGGCGCTGGCTACATCATTATCGGCCTGGCTAAATGCCTATTGGCTCTATTCCGGTTTGCGCAAACAGAATGTATATACACCAGCAGCAGGCTGGTTTTCGATTCTCGCTCGTATCGCTTTGGCAACCATCGCAATGGCCACAACGCTCTGGTTTGGCAGCCAGGAAATGGGGGACTGGCAGATCTGGTCATGGTTTGGACGTAGCTGGCGATTGGCGATGTTGTGCGGCGCTGGGCTCGGTATCTACATAGTTGTGCTGCTGGCGACCGGCATTCGCCCGAACCAATTTACCCAGCGGATACACTAATCCTATGACGGTTCAAACAGAGCAAGTAAGCAAAAATGCTATTTCAGCTACCCAGGCCTGGGTGCAATCGGTGGTGGTCGGTCTAAATTTTTGCCCCTTTGCTGCAAAAGAGGTCGCCAGCCAACGTATCCGCTACCAGACAAGCGAAGTACAGAGTCTTCAATCAACCCTTGAGACAGTGGCTGCGGAATTAGAAGAACTGGATCAGCATTCAGAAATCGAAACCACGCTGCTGATATTTACCAAAGCATTCGCCGAGTTTTACCCCTTTCTTGATCTGCTTGATCTTGCCAATCAGCTGATCGGTGATCAGGGCTACGAAGGTATCTACCAACTCGCCAGCTTTCACCCAAACTACTGCTTCGCCGATGTTCAGCGCGACGACCCCAGCAACTATACCAATCGCTCTCCTTTTCCGATGCTGCATATTATTCGTGAAGAAAGCCTCGAACGGGCTCTCGATAAAACAGCCAATCCCGAGAAAATACCCGAGCGTAATATTCAACTGGCACGGCAACTCGGAACCAAAAAACTACAACAACTGCTGAATAAATGTATCCACTCGGATAACTGACCTGGCGCAGCTCGTAATGGAAAGCGAACCACCACCGTGCTTATAATGTTCAAAAATAAAAATAAACAAGGGAGTGAGCATGTCCGAACAAAAGATACTGACGGATGAAATGATGGCCTGGATTGGCCGCGAGTCCGAACCAAAAACAGGACAGGTTACCGAAAGAGACCTCAAACGATTCGCTACCGCCCATACTCTGTGGGAGCCCAATCCTCTCCATTTCGACAAAGAAGCCGCAGCAAAAACACCCTTCGGCGGTACCATCGCACCATTTCTAAGTTACGGAAACTCCTTTTCCGAATTCCCCCATGTGTCGGTACTGGGCGGTGATGGCCACTCAAGAATAGTCCCATCAAAAAAACCAACACTTACACCCCCGATTCCACTACCCAGGGCAATGGCGGGCGGCACCGAGGTTGAATATATTCGTCCTATTCGCCCCGGCGACACCATCACCCAGCAATCAAAACTGGTTGAACTGACAGAAAAAGTTGGCAAAAGTGGCCCGCTGGTATTTTCCACCACCCAGACCACCTACACCAACCAGAATGGCAACCCCGCCGTCATCGTCAAAATGACACTGATCTATCGCTAAGGAGGGCATCATGAGCACAGTTTATTGGGAAGATTTAAAAGAAGGCCAGGAGATCCCCGCGAAAAGTATTGCGATCAGCGCAGCGCAGCTATTTCAGGTTTCCGCAGCCACCTGCAATACTCATCGCATTCATTTTGACACCCTGTGGGCGCAACACGAAGGCTACGAAGAGCGCGTAATTCACGGCCCGGTGCAGGGTGAAATACTGGTGCAAACCATCGAAAGCTGGATCGGCACCGACGGCTGGTTGCGCAAAATAAATTTCAGCAACCGACGCTATGCGGTAGTGGATGAAAACCTTACCGGCAAAGGAAAAGTCACGCGACTGTTTCAGGACAACGGACAATCCTTTGCTGAGCTTGAAGTTTGGGTAGAAAAAGATTCCGGTGAAGTGACCGTACCCGGAACTGCAACCGTTGAACTTCCGACCCGTGAACGGGCAATAGAAGTACCGCAGGATTAATTTGTGAGATAAGAGAGGCTTCACAAGCCTCTCTTTCTTAAAGCGCTGCGTCTATTTGATATTTATGCTTTCATCTTTTCCGGAAAAAGCCGATTAACAATTCCCGCAATAACCACTGCACAAACTACGCCTGCCGAATTGGCTAACAAATCCAGCCATTCACCGTAGCGATTCACGTAAGGCTGAACCAACTCAATTCCACCGCTGTAGGCAATAAAAAACAAGCCGTAAAAAATCCACTTGTCAGGCTTTCGTAATGCCACTGGTAACATCAACATTGCGTAAGCAATAGCGTGATGGAGCTTGTCGGAACCCGGCACTAATGGTAATTCGCTTACAGGCCAAAGGGATGACAGGGTAATCAGCGCCAAAGACACTAGCGTACATAAAAACCAGTTTTTCTTTATTAATTTCAGGAAGCTAGTCATTCAGTTATTCGTTTATTGCCTCTAATCTTCCAATTTACTTCAGCCTGTCCGCGCGCAACTGTTTACGGCGAGATTTACCCGCATCGTCACGCAGTGGCTCCGATACGAATTCAATGGTTCTGGGGATTTTATAGCGCACCAATCGGCCACTCAAATAATCGAGTAGCTCCTGTTCGGTAATTCCACCAGGTGCATCAACAATGGCGTGCACCATATTACCCATATCTTCATCGGGCAAGCCAATTACCGCAGAGCTGCGTACAGGGCCATAACCATCAATCGCGGCTTCAATTTCTGCGGGGTAGATATTGGCACCGCCGGACAAAATCATATCGGTATTTCGATCCGCCAGATAGAGATAGCCGTCTTCGTCTATACGGCCCAGGTCACCCAGGCTTTCCCAGCCATCGCCCAGTATTTTCGCATCCGCGCCTACGTATCGGTAGGTCGAACCGGGGCCACTGGCGGGTCGCATGTAGAGTTCGCCAATTTCGTTGGGTGCTAATGTTTCGCCATTTTCGCCGACGATTTTCATCTCACAGGTCTCGGTGGGCTTGCCGACAGAACCACGATGCTCAAGCCATTCAGCACCATTGATAACGGTTGAACCGATGCCTTCGGTACCTGCGTAAAGCTCCCAGATCACATCTGCCCCCAGCCACTCGATAAAATTTTCCTTAAGCCATTCCGGGCAGGGAGATGCGAGATGCCAAAGTGCGCGCAAACTCGACATATCGTATTTTGTTCGGATCTCGCTCGGCAGCTTCCAGATTCGCTGCATCATGGTTGGCACCATATACACCACATCAATGCGATATTGCTCAATCAGCGACAGGGTTTGTTCCGCATCAAAGCGGGTGGTGACCACAACCGTATTGCCTTTAAACAGCGCCCCCATGCCCCACATAAAAGGGCCGTTATGATACATAGGCCCCGGAATCAGCATCGCGCCCTGCTGCTTGATCTCCAGCATTTCGGCATCGATATCCCAAACCGCAGGAGTAGCCGAGACGATCAACTTGGGCCTGCCGGTACTGCCACCGGATGTCATTGCTTTAAAAGAGTCCGCCATAGCCTCGGGCAATGGCTCTGCTGAAATTGCCGGATCACGTATTACTCCAGACGTGTAACCAACGGGCACAGAGTTAACATCTGGATAGTCGCCCTCCGCAACACCCACCACCAATCCCGGCGCGGCTAATTCAATTAATTGATCAAGCTCGAATTTCGGCAATTTGGCAGACACAGGCTGCGGCGTTGCACCCAACTTCCAGGCCGCCAGGCAGGCCTGGATAAACTCAACACCGTTGGGCAGTGCAATCGTTACAAAATCATTCGGTTTAACCCCCAAGGTCTCGTAAGCACGCGCCAGCTGGTTGCTGGTTTTTTCCAGCGTTTTCCAATCCAACGTTTCATCTTCATGGACCAGCGCAATCGTATCCGGCTGAATCTCAGCCCAGTAAGCGACAACACGCGAGATGGGGATAATATGCATAATTTTTTCCTGTTGGTTTTATTTTTATGGAGGAATGTTAACCGGGCGATAACTCGATGAACAATATACTGAAGCTTGAGCGGAGCTGATTTTTTAAAGGTATCAACTGAATCACTTCCAAAAAGCTAAGAATAAAAATGTACGACAAAATATATGCGTAGCATATATATATTTATGGTCGGTCGTAAATTCCATCACAGCAGATTGCATTTGTGAGATACAGATGCACGATGAAGAAGAGTCGAACCATTCGGTGATACGATTTTTACCCTTGAGATATTCAAAGAACTCCTACCTCTATCATAAATAAATCCTGAAACTGCACCACACATATAGGTGAGCTTCCTACTTCCCTTTGGTAGGTCAGTTTTAACAATGGCGGTATTCCCAATTACTTGTACAGACAATATATTTGAATGCCAACTTGCAGCAAAACCAGGGGCAGCAAAATTCCGTTCTAAATATTTCTGCAAGGTGAAAGAAAGCGAGTAGTTCTCACTTATATCAACAGGGGATTCATGAGATATCGTGGTAAATGGCTTGGTGACTATAATCCAGACAACAATCAATACAGCCAATAAAATCAACAACCAACTACGCGGAGGAGAAGGAACAGGGTCTTTCTCACGACAATGTAAACAAATTTTGGCCGATTTGGAGACGCTTTTTCCGCAAGCTTTGCACTTTGACAGTCTTTTTTTCCTATCTATTTGTATGCCCTGAGAAACCTGTTGCTGGTGAAGAACTTCTTGATCAATAGAAGCTCTGGTACCTTTTTCGACTGCGTCATAAGTTTTCGTAGATTTCCGCTTTATTGCGGCTTCGACTTTCGAATATATTGCACCGCATTTTGCACATTCGTATTCAGGCGCAACATCGGATTGCATTCTTTCGTATCCGCACTTAAGGCACTCTTTTCCCATGTGAACGTGTCCTTGTCAAAGCCAAATCATATTAAGCAAGCTAAACCAATTATCCATGCTACTACGGATTACACCCGAAACGGATGCCCAATTAGTAGGTTTTAATTCCAACATTGCTCATCTTTGTAGACCTAACTTACTCTTTCAGCCATTTAACCCGCAGTAACCCCGCCACACTAATCGCATCGGTAATTTCTCCCGTCATCGCCATCTCTATCGCTTCCGACAACGGTAGTTTGTGAAGCCTAAGCTGTTCGGTGGATTCGTGATTGGTCTCACCAAACTGTAGATCCGTCGCAACATAGACCCGTGCGCATTCGTCGGTAACGGAGTTGCTGGTGTGCAGTTCCATGAGCAGTTGCCAGTGCTTGGCGGTTATTCCAGTTTCTTCTTTAAGTTCTCTTTTTGCACCCTCCAACGGAGCTTGACCAACGGGCGAGCCACCCATCGGAATCTCCCATGAATATTGATCCAGTGCGTAGCGATACTGCCCCACTAACCAGGTATTACCCTGATCATCAATCGGAATAATACCAACGGCACTGTTTTTCATATGTACCAGCCCGTAGATTCCCGGGTTTCCTGAAGGGTCGGTTACTTGATGCTCGGAAACGCTGATCCAGGGGTTGTCGTACACCTGTGATGTTGACTGGGTTCGCCAGGGCGATTCGTTGAGTGCTTTATTGTTTGGCGGTTTGCTCATGTTGCGTCCGTTATTTCAAGTCAGGTGTAGACAATATGTTGGTTGACAAGTGGAGGATGCAGCGCATCTAATAGTGGACTATTAAGTAGCGCCCTAATTAGAATAAAAACGTCATATAAACTAACGCTACCGGCTCAATTTTATATTTTCCAACCTAACAAATGGTTACCGATGGTTTCAGATCCTAGCACGGCGGAATCCCGCATTCAGGAAGAGTTTGGCTTTGTATTGATTCGACTGGCGCGGCGCTGGCGCATGCGGCTTGACCGCCAGATGAAGATGGAAGGCTTAACGGAATCCCAGTGGAATACGCTGGTTTACCTGGCTCGGGAGGGCAACGGCAAGTTGCAGAAAGATCTGGCGGGTTCGATAGGCATTGAGGGCCCCACGTTGGTACGCCTACTGGATAACCTTGAAGAGAAAGGCCTGGTGGAGCGGCGCGCTTCGAAGATTGATCGACGAGGAAAAACCGTACACCTTTGTCCAGACACTGACCAGCTTTTAGAAAATTTCAGCAAAACAGCTTCAACATTACGAGCGCAGCTACTGGAGGGTGTTCCCGCCGAATCCCTGCAACAATGCCTTGATGTGTTCGATCTTATTATTAATAACGCACGCTCGTTGGACAAATCATGAGTACAGCCGCTACCGACACGGAAGTAACCGATGCCCCCGAGGGGAAAAGCAAAAACCTGATCATTGCAGTGCTGACGATCGTCATTGTGCTGGCAAGCATCTACTGGGGTTACCAGCGTTATACCCACGTTTATATTAGCGATGCACGTATTAGCTCTTCGATGATTGCGGTGGCGAGCCGTGTACCAGGCTGGGTGGCGGAATTCGATGTGAGCAGTAATGACCGACTGGAAAAAGGTCAGCCTGTTATCAAGATTGATGCCCGTGACGCGGAGCTGCGACTCACAGAGTTAAACGCTGCAGTTGCGGCGATGGATGCGGAGCTTGATCGACTGGTTGCACAAAAAAACATGGTAGACCTGCAAACCGGTAGCCGACAAAAAGCCGCTTCTTCGCGACTGTCGGAGGCCAGATCCGGTCTGTCCGCTAGCCAGGTTAAGCTGGACTTTGCATCTCATGATCTTGAACGATCAACCAAGTTGCGTGACAAAAACCTGATTGCCCAGCATCAATGGGACAGTAAAAAATCGACCTTTGATCAGGCAAAACAAGCATACGAGGGCTGGAAAGCCAAAATCGCTACCGCCGAGGCTGCCGTATCGGAAGCCCACGCGAACCGCGATCAAATGATTGTACTGGAAAGCCAGCGTTTGAAAGTCTCTCATCAATTGCAGAAAATTACCGCCAGTCGGGACCGTCAGGCACTGACGGTGGATGACCATACAATCCCCAGCCCTATTAGCGGTGTAGTGGATGAAACCTTCGTAGATGCGGGGGAATACATCGGCCCGGGTCAACGTATTTTGCTAATGCATAACCCGGACAATATATGGATTAAGGCCAACCTTAAGGAGACCGAAATCCGCTACGTTGAAGTGGGTACCCCGGCGGTGATTATCGTTGATGCCTATCCTGATCTTGAATTAACCGGTGAGGTTTCACGTATTGGTAGCTCCGCCACTAGCCAGTTCTCGCTGCTACCCAACGCGAACCCAAGCGGCAACTTCACCAAAATCACCCAACGAATTCCGATCTGGATAACCTTCGAAAAAAACGACCCTCGATTACGCCCTGGCATGATGGTTGAGGTAGCGCTTGAGATCCGATAACTGGACAGTTCCTGACGATATTCTCGCAGGACCCAAGGTACGGGAGCTTTACCAGAAGTTCGGGCCAAGCTACCGGTGGCTGGTCATTTTTACCGTGATGATCGGCTCCTTCACCACGCTACTGACCGGCACCATTATTAACGTCGCAATCCCCAGCATTATGGGGGCCTTCGGCATGGGGGCTGATCAGGTTCAGTGGGTTGCCACCGGCTATCTTGCCGCCACCACCAGCTTTATGTTGGTGACCGCCTGGGCTATCGAAGCCTTTGGCCAGCAGGCGACATACATTGCGGCGATGATAGTGTTTCTACTGGGCTCGCTGCTGGGCGGCCTTGCAATGAGCTCCGAACAACTGATTCTATCCCGGCTTATTCAGGGCATGGCCGCCGGGCTGGTTCAACCCGCTGCTATGTTAATTATTGTGCAGGTATTTCCAATCAATCGCCGTGGCATGGCGATGGGCATATTCAGTATTGGTGTAGTACTGGCGCCCGCGATGGGGCCAACCGTAGGTGGATTGCTGGTCGACAACCTCAACTGGCGTTATGTTTTTTTGATTCAATTGCCACTGGCGCTGGGCACCATTCCCTTTGCGATACTCTATTTGCCAGGTCGTGAAGCCACTGGCCCCCGCACCCCCTTTGACTGGCTCGGGCTAATTCTGCTTTCCGTATTTACTGCATCTTTCCTTTATGGCCTTACCAACGGCGCGCGGTTCGGCTGGGGTTCTGACAAAATCACACTGATTTTCGCGCTCGCTCTCGCCTGCGGCACCAGTTTTGTTTATTGGCAAGGCCGTACCGCTCATCCCCTGATGGACCTTTCAATATTTAAAATCCCCGAGTTTACCGCCGCTGCGGTTGTAACCTTTGTGCTTGGCATTGGTCTGTTTGGCTCGACCTATTTGATTCCGCTATTTTTGCAAACGGTGATGGGGGTGAGTCCAACACAGGCCGGTGTACTGTTAATGCCCGCGGGGCTGGCAATGGCGGCCATGAACCCTGTTGCAGGTTTCCTGAGCGACAAAACATCAGGGCGAATGATGGTGATCATCGGGCTGAATATATTCGCATTTTCTTCCTTCCTTTATTCCGGTGTTGATCTCAACACAGGGTTTTTCACCCTGATCTGGTGGACTGTTATTGGCCGGATTGGCATGTCCTGTATCTTCCCAAGCTTGAATGCCACTGCATTAAAAGTGCTACCGTTTCACCAGATGGGACAGGGCTCTGGCGTTATCAATTTCCTGCGTCAGCTTGGTGGAGCCTTTGGCGTAAACCTGCTGACTATTTTGTTGCAGCGCCGCATCAGCTTTTATTCCGATGCCTTCATGGCAACTCAAACCTCATCCAATATCGCAACCCGAGAGACCATTGCCGCCATACGTGACACCCTGGCTTCTGGCGGAGTTGCAGAAGCCCACCAAACACCCATGGCGATGCAATATCTGGCCCGCAGCATTACCTATCAGGCCAGCGTGCTAAGTTACCGTGATATGTTTTTGATGATCGTATTTATCTTCTTCCTCACCATGATTCCGGCCTGGTTTATGGGGGGAAAGCAGGAGATGCAAATGCCGCCGCCGAAGCCTCCAGATAGGGAGCCACCAGATAAATAGCCTCTGTTGGCTTAGTGCGTAATCTTGTTACACTGAATCAACCGGTCCGCAATGGGTCGGACAATGGATAATAATAAAAACAAGAGGATTTCCCGATGAAAATCAAAGCTGTAGTCATGACCGCGTTAAATGAAATTTCAGTCGAAGAGATTGAACTCGATCCACCCAAAGCTGGAGAAGTACGTGTCAGAATGGTCGCAACCGGTGTATGCCATTCGGATCTTTCCGTTGTTAACGGCACGATTCCCTTTCCTCCGCCAGTAGTTTTGGGCCATGAAGGTGCCGGTGTCATTGAAGAAATTGGTGAAGGCGTCACCAATGTAAAAGTGGGCGATCACATCATTACCACCTTCGTGCCCATGTGCGGCGAGTGCTTTAATTGCCTACATCAGGAACCCTGGTTATGTACCGTTCTTGCCGACAAACAGGGCTGCCAACTCGACGGCACTAGCCGAGTGCACTGGAAGAGTCAGGCTATTACCGTGATGGCTGCTCTGGGCAATATGGCCGAGCAGATCGTATGCCCTGCTATTAGCGTTGTGCCAATCAAGAAACACTACAGCCTCGAAGCTGCGGCTCTGGTCGGTTGTGGTGTGATGACCGGCGCGGGTGCCGCGATGAAAACCGCTGCGGTTGAGCCCGGCTCCAGTGTTGCGGTATTTGGTTGTGGTGGTGTTGGAATATCCGCTATTCAAGGTGCGCGTATCTCAGGTGCCAACCCAATTATCGCGGTCGATCTTAGCGATGAAAAACTGGCCGCAGCAAAGAACTTTGGCGCAACCCATACCGTGAACGCCTCCACTGATCCGGTCGCCCAGATTATGGAGATGACCGGAGGTATCGGTGTTGACTACGCCTTTGAAGTGATTGGTGTACCGGCAGTGATGCAGCAGACCTTTGATGCTACACGTCGTGGTGGTACTGCGGTAATGGTTGGTGTCGGTAGCCCTATGCAAAACCTTGAGCTGAACTCAGCAATGCTACCGCTTACCGGTAAAACCGTGATGGGTTGCCTCTACGGCAGCTGCAACGCCAAGGTTGATTTCCCGCGTTTGATGGCACTCTACGAAGAGGGAAAACTTGATCTGGACGGCATGCAAAGCCGCACCTATTCAATCGATGAAGCGCCACAGGCCTTTGAAGATCTGAAGAACGGTAAGAATGTTCGAGGCGTGATTGTTTTTTAGTCGCCTTGTTTAGTCACTCTGAACGAAAGAACCTGACGAAATGAAGTTTCTACGACGGTTCTTTTATTTGCTGATCGGGTTGTCGGTACTGCTAGCATTGCTACTGGTATGGGCAACCCAGTTTGCTCCGGCCCGATTCCGGGTCAATATTCCTATTCAGTCTATCTTCGGCGGCATCGAAGCCGACGAACAACAGCTTAAACAACGGCTCAGTGCACCTCCCGGTTTCAGCGTGTCTCTTTATGCCGGTGGCATTACCAATGCGCGGGTCTTAAGGTTTACCGAAGCTGGCGACCTGCTGGTTTCCACCCCCCGTAACGGTGAGATAATTCTACTTGAGCGGGATACCGACGGTGATGGCCAGGCCGATGCCACACGGGTTTTAATCGACGGCTTAAACCGGCCTCACGGTATCGATTTCTACGGTGACTGGCTCTATATAGCAGAGTCCAACGGTTTTGGCCGAATCCGCTTTGATCATCAAACCGGTCAGACCATTGGTGAGTATCAACCCCTGGTTTCGGATATTCCGGACAACGGCAATCACTGGACCCGGACGATCCGCATCGGCCCCGACCATAAGATTTATTTGAGCGTTGGTTCATCCTGTAATGTGTGCGAAGAGCCCGATCCAGAGCGCGCGACTATGCTGCGTTACGAACTCGATGGCAGTGGTTTTGAAATTTTTGCCAGTGGTCTGAGAAATTCCGTGGGTTTCGACTGGTCACCAATCGATGGCCATATTTATGCCACCGACAATGGCCGTGACCTGCTGGGTGATGATTTTCCACCGGATGAATTAAACCGAGTGGAGCAGGGGCAGTTTTACGGCTGGCCCTATGCCCATGGCGACCGGGTGGCAGACCCGGATTTCGGCCCCGGAAACTCCGATAAAATCGAGCGCTCTACTGCTCCAGTCCACGCCTTTCGCGCCCACAATGCGCCACTGGGCATGGAATTTCTGACCAGCAAACATCTTCCCGAGCAATATCAAAATATCGCACTGGTCGCACTGCATGGCTCCTGGAATCGTACGACCAAGGATGGCTATAAGGTGGTTTCGTTGCACTGGAATAGCGATGGCTCAGTTGAAGAGAGAGGCTTTGTAACCGGTTTTGAAGGCAGCGGGCATGTTATTGGCCGACCCGCAGATGTACGACAGGGCCCAAATGGCGATATTTATATCTCAGATGATTTTGCTAATGCGATTTATCGAGTGAGCTGGAACGAAAACCGAAACCTGAAAGAGATTGAGCCAACCAATACCCAACTCCAGCAACCAATATTCGAAAAGTCTCAGCTGAATCTGGCTGATCCACAGGTCAACACTGATTATCAGGCTGGTAAAATCTTATACCAACAAAACCCCTGTGCCGAATGTCACGATTCATCCAGCCAGGCGACTGCAATTCCATTAAAGAATTTGGCGAACCGATACAATCTGGCCGCTATGCAACAATTACTAAAAACCCCCACACCGCCAATGCCCAGCTTTGAATTTACGCTGGATCAACGCCGGCAATTGGCAACCTATTTATTACTTGAATATTGATTACACCCCACATTACGCCCACTTAGGAGCACAGAAAATGAGCTGTATTTTTTGCAAAATTGTTGCCGGAGAGATTCCCTCCGAAATCCTTTATCAGGATGATGATGTGCTGTGTTTCAGGGATGTTGCACCCCAGGCACCGACACACATGCTGGTGATTCCAAAAAAACATATTGGTAGCATTGCGGAACTGGAAGAGAACGATACCAACATAGCAGGCAAAATTTTAGTGACCGCTACGCGTATGGCAAAGGAACAGGGTATTTCAAAAAGTGGATATCGTGTGGCGATGAACTGCGGCGATGAAGGCGGCCAGACAGTTGGCCATATTCACATGCACGTATTGGGCGGCCGTCAGATGGGCTGGCCACCGGGTTAATGGCTGTAATAATCGCTCAAACATTATGAAGGACTGCCCAACTTACATTGCGATTATTAAACCGGAGCCTTTACATGAGAAACTATTTAACCCTGAACGTCTCCATAACCCTATGAAATTTTTTGCTCATTTCATCATATGTTTTATTGTTTACTGTTGCTGTGACAACTAAATAAACATTATCTGATTTGGGGATGTGATATTGCATACTTCTTGTTCCTGATATAACCCCATCAAATTCCAGGTAAAGACCAGTAAGATTGGCCACCTTCGTTGTTTCACACCTATAAGCCTTAATTGGGCGATTAAACATAGATGATAACTGCTGTGGAAATGACTCACACAAAGGAGCTAGTTCAGTACTATCTGTAAGCACCCGACCCACTTGTTTGATAACATTAATATTATCAGTAAAGTCATCCGTACCATTTGCCATAAAAAAAACTTCCATTTTCCCTGACAAAATCATGGGCCTAATTTGATCAAGCAGGCCCTTGTCAACACCGCTGAGATTGTCAAAATCAAACAGATCTGGATTTTTCTTTATTTCTTCCCCGGTAAGGGGCTGCCAGGTATCAGGTATTTCAATAGAAAAACCAAATGAGCTATTTATTACTTCTGCATATATGCTGGTTGAACATAGAAATGCTATTAATATAGATGTTATTAACCTCATTAATTTCTCCTTTTGTAGCCTGATGGGCTTAGGCTCAATCCTTATTCGCTGATATCGATAAAACGCTTTACACAGTTACGGCCACTATTTTTGGCAAGATAAAGTGCCTGATCAGATTGCTCAAGCCATTGGTGGGCAGTCACTATTTCTGCATTCAGCTCAGAAATACCCAGGCTGATTGTAAATTTGATTTCAATTTCATCATACCGAACCCTCAGCTCTTCAATTCTTGATCGCATCCGCTCGGCAAAAATCATCGCTTTCTCCACGGATGTATCGATCAGGATCACAACAAACTCCTCTCCACCATAACGGCCACAAATATCGGTGGTTCGTGCAGTTTCTCTGAGCGCTCTTGCAGTCTCCCGAATCACCTCATCTCCGGCCTGATGGCCATAGGTATCATTTACCTTCTTGAAATGATCAATATCAAAAATCACCAATGAGGCCGAACAATTTGTACGACAAAATCGTTTAAATTCATCGTTCAGGCGTTCTTCCCAGTGCGCTCGGTTAAATAGCTGGGTAAGGCCATCGGTCCGACTAATGTCGGTAAGCTGAAGGTTGACCTCCTCAAGCGCCAACTTATTGGTTACGGTTTCAGTCACATCGTAAATAATGATCGCGATATGGCTGATCTCACCATCTGGCCCGGTAACCGGGATAAATGACGCATTCTGATACATAAAATCAGTCGTACCGGTAATCGGTCGGTAGCTTCTGAATTGAAACACAAACGGGCGTTGTTCCCAGCTTGAATAGGCCTTGTGCCCTAACAGAAAAATTGCATCAATGGTTCGCTGCAACCAGGATAAATCCTGATCAGGATAGACTTCGATCAATGTGCGATCAATCACAGTGGCGGGCGACATACCGCTGTGGCTAGTCATAAAACCGTTCCACACCTGTACTCTGCGTTCCCGGTCTAGCCCAACAATCCCAACATCAATCGTCTGAAGCGTATCCAGCAACCAATGTATCTCTGAAAAATCAGTAATTTTTTGAATCACACCAGGTTACTCCGCAAGCAGGGCGGCAAAATGATTAAGGCTTTCAATCGAGTCACCGGTAAACAGCAGTGCCAGGCTGCAGCTAATGTCATGATTCTCAATGGTATAGGCCATATGCATGGTCAGGATCTGCTTATCCTGCTCATCGATATTGCTGCTGATATTAGAAGCATTCATATGGGTTCCGATAATGACCGGGTGACCCAGACTGAAGTGAATATCAAACTGGCTCGCAATACCATTCAAACATGGACCAATCATCAAACTTGCCAGACCCAGAAGGGTATCAAGATCAGATGACTCGCCTAACCCCTGGAGTGAGGCGATCTTTGAAATATCTTTGTAACTCGAATCCGTCAATATCAGCAGCGCCTCTCCCGCTATACCTTTACCAATAAAACCCTGGGAAACCACCGAAACCTGTTCTCCCTCATTCATTTGCGAAATTGCCTCGCGAATCTGTCCCTTCTGGGACAGTGAGATTTTCGGAATCGGAGCCTGCACAAACACACCCATCATTTTGGCCAGTAGCTCCGCTGCCTGTCCCATCGCTACGTTGGCAATCTCCTGGTAGCTATCCCAAATCGACACTTCCATGTCAACTTCTCGATTACCAACAGAATCCTGATCGTGAATGCCATACTGCTTAAGAATTGCTGATATTTTTTCCGGGCTGGCGGGCTTTTTAATAAAGTCCATAGCGCCCAACGCGATCACCCGTTCATAGGCCTCTGGTTGTACATCTCCGGACACGACAATAATCATGGTAGGAAGGTCTAGTTCGCGCACCAGGCGGAGCACCTCATAGCCATCCATAACCGGCATATTCAGATCAAGAAATAGTACATCAGCTTTGCCATCCTTGACCGCCTGAATGCATTCTTCGCCGTTTGCACTGTAGTGGATTTCAATATCCCAGTTTTCGGGCAAAGCACGAGCCATCTGCTTTCGGGCAAATCCGGAATCGTCACAAATTTGTACAGGAATCGTCATGGTAATACGTTTATTGATCCAAATTAGAAAATCTTAATAGTGAAAAAGTATAGCAGCTGACTCAACATTACGAGGTTTGTCATAAGATGTAGGCAGGTGGTCAATCAGCCCGATGATGACTTCAGGGCATTTAATATTTGATCAAAATCACGATTAAATTTAGCATCATCTTTCTGGCTTAGCAGCTCGGTAACACTGTCCATGATCGATCGAAAACCGGAGTCAATCCTGAGCCCATCGTTAAAGGTTTTATTGGCCTTGTCCAAACAGGTAGTAGCAATCTCTTCCATCACTTTTTCCTGTTCCAGGGTCAGCGAAAGATAGGTGAGTGCCTCATCTGTTTTTGTCGACATATCCTCTACACCTTCACAAATAGCCCGCATGATCTCCTGATAGGAGTTATCAATGGTTTGCATTGTGTCGTTCATTCGCTCGGTAAGCAGGGTCAATAACTGCTTTTCTCGCTCAAGAATTCTCTGGTTATCCAATGCAATAACCCGCGTATTCAATCCCTGCACCAATGCAAAACTGTTGTCTTTTATAGTACCGTAGCGAGTTGGATCATCGATCGGCATATTTTTGATTAACACCGACACATTTTCGAAATTGCAGATGGTACGGTCACCAAAATCGTAGTATCGGCCAGCATCCATCAATTCGCTCAGAAGCTTACTTTCAAGCTCCCGAGGCATGCCATTGGCCTCCATATTTTTGACACCGAACTTGCTACGAATCTGCAAACTACAATTCAGTGAATAATGTTTAGCCGCATTAAAGAACTGCTGGCCCAATGTATCAATGTTCTTTGAAACCCCTGATTCCAGCAAAAACTGAACGGTAATCCCCAGATCACTGGTATCCGACATCGCCTGAAAAGCCATCTGGTTTGCCATTTGCAAATTGTTTCTCAGCTGGCTATCCGCTATTTTGTGAAATACCTCTTTGTTGATTCTGGAAACAATTACATCGTCACCGTAATCAAGGCTGATCCATTCGGTGCAGCCTTTTTCATAAGCGCCAAGGCGTTGTTCAACTGAAACTGCTGATGAACTCAGCAGGATAATCGGTATATGCTCACAGCCATCGTGCTGTGTAATCAACTGGCAAAATTCGAGACAATCAAATTCGTTTTCATCCATATACATGATGAATGCATCCACACTACCCAATTCTTCGATGGTATCGAGTGGTGTGCTCAAATCAGTTGTCTGAACCTCATAGTGCTGGGTTAGTCGTGAACCCACTAAATCAGCTTCCGAGGACGCACTCGAAAATAAGTGAAGCCTATACATATCTACATTCTCCAGTTTATTTTTGGTATACGGCCCCCAATAATTTGAAGGTCTACACCCAGTTCCTTTTCCCTAGAATTTCTGGACAATCATCAATCAGGCAATTGGTATTGTTAATCAACACTTCACTGTACAAAATCACCCGAAGATTATTAAGAATAGAACAAACTATTGATCTGAGGAATGTTTTGAAAAAAAGAGGGTTTTTAAACGTAGTGCGGCTTTTTTATGCGAAACTCCGCTTAGCTAAAGCTTGCTTCACGGCCAGTGGGTTTATGTTTGGCAGCGCTTACAAAACACTGTTTGCCGCTGACCAATGCGACTTTCAATAAGTGTGCGATTACATCGATGGCAGGCTAGCCCAGCTCGATCATAAACCTGTAACGATTGCTGAAAATAGCCCGGCTTTCCCTCATTGCCGAGGAAATCCCGAATGCTTGAGCCGCCCTGTTCAATGGCTTGCTGAAGGGTTTCAGTAATCGCATCCGTAAGTTTCTGGTAACGTTTCAGGCTGACTGAACCGGCCTTGCGATCCGGTCGGATACCAGCAATATAAAGTGCTTCATTTGCATAAATATTCCCCACCCCCACCACCACAGCCTGATCCATAACAAACGTCTTGATCGGCATATTACGTTTTCTTGAATGCTTAAAAAGATACTGGCCAGTAAAATTTTCAGACAGTGGTTCTGGCCCCAATTTTTCCAATAGTGGGTGTTGCTTAACAGCACCCTCGATCCACATTACCGCACCAAAACGCCGTGGATCTGTATAGCGTAAACACTGACCGTCAGAAAAACAGATATCCACATGGTCATGTTTGCCTGGCTCGACCGCCGTATTCAAAACCCGAAGATTGCCCGACATGCCCAGATGAATCAGCAGATGACCGCGATCAAACTCCAGCAACAGGTATTTTCCACGCCGCCTGGTTGCAACCACTCGTTGGCTGACCAATATGCGTTCTAGATCTTCAGTCACTGGCCAGCGTAATTTTGGTTGCCGAACGACCACCGAGCTCACCGTATGATCCAATATATGAGGCTCAATTCCTCTACGTGTGGTTTCGACTTCAGGAAGTTCAGGCATAAATCCGGGCTCTGGGGGTACTATGAATAAAATATCAGGCTAAAATGGCCGTTTTCACGAGGGTAGCAAATCAGCATGATTCTGGGTATCGATACCGGCGGCACATTTACTGATTTTGTTCTTCTCGACAGGGGAGAAGTTTCCATTCACAAGGTGCTCTCCACCCCGGATGCACCGGAACAGGCAATCCTGCAGGGGATCGCCGATATGAATCTACATCCTCATATAAAAACCGGCGCATTACGGATCATTCACGGAACCACCATTGCAACCAACGCGGCACTGCAGGGCAAAGGTGTAAAAACCGTTTTCATCACCAACCTCGGCTTCGCCGATATGCTAACCATTGGTCGCCAGGCTCGTGAAAAGCTGTATGACCTTCAGCCCACTCGGCAACCCATTCCCGTTCCCGCAGAACTGTGTCTAGAGATCGATATCCGAACCGATCATCAGGGTAACCTGTTGCGGGATCTGGACCCTGAAAAGCTCAGCAAGCTGAGCACACAAGTTGAGCAGCTCGATCCCGACGCGGTTGCTATCAACCTGCTCTATTCATATCGCAATGACAGCCATGAAAAACAGATCGAAGCATCGTTACCGGAAAACCTGTTTGTATCCCGATCATCCAGGGTATTGCCGGAATACAAAGAGTACGAACGGGGCATGGCAACCTGGCTAAATGCCTGGCTGGGACCATTGGTTGAACAATACCTGACACGCTTAAAGGCTCAACTGGCACCGGCAAATGTTGCGATTATGCAATCATCGGGCGGCACTATCGATATCGATCAGGCCTCCCAACGAGCTGTGAATCTGCTGTTATCCGGCCCGGCGGGTGGGCTGGCTGGGGCGGCATACATGGGCAACCAGCTTGCCAAAAACCGGCTAATCACCTTTGACATGGGTGGCACTTCTAGCGACGTCGCATTGATCGATGGAAACATCGGTCTCACCACTGAATCAAAAATTGGCCCCTACCCGGTAGCGGTTCCAACCGTGGATATGCATACCATTGGTGCCGGTGGTGGCTCGGTGGCATATCTCGATAGCGGCGGGCTGTTACAGGTTGGCCCTGAATCCGCCGGTGCAAACCCCGGCCCCGCCTGCTATGGCAAGGGCGGTCACAAACCAACGGTCACCGATGCCAACGCGGTATTGGGGCGACTGCGACCAGATGCATTTTTAGGCGGTCGAATGAAGCTTGATATTGATGCCGCGCAGCGGGCGGTTGCCTGCCTTGCCCAACCACTTGGGTTAACACTTGAGGAAACCGCCCTCGGTATATTACAGGTTGCCAATCAGCATATGATCAGGGCACTACGAGTCATCTCTGTCGAACGCGGAATTGATCCGCGTGATTTCACACTATGCTGTTTTGGTGGTGCTGGCGGGCTGCATGTTTGCGCGCTGGCAGAAGCGTTGTCGATATCATCGATATTGGCTCCCGTACACGGTGGCGTGCTGTCTGCCTTTGGTATGCTGGTTGCGCCGCCGGAACGGCAACTGTCGCGCACCTGGCAGACGCTACTGGAACAGGCAGACAGTGGCGCAATCGAGGAGATCCTCGAAGGCATGCGAACCCGAGGTGAAAATGAATTGAGCCGGGAAAATATTCCCCGTGAGACGATTGAAACCCTGCCAACTCTCGACCTTCGTTACGCCGGCCAATCCTACACCTTGAATGTACCCTGGGAAAATCTGACCTCAGCCGAAGCCGCCTTCCATCAATTACATTTTCAACGCTACGGTCATCAGTTTGAATTGCCGGTGGAGCTGGTCAATATTCGACTGGCGGTACGGGCCACACCCCAGATCATTGAACTGGCGGCGCAACTCAGCGAGATGAATCAAACTTCAGATAGCACAGCCAGTGAAACCCTGGCGCTGCCAGGAATCAAACAGCCGGTAACGGTTATTGCGCGTGATCAGCTGACTACGGGGCACTGTTATCATGGACCGCTATTGATTACTGAACAAACCGCAACAACACTGATCGCTGAGGGCTGGTCGGCGCAACTTGATCGACTTGGCAACCTACAAATAGAGCTACTTAGGTAAGAAATTTCTAGCCGATAGTTCCGATTTTCATTCCTACCTGAACATCGGACAACTCATCCAGATTTGAATCCCACTCAACCACATCCTCGCCAAACAAAACGATCGCCGTAGAGCCCATTTTAAAACGCCCCATCTCATCACCTTTTTTGAACTCAATGGGTGTAGGTGGCTGGGTGTAGTTAACCTGTGTCAGCTGCCTTTTTGGCGGAGCTATCTGCCCTGCCCAAACCGTTTCGATACTGCCGACAATCATCGCTCCAACAAGAATCACCACCATCGGCCCACGCTCGGTATCGAAACTACAGATCACTCGCTCATTACGCGCAAACAGACCATCCACCTGCTCGCTGGTGGTTTGGTTGACCGAGAACAATGCGCCGGGCACGTAGGTCATACTTTTTAATGTGCCGCCCCACGGCATATGAACCCGATGATAATCCTTTGGGGACAGGTATACGGTCATAAATGAACCATCGACGAAGGCTTCCGTCAGCTCCGCATCGTCCGCCAACAGCTGCTTCAAGCTAAAGGCTTTTCCTTTGGCCTGGAGCAATTGGCCCTGATCAATTTTGCCCATCTGGCTAATCTGGCCATCCGCCGGGGAAACCACACTATCCGTTGTGGCATCAATTGGGCGAGCACCTTCAGCCAGAGCGCGGGTAAAAAAATCGTTGAATGTGGCGTAATAGCGCGGATTGGGTTCCGCTGCTTCCGCCATATTGACATGAAAGGTTTTGATCGCTTTACCGATCAGATAGTTCTTTAGCCAGGGGATCTGGCTTTCGGTCAGCAACCCCGCCAGCCGTGAAACCAGATGCTGGGGCACCAGATATTGCAGAAGAATAAATAGTTTTTGCTTTAGGTCTGTTTTTGCCACGGTCCGCTACTCTCATGTTCGAATAGCAATATTGTACCAAATATGGACGATCTCAATGCCTGTTAGCAATTAGCCTGTTTTGGGACGTGCTGCCAGCGAATCAAACACGAAACGGGTACTTTTACAGATCCTTTTGAATAGCAGGTAATCCTTCTCTGAAAGTGCTTTGCTATTGATACCATTGTCCAGGTAACAGACACCGATCGCACGTTTATCTGAAAACAATGATGCCATAAAAAATTCATTGGAATCATGGATATTTTTAACAAAATTTGAGGGTAACAGTTTCTCGATATCCTTTTTATCTACAGGTTTCACCCAGATGTTGCGCGGGGATTTAATCATCTGCGACATCAGCGGTGAGGTTAAATAATCGAAATGCAGCCCTTTCATGCCACTTAGTTCCACGGTGCCAAAACAGTGGGAGATCCGCACCGATGCCCGTCTTGGGTCTCGTAGCCCAATGGCCACACGGTTAACACCAAGTTCACGCTTCAGGGTCATGCCCAGGATGTAGAATAGCTGTTGTAGGTCTTGCACTGTATCTGGTTCATTCTCGAACTGGTCAATCAACTGGTTAATATTTTTCTCCAGGCCTTTTTCCCTGACTGCTTCAATTGTGTTTGTTTTCGCAGCACCTATTTTGACTCCGGAAATTTTTGCTAGCACCGGTCTGGCAGGATCTGGTGCTGGCCGTGGCCAGGTATTAAACAGGTAGGTGGCCGATGCACGAACACCGTGAATCAGGTAGTTTCGGGAATGATCCAGTATTGCCTGCTGGGTAATATTGACGGTGTTTAGTAGCGTGCAACGAAGGTGCCCGGCAACCTGTCCCAGCACCTGCGCTGCAAATTCGCCCTGCCACTGGGTTTGCAGGATATCCACCATTTCATGGGCTAGCACAATCGTGGTGGAAGCCGAGTTGATCTGACGATTAACATCCACCGCGTCGGGTGCAGGGCTTACTTCCAGATCCGAAACACCCGCGGAAAATACAGAGAATGATTCTGCGCCGGTATATTCCGTATGCTCAACCGTTAGACTGGCCACTTTTGGAGTGTTCCAGTAATCCGTCAGCAGATCACATATATCCATAATCTGGCAGCCAAAAATCTCACGCTCAGCATTTAGTCTGATCTCAGGATTTGCAGAGAACGCCAATACCAACCTTTGCATTTTTTCGGGTTCAATAATCCACAGCGCCCAGTAACCGGTACGATAGAACAGTGCTATCCAAAACAGCTCGTCGGCGGGGTAGTGGTTTTTATACCTTGTCCAATGCCTGGCTAGTGAGGCGGCAAACAAACTGCGATTGAGTCCTCGTAGGTATCCGGCATTCTCTACTGGATCCGCTTCAACAGCAGAAACCACGATCGATTCTAACGCTTCCAATCCGATCAATGAGATGGCACGAGCAAGGGTTTTTACTTCGGATGCGCTGCCTCCCTCGGTGACAACGCGCATAAATATATGCAGTGCAAGGGCTGGGTCACGGCTTATTAACCGTTCAAGTGAGTTGAAATTAACTGTGTTTTTAGACAGTAGTTCCAGCACCTTGGTGCGAGTTCCCGGAAGGATAGGCATAACCGTATTGGCGATTTTTTCAGCCCAGAGACGCGCTGGTGACTGGGTCTTCAGATTTTCCATTTTAAATAAGGCACTGCTCGCCCGTTCGACATAATTACCATTAAGTCTAGCAGTTGGCTGAAAAATCACCTGAATGCAATGCGGCAGCCTGCTCTCAGGTTAACGTAAACACTGTGTTAGCGAGAGGCCGACTAGTCGTCTATTTCGTGAAGAATACGGCGGTAACTGTGTAGGCGTGATGGATGCAGATGACCCTCTGCTTCCGCTTCGAGCAAAGCGCAACGTGGCTCCTTTAGATGCTTACAGTCTCGAAAATGGCATAGCCCGACGTATGGTCGAAACTCAACGAAACCATCCGTGACCTCGCGCCGGGTGAGATGACTCAAACCAAATTCACGGATGCCGGGGGAGTCGATCAGGCTTCCACCACTGTGAAAATGATACAGCCGTGCAGTGCTTGTGGTGTGACGTCCCCGCAGGTTAGCGCTGGATACTGCACCGGTCTTAAGCTGTTCGTTCGGTAACAGCACCTGGATCAGTGACGATTTCCCAACCCCTGACTGACCAACAAATATACTGGTATGTTCATCCAGAGCCTTTGCCAGGCGATCCATTCCGTGATCCGAATAGGTCGACACTTCAAGCACGGTATAGCCAATGTTGCGGTAAATGCTCAACAACCGCTCCAATGCCTGCCGGTTGCCGGCATCAATCAGATCACTTTTATTGAGCACCAATACTGGTTCAATTTCTAATCGTTCAGCTTCAACCAGATAGCGATCAATCAAAATTTCCAGCGGTTCAGGAAGCGATGAGATCACAATAAAAATGCGATCAATATTGGCCGCAACCGGCTTAAGCTGGCCACGGCTGTCCGGACGTGAGAGTTCTGTCAGTCGCGGTTTAAGTGCTTCAATCACGCCGCTATTTTGCTTGTCAGCGCGCCAGACCACCTGATCTCCCACCACAATATGGCCAAGGTTCGGGCGAAAATGACAACGATAGCTCCTTTTCTCTGGGTCAATATCCATATCAACAGGCTGACCAGAAAGCTCTAAACCGGCTTCCGTAGCCTCTATTTCAACCAGCGTTCCGTAGTGAGCGATCACCAGACCAGACTGCTCCGCCCCAAGTGCATCATCGGAAAACAGACTGTCGACCTGCGCATTTTTATGTTCAGCACGGCGGGCTTTTTCCTGCTGAACTTTTTCTATCCGCCAGGCCTGGCGGCGAGTTAGCTTTCGTTTGCTCAAGGTAGGTATTGCTCAGTCATAGTTACAAAAACAGGTATCAATTTAATCAGCGCTTCATTGCAGGCCGGGATCGCCCAACATAACAGATTCGGCAAAACTGCTACAATCATCTTCTGTTTTATAAAAAGCTATTTCGAACATATAACCCCCTGGAGAACCTGAATGCCCAAGCACGGAAACCTGATCTGGCTCGACCTGGAGATGACAGGCCTTGAGCCAGAAACAGATGTCATCATTGAGATTGCCACCATCGTAACCGACTCTGATCTTAATTTTATAGCTGAAGGCCCGGTGCTTGCAGTTCACCAACCTGAAGCAGCACTACAAGCGATGGACGAGTGGAATACCCGTACCCACGGTAATTCAGGGTTAACTGAGCGAGTGCGAAACAGCAATATTTCCGATGGAAAAGCCGAGGATATGACACTGGCTTTTCTGCGTGAACATCTGGAAGAGGGTGAATCGCCAATGTGTGGTAACAGCATCGGCCAGGATCGCCGCTTTCTGGTCAAATATATGCCACAACTTGAAGCCTTTTTTCACTATCGAAATCTGGATGTCAGCTCGATTAAAGAGCTGGCGAAGCGCTGGCGACCTGAGGTTGCGAAGGGCTTCCACAAGAAAAACACCCATCAGGCACTGGATGATATTCAGGAGTCGATTGCCGAACTAAGCCATTATCGCGAGCATTTTTTCAAAATGGATTAGAGGTCTCTAAGAACTTTCCGCTGGTTTGTCTATAGCAACCGGCGGTTTGAGGAACATCACCAGAACGATCGCCAACGAAGCAAGGCCGATGTAAGCCATAAACACAAGGTTGTAGGAATGAAGTCGGTCAAATACCAAACCGGCGGTCACAGGAACCATTGCGGACAAAACTGTTGTCATCAATCCCCGCACTGCATACAACGATGCGTAGTGCTGACTGCCAAAATAGTTGGCCATAATGGTCGGCGTCGTCACCACCGCCAGCCCGTTGCCCAGACCAAAAATACAGGCAAATGCATAAACTGCAAGGGGTGTGGTCGCCTGGGTCAGAAACCCCATGCCTATCACCAGCATAAACAAACCCAGCCCCATCATATATTTGGGCTCCATGTAATCCCCAAGCGCACCGGAGATCAAACGCCCGCCGGTACTTAAAAACCCAATCAAACCAATCGCTGAAGCCGCAGTAATTTTATCAAGACCAATATCACTCAGGTGTAACAAGCCCTGACTGTTAATCAATGTTCCGCCCATTACCCCGGTTGCCGAGCAAGCTACCAGCATCCAGAAAGAGCGCGTTTTTACCGCAGCCTTAACCGTCCAGTCTACGTCGGTTTGAAAAACCCTGGATTTCCGAACAGTGCTATTTTCATCCTCAGATTCAGCCGAATCATCTACCCCATCGACCAGAAGCCCCATATCCGCTGGGCTATTTCTCACCATCAGGAAAGCAATAAAGGACGCAAGCAAAGTCCCGCCGGCCATAATCAACCAAACCAGCCTCCAGTCGCCGGTGGTTTCAATGATCCAGGCAAACAGTGGCGTGATGATGGCTCGACCCAATCCACCTGACGCCATAAACAGGGCAATGGCGATGGCTCTGCGCCGTTTAAACCAGTTGGAGACCAGCTGTGTGCCAGGGATAATCGTTTGCAGGCCAATGCCGATACCTAGCAGTGGCGCCGTGACATAGAACTGCAAAAGGGATTCGGTGAAAAACATGTTGATCGCGCCGGTAGCTGCGACAAAACCACCCAGCATGATGCTAAAACGTACACCGCGTTTTGCGATGACCCAGGCGATTATTGGGCCGGACAATCCCATAGACAGGGTTGCAAGGGAAAATCCCAGTCCGACTTCGCTACGTGCCCAACCGAAGGTTTCGGTCATCTCGGGCAGTGTGACTGCCAGGCCGTAGAAGACGGTACCTATAGATAAAAAATAGATGGTGCCGAGTGCACCAAGCAGCTTCCAGCCGTAATACATCAGTGTTGTCCATTTGAATGGGGTGGTGAACGAAGCCACCAAAAAAAAGATCTGCTCGCTGATTCGTCTACGTATCGATTGCAGCTATTCGTATCGAAAAGGCTGAACCATGCAGCTAAATGGAGGTAAAGCGTGGTTTGAAACGAGCAAATTGGTCGTCGGGTTCCAGCGGTTAGTTTTATTATACCCAGGCCCGACGCACCGTATTCTAGCAAACTGAGCCAGAGCTTTCACTCCGACCGATTCCTAGCAAGCCTGATACAGACCTGGCTCAACCTCTTTTAACTGTTCGGCTTTAAGCATTCGGTCAACATGCTGGGTCAGCATCCAGTGCTCACTGCGATCATTGGATGGCCCTACGTCAGTTTTGCGGTAAATGATGCGATGTTCGACCGCCTGATCAATAGTGCGTGGCGTAGACATATAATCACGCAATTTATTCTCTCGATAGCCAATCATGCCCTGGTACTGGGCGGAACGTTTTAGAAACGCTTCTTTGTCCAGAACCCCGAGATGGTGAAAAGTGCAAAACCAGGGTATGTCCATTGAACGCACCAGATCCAGCGATTGATCAAACTGCTCAAGGCTGGAGTTGACGCCGCCATAATAGGGGCCGAAACCGGAGAGTTCGATATCCGCGAGGAACAGCAGGTCATCCTTACGATGCTCGCCACGAACCAGCAAACAGCTGTGTCCGTGGGTATGCCCGGGGGTGAAAACCACTTCAATAGTTACGCCGCCGCCAAGATCAAAAATATCACCGTCTTTGTAACCGATCGTATCCGGCCGTGGGCTGAAACTAAAATGCTCAAGCACATTGCTTTCAAATTCAGTACGCTCATCCGCTACCACCCCGTGCAATTCACAGATACCGTCCATCGACTGTATTGCATACACCTCGTTTTCATGGGCGTGGCAGGTTGCATCAGGGAACAGATGAACCCCGGCAACATGGTCCTGATGGCAGTGACTCAGGATTATACGATCAATTTCAGGCAACTCGCCGATGTGGCTCTTAAAACTTTTCGAGGGATCGATGACGATGGATTCTTCACTTCCCTGTACCAGAACCGAGTTTCCATAGGGGAATTTACCGCCATTGCGACCGATAAATACGGTGCTGGCACCAAACTCGAGGATTGGGTCTTGCGAATGCTGTAGCTTCTGTTTTAGTGCTGAGGGCATGATGCGGTTTCTTCGAATTCCAAAAAGCTCAGCCACCCGACAGGGGCAGCTGATGAGAAAACGCGCAATAATACCTGATCAATTCAGTTGGTTAAACCTCTAAGCCTTTTACAGACTATGAATCAACAGCAGCCGCCCCCGCTATCTTCGTCACTTACAACCGTCGCATCATAGGGCAAGAGTGTCCCGCAGCCTTCAAAAATACCGAAATGGTTGTCCCAGTTTCCGATAAATTCAAAGTGTGGCGCAAAGCGGGTTTCATGCAGCATATTGTAAGTATTGCCGCAAACCGGGAAAACACGACCGGTTTCGATCCAGTGATGTTTATCCAGTAACACGGCTGTTTCGGCGTGGGCAATGGTGCCTTGGTAGATGACTGCCTGGCCGTAGTCTTCACAGGCGGGTTCTAGCTGATCCAGCTTAAACAGTCGGTAGGTTGCAGAAAAGAAGGAGATATGGCCAATTTTCTTCTCGATAGCCGCATTATCGATACCCAATGGGCGATCTTCAACCAAACGCGGATCGGCAAAACCAGTCTTTTTTGCCAAATTATGAAAATCGTTCCAGTACAGTGCGCCACTCAGACATTCACCGTACAGAACCGGGTCATCGACCAAATCCTGCGATACGCGTCTATCGGAATAGACATCGGAAAAATAGAGCTCGCCACCGGGCTTCAACAGCCGATGAGCTTCGCGTAATACCGCTTCTTTATCGGGGGACAGGTTAATCACGCAGTTGGATACGATGATATCGAAGCTGTTGTCTTCCAGGCCTAGCTCATCAAGCTTTTCGATGTAGCCCTTGAGGAATTCGACGTTAGGTTTGCTATAACCGAATTTTTCAGTGTGATAATCAATATGACGATTGGCAACATCAAGCTGCTCATCGGTCATATCGACCCCAACCACGTAACCCTGCTCGCCAACCAGTTTTGACAATACGTATACATCTCGGCCGGAACCGCTGCCCAGATCGAGAATGCGTTTACCTTCAAGCAACTGCGGTGCAATCAGCCCGCAACCGTAATAGCGTGTCACCACTTCATCGTGGAGCTGGCCAATCGCCTGTTTTACGTAATCCGGTATTTCGGTACTGGTGGCACAGGCATCAGTTTTTAGATCCGATGAACTTTGCAGGGTTTGTCCGTAGTAATCTTTGACGGATTCTTTGGTGTCGTTCATATCAATGGCCTGTGTGGTTACAGCAAGTTACTGCGGGACTATTATTAACGCTGGCATATAGCTGAAGCAGCGTGAGACAAGCGTACTCCAAAAAAGTTACAGCATAATGACGATCAGTTTCTACGATTATACAGTGCGTCACCGGTATATTGAGACCTTTGCACGGGAGATGATTTTGCTCTCAGGCAAGGCAAAAACGCGCACAGAGAGGGAGTTTACAGGTGTAAATGACCGATTGAGCAGAGCCTGCCCCACGAGCGGAGCGAGTGTCTTGGGTGCGTTTTTACCAAAAGTAGGCACCACCAGGCGACGCCGCATGGGAGTAAAATGGCTCTCGTGCAAAGGTCTCATATTAGCTGCAAAGACTGACCACTATCGGCAGAAAAATCGCAGTGATAGTTCCCGTCAAACTCAATGCCAGGCTCGAAAATGCACCCGCTAGCTCACCGTATCCAAAGGCTCTGGCGGTTCCTACACCATGAGCGTTTAGCCCCAGCGTGAAACCGCGTACCCTGTCATCGTCGACCTTGCAGATTGAGAACACCATGGGTGCAAAAATAGCACCGATCACACCGGTCGTAATCACAATACCCGCTGCCAAAATGGGTACACCACCAATCGATTCTGCAATTGCCATCGAAATAGGGGTGGTAACCGATTTTGCCGAGAGAGTTAGCAGTATGGATAACTGTAAGTCCAGCAGGTACGCCATCAACACACCAATTGCCGATGCGGAGATAGCGCCAACAACTAATGTAATCAGAATCGCTTTGGCAATAGGGCGAATCAGATGAAGTTGATTATAAAGCGGTACCGCCAACGCAACGGTGGCCGGACCCAGTAGAAAATGTATGGGTGAACTATCAAGCCGGTAAGCGGCATAATCCAGATTGAAAACCTGTAGAAATAGCATAATCGGGAATATCCCGAGAATAACCGGGTGTAGCCAGGATTTTTGTTCTGATTTCCTATAGATCACCAGGCCGATTAGATAACCAACGATGGTAACGAGCATCGCAGATGGATGCGTAAAAGCTGTCAACAAGGTGGAAATGAGTGGCGGCATCAATTTCGCCCTTCAGTGCTATCTTCTTCAAGGGGTTTTTCTCGGATCAACCACTGCATACAGAGCGCGGTAATGATCATCGCAAGCACGGTACTTACTACCATAATCAAGGTAATGGCCGGTAACTCCCGATTGATAGTTGCACCCAGATAAAAAATTCCGGTTGCCGCTGGCAGAAAGAAAAGTGACAGATGCTTAATCAGTAGCGCACTGGTGCTAGACAACGCCTGTGGGGATTTTTTAACGATGGTCAGCCCAATGAACAGCAATAACATACCGATTACCGGCCCGGGTACCGTCAGTGAGAATAGATCGGTGATGAATTGTCCGGCAAATTGAAACAGCAGCAATATAGCCATGCCGACTACAAGGTCGATGGCCTTTGATCCCCAATTCTTGATCATCGTTTGCACAGGCGGTCTCTAACGTCGAACCAGTTGAACCATACCGGCGGACACAATGAGCACAAAGCAGATCAAAGACCAGCCCGGAATACTTAGCCCGAGCATCGTCCAGGCTACCTCTGCACAGTTCCCATCACCACTCAGCACAATGGCCAACACTTCCGTGAAAGGAAGTACGTCCAGCATATAATCCAGGTTTGGTGGGCAGGTGGGCACCTCTTCCGGCGGTAATTGCTGCAACCATAGCTGCCGGATCGCCAGAGCTGCCCCCATATCAGCAACTAACAGGAGTAGTACCGCGTAGATCCGGCGACCAACAGCTCCCGTATTCTGAATAGCGGCGGCCAGCGCAACCAGGCCCGCACCAATAAACATTACACGCTGGAATACGCACATCGAACAAGGTTCCAGCTCGTAGTGATGTTCAATAAAAACACCCGCGAGTAACGCGCCGGCGGAAAACAGAAAAATAAACAAAAACAGCATTCTTGGACTGGGCAACATGAAAATACCTTGATATGTAACCAACGAGCACTAAAAACGTAGCCGTCTATTTTGCCATAAAACCATGTGACCAGTTAGACAGCGTCGCTAAATCTAGCAACAAAAGTTACAACAGGCTCCGTAAAAAACCTTGTAAAGTGGCTATAACGCCCAATTATGATAGTCAGATGAAAAAAAGATGATTGACAGGGGTAAGAATCACATTATGGATTGGCCGATTTAACTATATTGGTTATAATAGCCGGTTCATTAATGGCGTAGCGATAGCCCCTGATCGGAACCAGTTCCTCCTCTTCAGGTCACAGCCATTGGCAGGCGTACTGATTTTTCGTCTTAGCTACCCAATACAGATTCTACTTAAAGTAAGTACGATACCGTAGGCTGCTCTCTTTCTGGCAGCAAATGATCAGCACACCATATAGGAAACGCATGTCCTCTACCGCTGCACAACAGTCGCAACTAAAGGTACTTATCGCCCGTGGGCGTGAGCAAGGCTATCTGACCTACGCCGAAGTCAACGACCATTTGCCTGAAAGTATTTCAGATCCCGACCAGGTCGAAGATATCATTCAGATGATCAACGATCTGGGCATTAAAGTGAGCGAAACAGCTCCAGATGCGGACAGTCTGATCATGAACGGCAACGACTCCACCGATGAAATTGCGGTAGCTGAAGCAACAGCCGCACTGGCCGCAGTGGAAACGGATATTGGCCGCACAACTGATCCCGTACGTATGTATATGCGTGAAATGGGTACGGTTGAGCTGCT
Source organism: Pseudomonadales bacterium (assembly GCA_019090315.1). Lineage (GTDB taxonomy): Bacteria > Pseudomonadota > Gammaproteobacteria > Pseudomonadales > JAHRWD01 > JAHRWD01. The sequence goes on from JAHRWD010000032.1 coordinate 31,760, forward strand.
AACCCGTGAAGGTGAAATCGCAATCGCCAAGCGGATCGAAGAGGGTATCCGGGCACAGCTGGCGGCTTTGGCGTTTTTCCCCGGAACCGTTTCCATGATACTGGATGAATATGACCAGTATAAAAAAGGCGAACGTCGACTTGATGAGATTATCAGCGGCTACCTGAACCCGGTAGAACACGTCCCATCCGCAGCGCAAAAAACCGCTGGCCAGCCAAAAGATGATGATGAAGAAAAAGATACCGGGCCCGATCCGGTTGAAGCTGAGAAACGTTTCTCAGCTATCAGGAAGCAGTACAACAAAACCGCTAAAGCGGTAGAAAAAAATGGTCGCACCGATCCCAAAACGATCGCAGAGTACGAAAAACTTGCCGATCTGTTTAAGTACCTGAAACTGATTCCACGTCGATTCGACCCACTGGCAGCACGTTTCCGCTCAGTATCCACACGTGTACGCGATCACGAACGCAACATCATGAATATCTGCGTTCGCTCAGCGGGCATGCCTCGCCGTGAATTTATTCGTGAGTTTACCGGCAACGAAGCAAGCGCAGCTTTTGTCGAGACCCAGATTGATAAAAATGTTGATTACTCAGCCGGAATGGCCCGCTGCAAGGATGACATCCAGCGAGTACAGAGCAAACTCCAGCTGCTCGAAGAAAACCATTCGATTAGCGTCGGTGAAATCAAAGAGATCGCCCGCAAAATGGCATTGGGCGATGCCCGTTCACGCTACGCGAAAAAAGAAATGGTTGAAGCCAACCTTCGACTGGTGATCTCGATTGCTAAAAAATACACGAACCGCGGCCTGCAATTCCTCGACCTGATTCAGGAAGGCAACATCGGCCTGATGAAAGCGGTCGACAAATTTGAATACCGTCGTGGCTACAAATTTTCTACCTACGCAACCTGGTGGATCCGCCAGGCGATCACCCGCTCTATTGCCGATCAGGCCCGCACCATTCGTATTCCGGTACACATGATTGAGACCATCAACAAACTTAATCGCATCTCTCGCCAGATGCTTCAGGAAGTAGGTCGAGAGCCGACTCCGGAAGAATTAAGCGAGCGTATGGAGATTCCTGAAGAGAAGATCCGCAAAGTACTGAAAATCGCTAAAGAGCCCATTTCAATGGAAACCCCTATCGGGGACGATGAAGATTCGCACCTCGGCGATTTTATCGAAGATGTGAATATTGATTCACCAGTTGATTCCGCAACGGTTGAGGGCTTGAAAGAAGCCACACTCAACGTACTGTCAGGACTGACTGCACGGGAAGCCAAGGTTTTAAGAATGCGTTTTGGTATCGATATGAATACCGATCACACCCTCGAAGAAGTGGGCAAACAGTTTGATGTGACCCGTGAACGTATCCGTCAGATTGAAGCCAAGGCACTCCGGAAGTTACGCCATCCGTCACGCTCAGAAAACCTCAAGAGCTTCCTCGACGAGTAACCGACTCATCAGATCGCTGCGTGCTACCGAATAGCATTCACGCAGCGGTCTCAGTATAATAAGCATCCCTTTTTAGGGCCTATAGCTCAGTTGGTTAGAGCAGTGGACTCATAATCCATTGGTCCTTGGTTCGAGTCCAAGTAGGCCCACCAAATCCCCCCTTCGCATGTCCTGATAACGACACCAACCCCTGAATCATATGGACTTCAGGCTCTGTCGTTTTCGCATACAGCAACTAAAACGCATATCCGATACAGCGATTTTTCCATTTTACCTTCCTAAATTTTTCTGCCTGCTAGACTTATTTTCAGACGCCACCTGAAAAACACCAATTAGGTGTCTCGTGTTTCCACGAAAAATTACGCAGAGTCCATTTTAGATGTCAGACTTTTCACCCAGTGAGTTATCTATCCTGCTGATTGAGCCTTCGCCTACACAGCGCAAGATGATCATCAGCTCCTTTGAGAGCGAGAATGTAGACAACATCGATATAGCCTCAAGCAAATCAGATGCGCTGGCCAAACTTGATTTCTATCAACCAGATCTGATTGTCAGCTCTCTCTATTTTGATGATGGCACCAGCCTTGAGCTGCTTAAGGAGATTCGTACTGATGACAAGCTCCAGAATATTCCGTTTATGCTGATATCCAGTGAAACCCGGCGCGCTCAACTTGAGGAGTTTAAGCAGTCAGGGGTTGTCGCAATACTGCCCAAGCCTTTTACCATCGCCAATCTTCATACAGCGATAGACGCAACCATCGACCTTCTCAGTGAGGAGGAGATCAACCTGGAACATTACGATGTGCAATCGTTACGTGTACTGGTTGTGGATGACAGTCCGCTGGCACTGAAAATGATTAACCGGGTGCTTTCAGGCCTGGGTGTTGTGCATATGACCAACGCGAATGACGGCTCAAAAGCAATCTCTATTCTTGAAAATGAGAACTTTGATCTGGTAGTCACCGATTACAATATGCCCGAGGTAAACGGTGCAGAACTGGCCGAATATATCCGTAACTCTTCCCAACACGCGCACATTCCAGTCCTTATGGTTTCCTCTGATGCGGGTGAGACACATCTTAGCCATGTCGCCCAGTCCGGTGTTGATGCCATCGTGGGTAAACCCTTCGCTCCCGATGAAGTGAAGAAATTGTTATACAAATTGCTTGATGGTGATTGAGGTTTACGAACCTGTTCTTGCGCCATCACCTGTAAAATTCTGACATCTCCACTTCCTGTGTAACTATTTGCACCTAATTTCACCAAAATCAGCCCAAAGCGACACCGAATCATTCACAGCTGATATATAATCTGGCCTTTTGTCAGAGCACTCTTTCCAACCCCATGGAACTCATCCGCGGCCACTATAATATTCCCGAGAACCAGCGTGGCTGCGTTGCCACCATTGGAAATTTCGATGGCGTGCATTTGGGGCATCAGGCTGTAATTCGTCAGCTGCTGGAGAAATCAAAACAGCTACAACTGCCCTCGGTAGCAATGGTGTTTGAACCCCAACCGATGGAGTTTTTTTCCAGATCTACCCCGGCAGATATGGAACCAAGAATTGCACCGCCACGGATCAGCCGGTTCCGCGAGAAGCTCAGATTACTCGAAGCTCAAAATATCGATAAAGTGCTCTGCCTTCGTTTTGATCAAAACCTGAGTCAGCTAAATGGCCTGGACTTCATTCAGCATATTTTAGTGGATGGCCTTAACGTTAAGCATATGATTGTCGGTGATGATTTTCGATTTGGTCACAAGCGTAGCGGCGACTTTGAACTGATGCGGTCCGAAGGCCAAAAACATGGCTTTGGGATAACACCAACCGATACCTTTTTACTGGATGGCGAGCGCGTTAGCAGTACCCGCATTCGAGCAGCACTGGCCAATGCAGACTTTGCTCTGGCTGAAACCCTTCTCGGTCGACCTTTTACTATTTCAGGAAAAATTTGTCACGGGCAACAACTAGGCCGCACACTCGGAGTACCCACTGCCAATATAGGTATGGCAGGGCTTCGCCCAACACTGGAGGGGGTCTATATTGTTAAACTCCAACACCAGGGGCGTTGGCTTCCCGGTGTCGCTAACATTGGCAACAGACCAACCGTTGCAGGAAAACATCCCCTGCTCGAGGTACACCTGTTTGATTTCAATGAAACACTGTACGGTGATTTCGTGACGGTTCAGTTCCAGCAAAAAATCCGGGATGAAGAGAAGTTTGATTCCTTGCCCGAGTTAAAGGCAGCGATGGAGAGTGACCTTGTGATTGGCCGGCAGTACTTTGCAGAGAATGCTGAACTCTAACCAATCCCAGCTAGCAACCAGTACACCCACATTTTTTAATCTAAACCGAACATCAATTTGACCGAAGTCAGAGACCATTTTCAAAAGCCATGAGTGATTACAAAGCAACCCTGAATCTACCAAAAACCGCTTTCCCGATGAAAGCCAACCTGTCCCAGCGTGAGCCAAAATGGCTAGAGAGCTGGCAACAGCAAGATCTGTACGGAAAAATCAGGGAAAACAGCAAGGGCCGTAAAAAATTCATCCTGCATGATGGCCCTCCCTACGCCAACGGCGAGATTCATATCGGTCATGCGGTCAACAAAATCCTCAAGGACATCATCATCAAATCAAAAACCCTCAGCGGTTTTGATGCGCCCTATGTACCGGGCTGGGATTGCCACGGCCTGCCTATCGAATTGAATGTCGAAAAGAAGATCGGCAAAGCCGGCGTAAAAGTCGAACCTGCCAAATTCCGAGAAGCCTGCCGTACCTACGCGCAAAAGCAGGTAGATGGCCAACGTAAAGACTTTATTCGGCTTGGTATTCTGGGCGAGTGGGATAACCCCTACCAAACCATGAGCTTTGATTTTGAAGCCAACGTGGTTCGATCTCTCGGTAACATCGTCGAAAAAGGTCACTTGCATCAGGGCTCAAAACCAGTGCACTGGTGTATCGATTGTGGTTCGGCGTTGGCGGAAGCTGAAGTCGAATACGAAGATAAGGTCTCTCCGGCAATTGACGTGCGTTTTCCGGTCGCCAACATCAGCGAGTTTTTGGCGCCATTTGGATTAAAGGAAACCGATATTCAGGGCTCACTGTCGGTACTGATCTGGACGACTACACCCTGGACTTTACCCGCCAACCAGGCGGTTTGTTTGAATCCGGAGCTGGATTATCAGCTCATTACTGTCACTACCGAACAAGGGCCGGAAACGATCCTTATCGCCGCTGCGCTGGCGGAGTCACTATTCGAGCGCTCGGGTATTGAACAATCTAACGTACTGGGCAGTTGCAAAGGCCAAGCGCTAGAGCATCAACTCTTACAACACCCATTCTATTCACGTCAGGTGCCTGTCATTCTTGGCGATCACGTCACTATCGAAGCGGGTACTGGAGCAGTACATACCGCACCGGGACACGGTCTGGACGATTATATCGTCGGCAATCGTTACGGGCTTGAGGTCTATAACCCGGTTGGTGAAAACGGTGTATTTTTACCCGGAACCGAATTTTTTGAAGGCCTGCGGGTATTCAAAGGCAACGATGCGGTAATCGAAAAAATGACGGAAACAGGCAGCCTGTTCCATCACGAAAATTATTCCCACAGCTACCCGCACTGCTGGCGCCACAAGTCCCCAATTATTTTCCGCGCCACCGCCCAATGGTTTATCAGCATGAGCCAGAACGGACTACTGGATCAGGCACTGGAGCAGGTCAATCAGGTGGAATGGCTACCGGACTGGGGCAAAGCACGAATCGAATCGATGCTAACCAGCCGTCCCGACTGGTGTATCTCCCGACAACGTTCATGGGGCGTGCCGATCACGCTATTCCTGCACAAACAGACCGGTGAGCTGCATCCCCAGACCAGCGAGCTAATCGAACAGGTTGCGCAAAAAATTGAACAGCAAGGTATTGAAGCCTGGTTTGCGTTAGAGCCTCAGGAGCTATTGGGCGACCAGGCCGAGGACTACAACAAAGTTACCGACACACTGGATGTCTGGTTTGATTCCGGCGTGACCCACGCTGCGGTACTGAACCAGCGCGACCAGCTTACTTTCCCCGCAGATCTGTATCTTGAGGGTTCTGACCAACATCGAGGCTGGTTCCAGTCATCGTTGCTGACCAGCGTCGCTATCAACAATGTCGCACCCTACAAAACTGCTTTAACCCATGGATTTACCGTGGATGCCAAGGGTCACAAAATGTCGAAGTCCCTCGGCAATGTGATGTCACCGCAAAAAGTTGTGAACCGATTGGGCGCGGATGCGCTGCGTTTGTGGGTCGCCGCTACGGATTACCGGGGCGAGATGTCGGTATCCGATGAAATTTTGGATCGCACATCCGATTCCTACCGTCGCATCCGAAATACATGCCGATTCTTGCTCTCCAACCTGAACGGTTTTGATCCGGTAGAGAACGGCGTTGCTCCCGAAGATATGATTGCGCTGGATCGCTGGGCGGTTGATCGTACGCTGCAGCTTCAAGATGAAATTCTGGAGGCCTACGAGTTATATAATTTCCATCAGATCTACCAGAAAATTCACAACTTCTGCGTCAATGATCTCGGTGGCTTCTATCTCGATATTATTAAAGATCGCCAGTACACCAGCGCTGAAGACGGCCTACCAAGGCGTTCAGCACAGACCGCATTGCATCACATCATTGAAGCAATGGTGCGCTGGTTAGCGCCGATTATCTCCTTCACCGCCGACGAGCTCTGGCAACATATCCCCGGCTCCCGGGTTGATTCGGTTCAGCTCGATCAGTGGTACACCGGCCTGTTTGCGCTGGATGCCAAATCGGATCTCAATCAGGAATTTTGGGAAACCCTGTATCAGGTTAAAACCGCGGTAAACCGTGAACTTGAAGTACAAAGAACCGAAGGGGTGATTGGTTCACCGCTGAGTGCTGAAGTACGCTTATATTGCGAACCCGCACTAAAAGCCCAATTGGATAAACTTGGAGATGAGCTGCGTTTTGTGCTGATCACATCCGCTGCGACAGTGGTTGAACTGGAACAGGCCGATGTATCAAATTCCAGCATTCGCGATACGCAAATCGAGTGCTTCAAGCTCGAAGTATTGCCATCTAACGAAACCAAATGCGAGCGTTGCTGGCATCACCGTGAAGATGTGGGCAGCCATAGCGAGCATCCGGATATCTGCTCCCGCTGTGTTGAAAACATTGAAGGTGACGGGGAAACCCGTTCGTTTGCTTAACCGCCATTAACTGATCACTGATGACTAGCACCAAATTGAACAACTCAAAACGATCCCTGGTGGCCTGGTACGGGCTATCCATTTTTGTGATTGTCGCGGATCAGGTTACCAAACATCTGATTATGAACCGCTTCGATCTATATGATCGAGTGATGGTTTTACCCTTCTTTGATCTCGTCAGGGCGCATAATTCCGGCGCGGCATTCAGCTTTTTAAGCGATGCGGGCGGTTGGCAACGGATCTTTTTTGTCAGTATTTCATCGGTGGTCAGCCTGGTATTAGCCGTCTGGATATACCGCCTTGAAAGCCGTCAAAAAATCCAAGCACTTGGTTTATCACTGGTTTTAGGTGGCGCACTCGGCAATCTATACGACCGTGTAGCCTATGGCTATGTGGTTGATTTCCTTCTTTTTTATTACGTTCAATACAGCTTTCCGGCATTTAACGTAGCGGACTCCGCCATTACGGTTGGCGCATTTTTTCTAATTGTCGATATGATCAAAAACCCCCAGGCAGGTAAATCATGAGTGAGCAGACAGTAAACAGGGGAACCAAGGTCGCGATCAATTTTTCCCTGACGATGGAAGATGGCCAGCTGGTCGACTCCAATTTTGATAAGAAAGCTGCAGAGCTGATTATTGGTGAATGCACCATGCCCGATGGTTTTGAAGAGCAGCTAATCGGGCTGATCGTTGGGCAGGAAATCGAAGTGATGGTGCCCTGCGAAAAAGCCTTTGGCGAATCCCGTGATGCTAATATCCGTGAGTTCAACCGAGATCAGTTCGACAAAGGCATAGGCCTTGAAGTTGGCCTGATGATCTCCTTTGCAGATGCTGCCAACAGCGAACTGCCCGGTGTCATTCTCAACATGGAAGGGGATACCGTCACGGTGGATTTTAACCATCCGCTAGCGGGCCAGAATCTGATGTTTAAAGCGCGGGTCGATAAAATCACCCAGCCGAGGCCGGAATAACCCTGTGAGTAAATTTGAGATCCAACTCGCCAACCCACGCGGTTTCTGCGCCGGAGTAGATCGGGCGATTGATATCGTTAATCGTGCGCTGGATATCTTTGGCGCACCGATCTACGTACGTCACGAAGTGGTTCACAATCGTTTTGTAGTTGACAGGCTGCGGGAGCGCGGCGCTCGTTTTATTGATGAGTTACATGAGGTTCCGGAAGAAAGCATCGTTATATTTAGCGCCCACGGTGTTTCAAATGCTGTTCGTGATGAAGCTGAATCGCGAAATCTCAAAATATTCGATGCTACCTGCCCGCTGGTCACCAAAGTTCACCTTGAAGTAGTGAATTTCAGTAAATCCGGAACTGAATGTATTTTGATTGGGCACGAGGGGCACCCGGAAGTTGAGGGCACCATGGGGCAGTTCGACTATTCAGCCGGAGGCACCATTCACCTGGTTGAAGATGAAGAGGATGTTGCGAAGCTGGAGGTTGCTCGACCAGACGCACTGGCCTACGTCACCCAAACCACCCTGTCTGTCGATGATAGTCAGAGAGTGATTGATGCGCTGCGCAAAAAATTCCCACAGATCAAAGGCCCAAGAAAAGACGACATCTGTTTTGCCACCCAAAACCGGCAGGACGCGGTAAAGGGTATGGCGCGGGAATGTGATCTACTGCTGGTGGTAGGCTCAACCAACAGCTCCAACTCCAACCGTTTACGTGAACTATCCGAACGGATGGGAACGCCGGCCTACTTGATTGACAGCGCGGATGAGATTCAGCCTGACTGGCTAAAGGATGTCAGCAACGTTGGCGTAACTGCTGGGGCATCTGCTCCGGAGGTATTGGTCCAGCAGGTCATTGATCGGCTTAAGCAAGAGGGTGGCACTGAACCTCAGGAACTTGATGGTATTAAAGAGACGATAGTTTTTGCGATGCCTAAAGAGCTGAAATTTAAGGCAGTTAAGCATTTGCAATGATCTGAGAAATATAAAAGTTAGAGCCAAAGAACACGCCAACAATGAACAAAATGAAACACACCTGAGACATGCTAAGACTACTAGCCATATTAAAACTCATAAGCTCTTTTACCCTTCTTGGATAATACTCTTTCACAGATACAAATAAGCAAAAAAAGAAGCTATGAAAGTGCATCATTGTAAATGTCCAATAAACCACGCGATCATCGATTTTGGTTACAGCGTAAATTCCTTTAACTCTCCCATAGACGAAAACAGTCCCGCTAGAATAACCCCATATCCCAAGCGCTAGAGCAATAAAACCAAACAGGAGCCAACCAATTTTAATTTTATGCACACCAGACCTCTAGGTGCTTAACAGCCAACTAACCCGAAAAATCACTTATCCGCAATCGCCCAACCGGATGTAGTTGGATAACGTCGATCCCGACCAAACCCCCGTGGCGTAATTCGCGCACCCATTGGGGCCTGGCGGCGTTTGTATTCGTTCAGGTCTACTAGCCGCACCACACGGTAAACCGTCTCTTTATCGAAACCCTCAGCTACAATCGCATCGGCGCTGTAATCATGCTCAATATAGAGCTCCAGCATCCGATCCAGCTCATCGTAATCTGGCAACGAATCGGTATCTTTCTGATCCGGCGCTAATTCCGCTGAGGGTGGCCGCTCGATCACCCGCACGGGGATTGCTGGTGAAATCGTATTGCGGTACCGCGATAGCTCGAAAACCAGGGTTTTGTATGTGTCTTTAAGTACACCGTAGCCGCCGACCATATCGCCGTACAGGGTTGCATAACCCACCGCCATCTCACTTTTATTACCGGTGGTTAACACCATCAGGCGTTTCTTGTTCGAAATCGCCATCATGATCACACCCCTGCAGCGGGCCTGCAGGTTTTCCTCTGTGGTATCCCGCTCTGTGCCAGAAAATTCATCTTCCAGCGCAGCCATATAGGTGTTGTAGATCGGCTCGATCGGGATCACTGAGTATTTTATGCCGAGTATTTCAGCCTGCTCGGCGGCATCATCAAGGCTCATTTGCGAAGTGTATTTAAACGGCATCATCACTGCATGCACCCGATCTTTACCCAGCGCATCCACTGCAATGGCTACAGTAAGGCCGGAATCGATACCGCCGGACAAGCCCAGCGCGATACCGGGAAAACCGTTTTTATTGACGTAATCACGCACACCCAGCACCAGCGCCTGATAGGCCGCTGCATGTTCTGATAGGTCCGCTGTAGTTTCACCGGGTTTGACTCGGCAGCTTATAGTATTGGCTTCTGCCGACCTGGTGACTTCGACTTCCGCAAAGTACAGCCCCTCTTCAAACAGTGGTGCAGAGGTACGTAGGGTGCCATCGCTATCCACCGCCATGCTGCCGCCATCAAAGATCAGCTCATCCTGGCCACCAATCTGGTTGCTGTAAATAATCGGCATATTCGACTGCAAAGCACGCTCGGAAAGCAGCTGTTTACGCTCCGCTGCCTTGCCGACGTGGAAGGGCGATGCGTTCAGGTTAAGCATCAATTTTGCACCCTGATCTGCAGCCTGCTGGGTTGGCCCCGCTTCCCAGATATCTTCGCAAATCGTCAGCGCTACCGGTAACCCATTGATATCAAATACACAGGCCTCAGTGCCCGCATCAAAGTAACGCTTTTCATCAAACACCTGATAATTGGGCAGGCATTGTTTGGCGTATTCGGCGATCAGCTCGCCCTGATGGATAACCCCGGCCATGTTGTAGATATGTTCGCCCTGTACCGATGGATAACCGAGCACGATATAGAGGTCACGAACCGCGGCAGTTTCTTTACTGAACTGTCGAATTCGATTCAGCCCATCACTAATACGAAGTTCCATGCTTGGTCGCAGCAACAGATCTTCCGGCGGATATGCGCTCAACATCAGCTCCGAGAACAGGATGATATCGGCATTTAGCTCGGCTGCTGCCTTTAGCGACTGGTCTATTACCAACTGGGTATTGGCCTGAATATCCCCAACCAATGGGTTGAGTTGCGCCATCACGACATTAAGAGAGTGGATCATGGTATCTATTTACTGATCTGTTTTTGGAAAGTGGGCGCTATTTTCGTCAAAAATGGCTCGAGAATCAAAACAGATCGTAGCTCGATCAATTCTTGGGTTAAACTTTCGGGTCATATGAGGATGATTTCCTCAGAATATCTGTAATCGACGTCAATCAATATAGGACCAACAATGCTGCTACGTATTCTGTTTTTGATCGCTATCGTGGGTCTTGTGCTGTTTCTACTAAAACGGGGTAAAGGTGCTCCAGACTCACCATCGACACAGTCGCCAATACAAAAAAAAGCAGCTGATTCAGATGCGGAGCTGATAGTGCCCTGTGAGCAGTGTGGACTCCACCTGCCAAAATCTGAAGCAATCCAGGAGGGCAAGGTATTCTTCTGCTCGGAACAACATCAACAATTATCCAACAAGTAAATCAGTGCGCACCGAAAAACCCCACATAAACGAGGCTGCAGGTCCACCTGACCCGGTTCCATTCCAGTCCCCGATACTGGATACCCGCACCGCCACGCTGTTCAAGGTATACAGCTACTATCGTGTCATCAGTGCCATCAGCCTGCTTCTGTTAGGCTTCGGGGTGGATGAAAACACACCTGTTGGCGGACTCTATCCAAACCTTTACCTCTATTGTGCCACTATTTATCTGGGCATTACCTTGATCACCAGTTTTCCAATCTTTACCGGTGGCGGTAGATTGCAGCTGGGCTGGCTATATTCTGTAGTGCTTGTCGATATCATCGCAATCGCCATCATGATGCTCGCCAGCGATGGCATCACCAGTGGCCTGGGTATTTTGCTGATTGTAAACCTGGCGGCTGGCAATATTCTAATCCCCGGAGCAACCGGGCTATTATTTCCAGCCGCAGCTTCGATCCTGGTGCTTGGTAACGAGGCCTATCTCTCGCTGTCGAATAACGATGAGCAACGCCTCTACTTTCAGGCCGGCTTGCACGGCGTTATTTACTTTACTGTATCACTGTCGACCCAGTATCTGGCACGCAGACTTCGCTCCAGCGCCCAATTGACCGATCAACAGGCAAAGGAGCTGAATGAACTACAACAGTTAAATGAGCTTATTATTCAACGGATGTTGACAGGTATTATGGTGCTGGATGGGGATGACCATATCAGAATGATGAATCGTTCCGCACGTAACTTGATCTATTCCGATGGACTGGATGAAACCGATCCTGAACTCAATACCCCGGAACCAATACCCGAACTCTCGGAGAGGCTCATTCGCTGGCGCGACCAACCCGACACCCGGCCTGAGCTGTTTAAGGCAGGCGGGGCAGGACCGGAGATTCAGGTTAACTTTACAACCCTTGGCCATCTCAATAATGATGAGACACTGGTATTTCTTGAGGATCATTCACAGATCGCACAACGAGCCCAGCATTTGAAACTGGCATCGTTAGGAAACCTGACCGCCAGTATCGCCCATGAGATCAGAAACCCTCTTGGAGCGATTAGCCATGCCGCACAGTTACTCTATGAATCACCTGATCTATCCGATGCGGATCAAAAACTGGTCAACATAGCGCAAACCCATAGCGTGCGCGCAAATGATATTATTGAAAACATATTGCAGCTTTCCCGCGGCAAACCATCAGAGCCAGAGCCGATTGAACTGGTATCGTGGCTGGCAGGGTTTATCAGTCGATATAGAGAAACCCAGCCCGATGCCGAGATCACTTTTGGTAACGAAGAGCCGGACTGTATTGTGCGCTTTGACCGAGGGCAGCTAATGCAAGTGCTGACCAACCTGTTTGACAACGGACTTCGCTACAGCAAACAGCACACTGGCCTATCCACGCTCAAGGTTATTATAGGCAACTATACTGAGCAGGAACGGCCCTACCTTCTGGTGCAAGATCAGGGATCGGGCGTTAGCCCGGATCATCGGGAAAACCTGTTCGAGCCGTTTTATACTACGGAAAGAAGCGGTACCGGGCTTGGCCTGTATATCTCCCGGGAGTTAGCCCAGGCCAACCAGGCGCAGCTAGACCTGATTGATTCAGACTCAGGCGGAGCCTGTTTTAAACTGACCTTTAGTCATCCTCAACGGATAACCCACTAAATTTTGAATACCCAGACAGCAAAAAAAGTTCTGGTCATTGATGATGAACCGGATATACGAGCACTTCTCGAAATCACCCTGACCCGAATGGGGTTAGAGGTGGATAGCGCCGACTGTGTAGCGACCGCCAAACAAAAGCTCGCCAGCACCCAGTATCAACTCTGCCTGACCGATATGCGCCTGCCCGATGGTGATGGCCTGGAGCTGGTGAAGCTCATTCAGCAAGATTATCCAAGTCTACCAACTGCGATGATCACTGCTTTCGGCAGTGTCGAAACCGCAATTGATGCACTTAAAGCTGGTGCATTTGATTTTCTATCCAAGCCAGTAGATCTTGTCCAGCTCCGTGAACTGGTTGAAAAAGCACTTAAGCTCGACGCTGCACCGGTAGAAAATATCGCAGCGCAACAATCTGAATTTCTGGGAAAAACACCGATCATGCTGGCATTACGCCAGCGTATTCACAAGCTTGCCCGTAGTCAGGCACCTATCTACATTCAGGGTGAATCGGGTTCGGGTAAAGAACGCGTCGCGCGACTTATTCACCAGCTTGGCCCTCGCGCGGAAGGACCATTCATACCCGTCAACTGTGCGGCCATTCCCACAGACTTAATGGAAAGTGAGTTTTTTGGTTATATAAAGGGCAGTTTCAGCGGTGCAACAGCTGATAAGCCAGGGCTATTTCAGGCTGCTGAAAATGGCACGCTTTTCCTTGATGAGATTGCTGATCTACCCCTCAGTATGCAGGTCAAATTGCTCAGAGCGATACAGGAAAAATCTGTTCGACCGATTGGCGCGCAGGCAGAAGTGCCGGTCAATGTGCGGATACTGAGCGCTACCCATAAAAACCTGCTGCAACAGGTTGAAAATAACGAGTTCCGGGAAGATCTCTACTATCGTATCAACGTGATTGAAGTACAGGTGCCCAGCCTCCGGGAGAGAGCTGGCGACATCCCGGAACTGGCAACCGTATTACTGCAAAAAATTGCAGAGGAATACCAGCTCCCTGCGGCAAGCCTAAGTAAGCAGGCGCTCAATGGACTAAAAAGCCACTCTTTCCCCGGCAACGTACGGGAACTGGAAAATATTCTGGAACGAGCCTTCGCCCTTTGCGAAGGCTCGCAAATTGAACTTGCTGATCTCAATTTAAGCGGAACAGTCCAAAGCAATAACAGCGCCTCGCAAGACACTATTGCTGCGTCATCTGAACCGGTTGAGCCCTTCGATAGTGAGCAGCCCTCCGCATCCCTTGAGGATTATCTGGCCGATATTGAAAAGAGCGCCATTCTAAAAGCGCTGGATGAGACTCGCTGGAACCGCACCGCAGCGGCAAAGAAACTGGGCATCAGCTTTCGGGCGCTACGTTACCGTCTACAGAAACTTGGGCTTGATCAACCTGATTCAGATTAACCGAAACAGAGATTAACGAGAAATGGATTGATAGGCCGTACAGTCGAGGGAGGTCGGCTCCCCTAACATCTGCTCTATCAAAACCTGCACACTGCCCGGAGCCAATACCACCCCATTGCGAAAATGGCCGGCATTGATGAACAGGTTTTCGTAATTGGCAACCGGACCGATATGTGGAATGCCATCGGGACTGGCAGGGCGTAATCCCGCCCATTGTTGAATAACCGGATAGTCAGCCAGTGCCGGCAACATTGACTCCGCAAAGGCTTTCAACTCCACATAGGCTTGCTCAGTGGTTGTATTGTCGAAACCGACATCTTCCAATGTACTACCCACTAGAATATGCCCATCTTTACGAGGAATCAGGTATTGGTTACCCGAGAGTACAATAGTATTTAGTAGTTTTGGCCCAGGCTTATAAAGCAGCATTTGGCCTCTAATAGGCCAAATTGATCTTTCTGCCGCCGCTTTACCTAATAGTTGTTGGCTCCACGCGCCCGAGGTAACGAGGGTATTCCCCGCATAAAAATTTCCGGCTTTAGTCGCCGCTCCCTGTACTTTTTCCCCTTCTAGCAGCAACTCAACAACCGGGCAGTTTTCCTGGATAGAAATCAGTGGTTCCTGAGAAATCGCCTTTTTAAGCGCTTTTAGCAACCTTGGGTTACGAATATTGGACACCGCCGGCATCCATAAACCTTGTGAAATGGCGGATGTTAAATCAGGTTGTAGTTGACCAATGGCATATTGATCCAGAATTTCCAGCTCAATATCGTACTGATTGGCCCAATCTACCGCTTGATCGATGGTGCTGCTGTTTGAGCCTCCTTCAATCGCGGGCTGGCAAGTCAACATTCCGGTTGAATACAGTTCCGGATCTATACCGGTTTGGTCGGTAAGTTGATTGACTAGATCGGGATACAGTTGCTGTGAAAATTGGGTGAGCCTGCTGATGGAAGCAGGGTAGTTCCATGGGTTCAGGGGCGAAACGATACCGCCGCCAGCCCAGGATGCCTCCCGACCACACTGCTGACTTTCGAGCAACTGGACTGAATAACCTTTTTGAGTCAGGGCATAACTACTGAGCATGCCCATGATGCCCCCGCCAATTACCAAAAAATCGGTCACTGTGGAATTGAACTCTTTAAAAAGGGTGCATTATACCGATTAGCGCTTCAATCGAGCACTATACATTGTAAGCAGTTGAGAGCGTTCCGTGTGACTACTTTCGATAGCTCAATGCAGAGCCTTCACCCTAAACGATTCAGGCTTACAAAAAGCAACTACCGTGGTATTTTCCGGGACAGTTACCAGCACTCTGAACTTGCGGAACCACCACTATCGGTCGAGCTCTTAAGCCCGGTTTGAGTGATGGAAAAAGTTTTGCAGTCTGTATCGTCTAGCTGAGAGCCGTTCGCCGTTACCGTAATCGTATAGGTAAGGGTCCCGGCAATCACAGAAACGTCATAATACCCCTCTGGGGAAAACAGGCCACCGATGTTAGTTGCGCTGGATGTATAGGCATTGTTACCTGTAAACCATCTTTCTTCTGATGCAGCAGCCTGAACCAGTGCTATTTTTGCATCAGAGCGACGCGATTTTTGAATGCTCTCCTGATATGCAGGAAATGCGATTGACCCAAGCAGTGCAATAACCGCAACCACGATCAACAATTCAATCAGTGAAAAGCCACCGATAGAACGCCGACTATTAAAATGATTCATATGATTTACTCAATGCGAGACCTCTGTATAACGTAGCGAGCGCAGGCAAGACACCAAAAGTAGGCGCTTGAGGCGAGGAAAAATTAGCGAAAAAGCGCAGTAGTTATGCTTAGGTCTCAATGCCTTATATGGAACCTATAGTATAGCTACTCAATAAACGGCCGTGTAGGTTCACGCAATATGCAGCAGCAAGAAATGTGAACCAATCGCGCAATTTTCTGGCCAGGGCCTCATATACAGGCTAGCAAACCAATACTGCACGAACCGTTCAAAGAGGCAAAATCCGCCATGACTTACGCCCACCAGCAATCACCGGCATAGTAAGGTAATGAACTGACAATCCTCCTACAGAGGTGGGTATCAGAACAGCAGGTACATCGCCAGGTGCAAGAATAAACGTAAGTTCCAGGCTCCGGCCTTCTCCAACATCGATCGATGAACTCGAGAGTGGTTGAGCATTATTCATAATGGCCGAGTTTTGCCCCAGTATACTTGAGGCATCCGCAGTACCGGTTTTGTAGTTAATCGCAAACAAGGTGCCGCTACCCGTCTTGCCTACCTCTGGTTCATAGGCACTGAAAAATATCGTTGAACCCAGCTGCTGCGCGGGCGTTAGAACCCGAGTACCGGGCGTACCCGTTGGTTCGCCCGGCTTATCTAGGTCGATCAACCAACCCGAGTTACCCTCAATCCCAACCAATAGCTCGTCAAATGTTGTGGGGGTATAGCTCGGATCAGTACCGTAGGAAAAAGTGGGCGCGTTAACCAGGCTACCGTCTTTAAATACCTGTACATCGGTTACATCTACGAGATCAGAAAGAGAAACTGGATCCAGGGAGAGGCTACCGCTAGAAACAGGCTCCTTGATGCCATAAAAAAACCGGTCAGCCAGAGAAGATACATCAATATCGTTAGACAATATTCCCGCACCTACATATACCCAATATGCGCCTTTATCGTCGGTCACAGTGATCGGTTGACTATAGATCGGTTGGTTCGCGTCCAGAACGGTGGAAATATTCAGGCTAGTTCCAGGCTCAGCCCGTTTCAATTCACCACTGAGCTCGACACGGGAAGAACCACTCATCAGGTTCTTGACCGTTCCAAAATAAAGCATGTCATCCTGAAAATCATCATCCCAGTCAGTACTGTTTAACGCTCCCACATACCGGCTCGAATCGGAAACAGCGGTTTCCGAAAGGGTGTTGGAAACCAGATCATACTGAAACAGGCTATAACTGGATTTTCTGGAAGCGACATGCTCGAGATCATCTGGCCCAGAACCAAACACCAGTTGCCATTCATTGGTTGATGGATGAAACCAGTCATTCCCCTGACCCGGCACACGTTTTTTCATTAGCGCTGGTTTGCTAGTAGTAAAATCCAGATTATCGTCCGTCACTTCAGCAATAATTTCAGGCGCTGATTCCGGATCAGTAATATCAAGAATGATATAGGCAGAGCTGAATGTAGCAGTGATGCCATCTACCTGAACATCCCCTCCACCCAGGCGCATTGCGACCACCAGGATAGTGCCCCACCCATTTGGATGGACCTCATCAGATGGAAAAATATTGACGTCAAATGCCTGTGGGGCACCATCTACATAGTACACATGCGAATAATCAGTAGCTGTTAACCACTTCAAATGTGGAAGCAGGTTTTCCGGTGCATAAGCCCATATTTCAGAACCAAGGGGGTGCGCAGTTTCATTGGCACCGGTCGCTAATTTAAATTCCTGCTCTTCAGAAGACCAAAATCCGCCATTGAAGGCATGTAACAGGCCATCATTTGCACCCACATATACCATTCGTCGTCGATCCGCATATTTGGTTTTAAACGCGGTGTAGCTTGCGTCGTTGTAACGAACGTCATAGCCCGCCACGGGTCCATCGACCACTAACGGAATCGAATTTACAATATCGCCTAATCTCAGTGGCTCACCATCAATGGTTCGATTTCTGAACCCGGTAATTCCCTCTTTGCCGCGGATGAAATCAACGATAGCATCAGCTTCAATTTCACTGCCAACATTAAGGTAGCGGTAGTTACTTCCATTGATAGCACCGCTGTCAAAATCGACTTTCGCGCCATTTATTGCGCTAAAAATATAACGACCGCCGGTTGCTGTGCCATTAATTTCACTACTGTATCCTCGTTGCTGGTCTGGATTAATATGGGACAGTTGTGTCTGCGCATCCCAGATAGGTTGCAGCTGACCAATTGGTTTATCAGCTCCCGTCACGGCACAGGATGATCCATTTGACCGTTTAAATGTCACCCCTTCACTTTGCGAAAATGAAAGCTCTACAGCCAAATCTCCGCTACAGTTCGCCGCCCCATCCAGCTGAGCATCTCCATCACTATCTTCACGAAGCCGACCATGCTCATCCACAAAAAGTGCATACATTGCTCCAGGCCAGACTACAGTTTTTCCGTTAGCCGTTAACTGCTTTTCGTAACTGGACTGGTAACTGGTGTGAATAGTTGAGCCCTGGTTAGAGACAAGGGTGGCTTGCAGGGTGCCGGTATGCCAGAGCGGCTCCGATACAAAGTCATCGGCTGTTACCAGCGCTGGTGGAATAGTGTCCGCAAAAGATTGAGGTGCCAACAATCCTGCTGCCGACATCAGAAAAAATGAGACCCTACACAATTTAGTGCAACTCATGTCAATCCTTTTCATGCTAGCTATCCTATTTTTGATAAGTTGTTTGAATCAATATTCGGCCTTTATCGGAGAGGTCCGATGCCAATGTGGTGACGCGATACATCCCCGGGCAGGGTGGAATCGGTGCCGGGCTACAATCGGCGGCAGCTCCCACCAGCCCAAGATATTCAACAATGTATTTCGCCTTTACCTGCGAGGTGAGCTCAAGATTACTGGACGAATAGGTGATGCTACGGTTCACAGTATTCCATACGTCAAGATTGCCATTGCAGCCATTTGCTAGCGCCCAACGGTCTTCCAAATGAGCTGCATCCGCACAGGATTTACCAATACTGGCAGCATAACCAGGGTCTGTTTTACGACTTGTGCAGTAACCGTTGGTACAGGTATCTGAAACCAGAGACTTTACATCCAGGCTCTCTATCAAACGCTCGCCTTCAAGTAGTGCAGCTTCTGCCGCCTGCGTGATCAACTGCTCAAGACGATAATTTGAAGCTATTCTTCCCTCCAGTGCAGACCCGCGCATTGCCGACACACCCAGAATGGTCAACACCAGTAGAATAACCAGACTGACAATCAGTACTGCACCCCGCTGGGATCTACCCATATTCGAGCGCGAATATTTCATTGCCAACATTAGCGCTATATCCCTCGATTCCGAAGTTGCACGGTGGTCGATACGGTTTTACGTAAATATCGATCAGGTCCGCTATTGATCAGGGCTTCGGCCATCAGCAAACTGTCGCTGGAATCTACTTCCTCAATTTCACCAATACTACGGAGCAATAAACTGATTCGGACACTGACAACATTGTCTGCATTTGTACCGGTTAATCCCGCAGCGGTCACGTATTTATTGGGCACCGAATCACTACTGGTATCAACGCCATAGAGAACCTGCATCGACTCAACTCCCTCGACCAGCGGCTCGGCATTTGACGGCACGCCTGTGCTATAGTCCTTACGATACAGGGTGGGTGCATTATCCTGCCCGGCTCCGACATAGTAGACATTCACGGATATCGCCGAGATTGTGGCATCTTCTCCACCCTGAAGGACTTCGTATTGATGCCCAAAACCACTGGCTGAATTTGCCGGGCTTATTGGGGGTGCTAGTAACGCGCAGCCGTTGCGCTGGACCAGGCCGGGTGTCGTAGAACAGTTCTGAAACAGATCGGCGCCTACACAATCAGAGATCACCACAATCCATCCCTCATCACTACTACCATCATCAGAATCAAGGTAGCCATCGATGGAAAAACTAGTAGTTGTAGTAGGGAAGGTGAACGCTGTGGCATTGGTAAGATCCAGAGCCGGCTCGGTACTTTTTACCACCAGTACGTCACTTGCCTTGAATATTTTATTGTCCAGGGTTCCATGCAGGTCAGAATTACTCGCGGCTCCATTGTGCCAATCGGTCGGCACGGATGATTCAATCGTGGAAATTGTGTTGCTATCGCCGGGGGCGGTTGTCGAGCCAGCGGCTATGTACTCCCAGCCACCTACCGCCTGACCCAAATTGAACAGGGTATCGGTATAGCTCGCGGCGGTAGTATCAAGCAGATTATTGATTCCGGCGTTAGCGGCACAGCCAGAAACGCCTGCCATTTGCAGATCTTCACGAATCACAGACAACGCATAACGACCGTTTTCCTGTACTCGGGCTAGCTCACTTTGAAATTGGTAGTGCTGCTTATTACTTGCCATCAACTGAATGATGCCGGTGATCAGCATCACACCCACCGCGGTAGAGACAAGCAGCTCTACCAGCGTCATACCGCGTTGTTTCTGGCTGCCTGGCCAGCTCATATTTCAGATCTCAATTGCAGCTGTGCTGTACTTTTCTTTCGAAGTTTTGGATCAGTTTCGTCGGGGATCATCTCATCCCAACGTACAGTGACCACATAAATTGCACCTACAGGAAGGCTTTCTCGCGCAATTTCCGCTTCCCCTCCCGGTAACTGGGCGGCGATATCGGACTTCCATTGGTTAAGATCGTGACTTGCTAGCTCAGGGGGGGTGCAGGTGGCGGCGCAAGTTGAATAGCTACTTGCAGAATCGCCAAAATCGGAAAGATATCGATTAGTGGTCAGTGCCTGATCACGATTTGTACGAATTCGCTCAAGAATATCGTAACTCAGCAGCGATGCTTCTGAACGCATCAACGAACCATGATTATTGATCACGCTTGCGGATTGCAAACCAGCCAGGCCCAAAAGCCCAACCGCTAAAATCACCAGTGAAACCAGTATTTCAAGAAGCGTAAATCCCTGCTGTCTATCGGCGTTGTACGTCCTCATGATCTCGCGATCACGCCCTCCATTTTTTATCCGTAATCGATCAGCTCAGATACTACAGCTGTGCCAACAAGTACCATATGGCCAGGCTGCCTGAAACCGATAAACGGCGGTATTTATCCGATAACTGGTCAGTACATCTGCCGAATAAAAAACACACTGCTAGCCAGTTGTTACCAACCTGGTACTCTGACAAGCATCTATTGATGGAGTACTAACATCCAGCACAGATAATTTGGTATTCTGACTGTTCAAGCCTGATGACAACCCACACACATGACCATGAATTGCGATATGCCATCCAGCACTCAAAATCAGGGATTTACGCTCATTGAGCTAATGGTTACGGTGGCCGTGGCCATCATATTGCTGACTGTCGGAGTTCCGTCCCTGCTATACATGATCAGCAGCAGCGCTATTACAGGCAATGTTGATGCATTAAATGGCGATCTAGCACTCGCCCGATCCGAAGCGATTGTCGAAAAAACCACCGCGACTGTCTGCAAAAGTGCCGATCTGCTTGATTGTGATAGTGCCGTAAGCTGGAGTGACGGCTGGATTGTATTTACCGACGTAGACGGAGACCAGGCGGTTGATGGGGAGGACACCATTATCCGGGTGCATGAAGCGCTTTCAGCACAGGTGACCCTGAAATACGACGATGCCAGCGTTGCAGACGCGTACTTGCAATACAGCTACAAAGGAGACCTGGAAAGCAGTGCTGGCACCTTCACCTTTTGCCCGTCGGACAACGATGTTTCATTGGCCCGGGCGATAATTGTCGCCACCACCGGTCGTGTTCGTCGTTCTACAGACTCCGATGCAGACGGAGTCCACGAAGATGGAGGTGGCGGCGCTCTGACCTGTCCATAGCAATCACCCGGATTCAAATAGTCTTCGAAAAACGCTGTTTGGAAACATGCTGTTTTAAGTAGACATCAAAAACCATACAAATATTGCGAATCAGCAGCTTGCCTCTGGGGCTGACCAAAATTTCCTTTTCGTCCAATGTCAGCAGCCCATCCGTTGCCATACCTTCTAAAACTGGTCGCTCATCGGAAAAATACTCCCAAAAATCGATCCCATATTCCTGCTCGATTTCAGCCAGGCATAGCTGAAAATGACAGATCAGGCCGGTAATCACAGCGCGGCGCAACTGATCATCATCACTCAATGCGTATCCGCGATAGACCGGCAGCTGCCCCGCATCAATTTTCTCAAAATACTCATCTTCAGTTTTTACATTCTGGCTAAAGCTATCCCCCAGCATGCTGATAGCACTGATGCCCAGCGCCATCATGTCGCAATGGGAATGGGTCGAATAACCTTGGAAATTCCGATAAAGACCACCTTCGCGCTGAGCAACCGCTAGCTCATCATCATATTTGGCAAAGTGATCCATGCCGATATAGACATAACCGGATGAGGTCAATTTTTCGATCGACAGCTTCATGATCTCCAGCTTTTCCTGTGCCGACGGCAGGTCTTCAACATTGATTCTCCGCTGCGGTTTAAACAGCTCCGGCATATGCGCGTAGTTGTACATCGACAGCCTGTCCGGCGAAAATTCAATGACTCGATCAAGAGTCATCTCAAAGCTTTTTGGGGTTTGATGGGGCAAACCATAAATCAGATCGATACTGATTGAACGGAAGTTTTCCCGCCGGGCACCATCGATAGCGCGAGCGGTAATCTCATCGGACTGAAGTCGATTAACCGCAGCCTGTACCTTCGGGTTTACATCCTGCACCCCCAGGCTCAGCCGATTAAAACCGATCTCCCGCAGGGTTTTCAGGGTCTCATCGGTCACTTCACGGGGATCAAGCTCAATCGAGTATTCGCCGCTATCGTCGTCGATCATGTTGAAATTTTTGCGCAGCTTGCCCATTAGTTCGCGTAACTGAGCATCACTCTGGAAGGTTGGCGTGCCGCCACCCCAGTGCAGCTGTTCAACCAGTGGGCGCGAAGGCAGTAGCGCCGATTGCATCTCGATCTCTTTATACAATCGATCAAGATAGGGTGCTGCTCGCTCCCGTCGTTTAGTAACAATTTTGTTGCAACCACAGAAGTAACAAACGGTATTACAAAACGGCAAATGCACATACAGCGAGATGCGGGAGCTAGCCTGATCTACCTTTTTGGCATACTTTTCATGCGCCGACTGATCAAAGGATTCGTTAAATTGAACCGCCGTAGGGTAGGAGGTGTAGCGCGGGCCATTCGCGTCGTATCGTTGAATTAACTCAGGGTCAAACGTAACTTCATGGGACATGGGTGTACTCTAAATTGCATCACAAACGGTAACTGGAAGGAGTCGAGGAAAGAAGCCAAAGAAAACTCCGCCTCAAGCATCGGCACCCAACGGGGAGCCGATAATACCCGCTTGTCAGTGAATATTGGAACTTGTTAAAGTGGCGGGATTCTATAATAGACAACGCAACTGGATATATGACCATGGTCAAAGAATTTACGAAAACCGTCGGCATCATTGCCAACCCGATGTCAGGCCGGGACGGTAGACGACTTGCCGCCCGTGCCAGCTCGGTACCGCACGAAAGCAAACGACTGCAAATTACCCGTGCCGTGGTCGGTGCTATTGCTGCGGGGGCAGACCATATTGTGGTGGTGAATGAACCACGCCGTATCTCCACCGGCGCCGTTGAAAACCTCACACTGGATGCACACTTCACCTATCTGGATGTCAAAATCACCCACAATGCCGCCGAAACCGTTGATGCGGTTGAGCAGATGAAAGCGCTCGATTGCAAAGCATTAATCGTACTGGGTGGTGACGGAACCAACCGAATTGTCGCGAAAGCATGGCCGGATGCGCCGATCGTGCCGATATCTACTGGAACTAATAATGTATTCCCGCTGATGGTTGAAGCCACATTAGGCGGTATGGCTGCCGGATTAGTCGCCTCCGGAAAACTTCCGTTAGAAGATGCAGGCCGACCAGCCAAGGTTGTACGAGTGAAAGTTGAAGGTCAGCCCGATGATGTTGCGTTGATCGATGCGGTATTCCTGATCAACGATATCATCGGCAACGCCATGCCCTATGAATCCGACTCGATCCGGCACATTATTTTAGCCCGCGCCGAGCCCGCATCCGTTGGCATATCCCCGGTCGGCGGCCTATTGTGCCCATCCCATGCGGAAGATGAATTTGGCGTAGAAGTACAGTGTTGCGATCATGGCGAAGGCGGAACACATCTGCTTGCCCCTATATCCCCCGGCCTGTTTCGAAGCCTGCATATTAAAAGCGCAGAAAAGATTGATCTAGGCAAAGCAGTAGAAATTACTGGCCCGGGCATTCTGGCGTTTGACGGTGACCGTGAACGCCTGCTGGAAGCCGGGCAAAAAGCCTATGTAAGCGTTGAGCGTAACGGCCCTATTGTTATTGATGTGCATAAGAGCCTGCGGCTGGCTGCGGAACGGGGCCTGTTTACCGGCCATAACCATTGGCTTGACAACTACGATGGTGCACTTGCGGGAGTGGGCTGCTGCTAAACCCCAGCGATGGCGTGAATACCCCAACCATCATAGATGTAGAAGCCTCTGGCCTTGGTGTCGGGAGCTATCCCATCGAAGTTGGTTTTGTCCTACCCGATGGATCGCCAAACTGCTTTTTGATCGCCCCCCTCGAAGAGTGGGTTCACTGGGACCCGGGCGCTGAAAAAATCCATGGAATCCAACGGCAAACGATAGTGAGCCACGGCAGACCCATCCAGGAAATAGCGCAACTACTTAATGAGCAGCTTACGGATACCATCGTTTACACCGACGCATGGGGCAATGACAGCAGCTGGCTTGGGCTGATTTTTCATAGTGCCGGCATTGCCCAGCAGTTTCGACTCGAATCAATTCGTGCCATCCTCAATCAACAACAAATTGAGAGATGGCATGAAACAAGAAATGAAGTCCAATTAGAGCTAGGGCTTGAACGCCATCGAGCCAGCGCCGATGCGCGGATTTTACAGCAGACCTTCCTGAGGACGCTGGAAAACCGCTAGGCGTACCGAATCAGCCACCGTTTTGAACTCTTTAGCGATCAGCAGCAACCGTTCAATCATGTCAGCTGAAACCAGCAGGATGGCAACTAACCCGATTAACCGTTAGAGTAGCCTGTTGCATAAAACATTCAAACACCTCGGAAATTTTAATGAGCAGTGAAACAGAGCAAGTTGTTGTTGAACAAGAATCCGCTGAAGTAAAAGTACGATTCACAGAATTCACTCTCCCGGCCGCCCTGCAAAGCGCAATCCAGAAAACCGGCTTTGAGTACTGCACACCGATCCAGGCCGCTTCACTACCCCACACGCTAGATGGCCATGACCTGCTCGGTAAAGCCCAAACCGGCACCGGAAAAACAGCCGCCTTTCTGGTTACCATCATTGCCGGACTGCTCGATAATCCAATCGAAGAGCATTATGCCGGTGAAACACGCTCCCTGATTCTGGCACCCACCCGCGAACTGGCCATGCAGATTGCCAAGGATGCGGAACAGCTTTCCAGAGGCACCGGCTTAACCGTGTTAACTCTGGTTGGCGGCGTGGATTATGAGAAACAGCAATCGATGCTTGAGCGAGCATCCATCGATATTCTGGTCGCAACACCGGGCCGACTTCAGGATTTTCTTGGCAAACGTAAAGTTTATCTGGATCAGCTAGAAGTACTGGTGATCGATGAAGCGGATCGTATGCTCGATATGGGTTTCATCCCCCAGGTACGACGAATCCTTCAGGCATCCACCAAAAAAGGCTATCGCCAAACCCTGCTATTCAGCGCTACATTTAGCCAAGATGTAATGCAACTGGTGGAACAGTGGACCAGTGACCCGGTAAAAATCGAAATCGAGCCCGATTCCATCGCCGCAGATAACATCGACCAACGGGTTTATCTGGTCACCAAACATGACAAATTCCCACTGCTGTGCAACCTGATCAAGAAGAATGAAGGCGAACGTATCATTGTATTCGCCAACCGTAGAGATACGGTTCGCACCCTGGAAGCAAAACTCAAGAAAAAGGGACTCTCCTGCGGCATGCTCAGCGGCGAAGTTCAGCAGAGCAAACGGGTAAAGGTTTTAGAGGCATTCCGCAGCGGTAATATCCAGGTATTGGTAGCCACCGATGTTGCAGGCCGCGGCATTCATATCGACGACATCTCCTATGTCGTTAACTACACACTACCGGAAGATCCGGAAGACTATATCCACCGAATCGGCCGAACTGGCCGAGCCGGAAGCAACGGCTCCTCGATCAGCTTTGCCTGTGAAGATGATTCATTCCTGTTGCCAGAAATCGAGCAACTGCTGGGAGATAAACTGGAGTGTGAACATCCGCCGGCTGAGTTGTTGAGCAATTCCTAACTCTACATCTCATTCAGTATCAATGCTTGCCTAACGGAAAGTTATCATGCAAGTCGGAGCAAGTAAGACGAAGGAAGGACTAGAATAGCTAAAGATAGGGCAAGCAATGAATGACGAAATGGTAGCAGGCGCAATGGACGTCACTTTAGGTGGCCTGAACATGGAGGCTACGGGTGTGGTCGATCGCGCTGCAGAGGCGTTACGCGCAAGCTCAGAAATACCCGAAGATGCAAAAGAAGCGGTTGAGAGCTTCGTTACTGGAAAAATTAATCAACTGCTCAAATGTAGCTCCGATTTGTTAGAATTCCCTATTCCAGAATGGTTAATCGATATATGGCCTACGGTTGTAGAGATCTTACTAAAGGTGTTCTAAATAGATATAGATAGCTAATAATCAGGGTCAGAGCACCATTTCCGCTGCTTCGAACACGTCTCACCTACTGCCCATCATCCTATGAACTGTCTCGATTACAGCCGCCGACTCTGCTTAACGTCATCGGAAAGCCAAACCTTTATCAGGGATTGATAAGGCATATCTCGTTTGTTTGCTTCTATTTTTATACTATTTAATAAACTCTCTGGCAACCTCAGCGAAATCGTTTTGGTTGAGGGCTTTAAGTTTGCCAAAGAAACGGGTTTTGCATCTGCCCAATCTAGATATTCAGAGGAATCATGCATTTCCCAGTAAGCACGCTCTTCGGTTTCATTTTTAAATTCAGGTATTTTCTTTGTTTTGCTCATAAGCCAACCTCTCTTTACGGTGCATATCACGGGCTGAAATCACACGAATTAAGGTGTTCTCAAAACGCAGGGTAAGAGTTATGTGCAGTAAGCGAGCATCGTCAGTTGTACCCAGTGCATGATATCGAGGCTCAATCTGACTATGCTTGTGATCAGCCAGTATCAACAACGGCTGATTAAAAAACAGCTGCTCAGCTTCAGCCTGACTAACCCCATGTTTATCCGCGCTTTTGCGCTCGTTCCCCGCATCCCATTCAAACCCGCTTACCTGCGCCCAATCAATCATATTTGTATATTATCATCATATACAAATAGCGCAAGTTTCCGCACTACTCGTTACCCACCAATTCCTTTAACTCTTCCATCCAAAACAGTGTCGCGCCTATTACCGCCGCTGGAATCACCACCAAATTAACGATTGGAATCATGGTGAACAGTAACGTAATTGAACCAAACCCAAACGAGCAAAGCCGCTTCTTTCCAAGCAAAGCACGAAGTTCCGGTACGCTGATATTGTGGTTGTCGGTGGGGTAGTCACAGTATTGAATGGCTAAAAACCAGGCGCTGAACAGATACCAAGCAGGAATAGCGAACAGGTTGATGCCGGGGATCAAGGTTAGCACCAGCAGTACCAGTGCTCGCGGTAGAAAGTAGAGCAGCTTTGATGCTTCGCGGCTCAAGCTGTGGGGTACTAGTGCGAGAATTCCGGTTATACCGAGCGAGCTATTAGTTGCAGGCGGCAGGAATTGCGTTTCAGTTTTTTCCGATAACAGGCCGTTGAAGGGTGATGCTATGAGGTTGGCGACGATGCTGAAGGTGTAAAACACGAAGATCATCATGGTCAGAAACAGCAGCGGCCACATCACCCAGCTGAGGAAGCTTAGCCAATCTGGAATCCAGCTGAGCCCGTAGGCAACCGCCTGATCAATCCAGCCAAAACCCTGCCAGATCAATAGACTAAACAGCACTACGTTAAGCGTAAGCGGCACTACTATAAACCGGCGCAAACCCGGCTGACTGAGCATTTTGAAACCCTTAAACAGATAACCTGCGCCTGTTACAAAACCACCAGCCATTCGATCTCCTTTAAACCTGCTATAAAAACACTGCCTATTTCACCAGGCTAGGCTATCGAATAAATTCCCAGGAACCCTGTTCATTGGCAAAACGTTTGAGCTTGCCCTGGTACATCATCATATGTATGTGCGCCACGGCTTCACCGAGGGCCATCAAAATATCGAAATCATTAAGCTCCCGATGGGCAAACATAATTTCGGTGATCTCCATTGCGGATTTACTCTCTTCGCAATTGTCGACGATTAACTGGCAACGCTGGTCGTGATGCTCTTTGAGTTCATCCAGCCGCGTATGCAGGTTGTAGTAGGGCATTTCATGGGATGGCAGTATTAGAACCGTGTCTGGCACATCGTAAAATTGCTCCAATGAATCAACGAACTGCTGCAGTGGATTGCCGTTAGGCTCTTCCATTGAAACGCTGATGGCGGGGGTGATTTTTGGCAGTAGCATATCGCCACCGATAATCACGTCTAACTCTTTGCAGTAGTAACTAGCGTGCTCTGGCGAGTGTCCGTGGCCGATCAATACAGTCCAGATTCTTCCGTTAATTTTGATTTTGGAGTCACCGGTCACACGTCGGTAGGTGATGGGGAAGTTACCGTTCATGTTTTTGAAGTAGTTACCGATGCGTCTCATCCGCTTCATCGCATCAGCGGGAATGCCGAGGCGATCATAGTGTGCGCTCATCAGTTTGGCGGAGGTCTCGGGATCAGCCAATACGCCCATCCGCGCCTGCTGCCACTCCGCTTGAGGAATCCACAGCTCAATATCCCAGTATTCGGTTAGCCAACCTGCCATGCCAATGTGATCTGGATGGCAGTGGGTAGCGATGACCCGAGAAACCGGCTTGCCGCCAAGGTATTTTTCGAAAATTTGTTTCCACAGCATCTCTGTTTCATCGTTGCAAACCCCGGTATCCACTATCACCCAGGAATCATCATCTTCCAGTAACCACAGGTTAATAAACTTGAGACTAAAGGGCAGCGGCATTCTGAGCCAATACACACCGTCGGCAACTTGTTTAATTTCGCCGCCTTCCGGGGCTGTCGAAAAAGGAAATTTGAGGTTTGCAGTCATGTTTATTTTTCTTATTGGATGAATGATCCGGCTAGTATAACAGCCAGCGAAATTAGTGGTGCAGCTGCACGGATGGTATAAATGGTTAAAATCCACTAAAATCCCGTCGCTAGCTCGTCAGGGCCGATACGCCAGGCCATTCATCCGACTCAATCGACAGGCATTAAAGTAACCGCCCGTGCAACAAACCTCTCCAGACACATTACAAAAGAAAATATACGACGTAGCCGCCGACGAGTTCGAAGCGCTTAATCGTTGTATCGTTGCGGAACTACAATCCGATGTAGGTATGGTGGATGAAATTGTTCAATATATTGTTAAAGCAGGCGGTAAGCAGCTTCGCCCGCTGCTGGTGCTATTGTCCGCTAATTGCTGTGGCTATCAGGGTGATGCCCATATCAAATTAGCGGCGGTCATCGAGTTTCTGCATACCGCCACCCTGTTGCATGATGATGTGGTGGATGTATCCGATATGCGTCGTGGCCGTGAAACCGCCAACGCGCGCTGGGGTAACGCCCCTGCCGTTCTGGTTGGGGATTTCATGTACACCCGATCCTTTCAGCTAGTGGTACAACTGGGCAATCTCCGAGTTATGGAGATCCTTGGCCAGGCATCCAACCTGCTGGCGGAAGGCGAGGTGATGCAACTTGCCAGAGCCAGAGATATCTCCACTACTGAAGAGCAGTATTTCGAAGTTATTCGCCGAAAAACCGGTGCGCTTTTCGAAGCCTCATCCCAAACCGCTGCGGTGCTGGCGGGCGCAACACCCGACCAGGAAAAAGCTCTGAGAGCATTCGGCGGCTATTTGGGTGCTGCCTATCAGCTAGCTGATGATGTGCTGGACTATGACGGTGATGATGAGCAGATGGGCAAATCACTAGGAGAGGATCTGGCAGAAGGCAAGCCCACTTTGCCGCTCATTTACACCATGAAAATGGGTAGTCAGGATGATGTCAAGCTGGTTGAGAATGCGATAAGGGATGGCAATTACAAAGACCTTCAACAGATCGTTGAAGCCGCTAACCGTTCCGGCGGACTGGATTACACCCGCAAAAAAGCGATTGAACAAAGTACTCGTGCAATCGAGTGCCTGAAGTTATTCGCAGATTCCCCATACAAAACGGCCATGAAAGACCTTGCAGAATTTTCGGTTTCTCGCGTTTATTAAATCTGGCAGTTCCTAAAAGAAAATTGAAGAAGCTATGCCAATAGCTGCTTCATCCCCGCAATAAAATCCTTCTTGCCACCATAGGAGGGATGCCGAATATAACGAACCTCTCTATCAGGAAAAATACGTTCAAGTGATTGAGCACCCTTTCGACCAATCCCGGCAATCTGTTGGGGTGAAAACAGTTCTACTAACTCTTCTAAATAACTTTCGCCCTCTGCCATCTCTTTCTGATTCGGTGCACGGTTTTTATTTTGTATGTGTTTTGGGTGGGGGTGAAACGGAAAGGCATTCCAGAACAGTGGATAGTGATCTTGATCAGTCAGTGTTTGCCAAACCAGTGACGCGCTATTTTCAGATTCAATATCCGTTAGATAGATATCGCTTTCGATCTGTTCAAATATTCGATGCTGTTTGGCGCGAATTAATGCACCTGAACTGAAAGGAATGCCGGTTATCCGGCAGCCTTTATAACCTGGCGCTTCGCCAACCAACAATATTCTATCGCCTTGCTGGCGAGCCATAAACTCTAAATAGACTCGCAGATTTCCCGCTATTTTTTTACTCCGATAAGGGTTAGATACCGTTGGGCTAGTACGCCTCTTTGACAAACGTTCAACAAATCTATTTATATCACTCTTCATAGGATGAATTTATAAAAGCAAAATGGAAACCCATTTTTATGGCAACCAAAGAGAGAACATGCCACCGCTTTCATTATTTTCAAGCTGTATGTAGCCACGTCTATTATTGTTCGTATGCTCCGCAGTTATTCGTGATGCGAAGAATAAACCCAGTTTTGTGCTGCCGGTAGAAAAATTCAATCCATTTTTTAAAGCATCCGGATCCTGCAACATTTTATCCGGGTATCCATTGCCATCATCAATCACGGATACCTTCAGGAATCCATCAATTTTTTCCGCTCGCATCAAGATTGATTTATTCGCATATTTTGCCGCGTTAGTGAGCACGTTGCAGATAACATCAGAAATTAGTTGCTCATCAAAAACCCAGCTGATCGAATCATCGCATTCAATCGTGACATCAATATTATTTGCATCAAAAATAATTTTATTATCCGTCAGTTGATCCTGCAAAAGATCAAATACGAAACATTCCTGATAATCCAGGGAAAGCTGATCCTGATCCAGCCGATATACACCTAGCAAATTTACCAGATCACTATTTATTCGAGTAGCTTCAGCATGCAACAAAGCAAGCTGTGGTTTTGGATTATTATCCCCAGAAAAATCCGATTGATCCAATTTCTCTACCGTTGATATCAACATACCGATAGAGTTTTTCATATCATGTACTGCCGATGCCAGTAGCAGTGAAAAATCAACGTTTGAAGTCATATGTAAAAGCTAGCTCACTAGAGGTTTGAAATTTTATTTTTCAGTTTTTGATAGTGTCCAAACAGGCGATGATCTTCTGGAATATGATCAATTTTTTTCAGGCTGGATCTGCAAAAATTTTCGGCTTCTGAATCCAGACCGTTGCCTCCACGGTCCTTTATCAATGCAAAAACCATATTAATATTGAGGGCTATGTTATTCGGAAATATATCCAGACCACGGGAAAAAAAGTCAGCAGCTTGCTTATAATTTTTTGCATCGAAGAGTATTTTTCCCTCCTTGTTCAATTTTATCGCTTTCGATTTACCGGCTTTGCTGATCGGCTCATCTGAAAGCATATCCAGCTTTTCTGCCATCCTGGCATCACAGGCTGATAATGTAGCAATCTCTTTTAGAATCCCCTGCGCCTGATCGTTTTCACCCAATGCCAACATTGATTTGGCTACCTCCAGCATTAATTCTGGTGAAGCCTGCTGGCCTGGATCAAAAACAATTTTCTGATAAAGGGAATCTGCTTTATCCATGGTTTGTTGTGCTTTTTCGCGCTGGCTACTACTAGCGTAAACCTGCGTTTCAACCAGGATTGCCTGTAGAGCCACCTGAGAATCGTTCGGGTATCGACGCCCCAATTTTTTGAGGGTTGTCGTCGCTTCATCAAGTTGTTTTTTATCATGGGTGCCTGTCTTTTCCATTTGCGATGAAATGGAACGAGCGTAACCAAGATAGTTTTCAGGCTCCTCGTAACAGGAGTGTGGACTGAGTTTTACAACCGAACGATGAGCCTTGACTGCTTTATCCATATCGCCGCAGCGTTCCGATAGATCGGCGTAGGATTGTTGACGCAAAATGGTCAACGGCGAAATATCCAGCGCCTGTTCAACCACCTCCAGCGCCTCCTGGTTTTTCTCTTTCTGCTGTAAAATCTCCGCAAGACAATCGTAGACCTCCATACAGTTACAGTTGTCTGCGATCAATTTTCGAAATATAACCTCTGCGGAATCAAGCTCTCCCTGGAGCAGCAAGACTTTGCCCAGACCAATAGTTGCCCACTCAATAGGTCGCTCGGCAATTACCTGTTTATACAGTACGCAGGCATCGCTGTAGCGTTGAGTCGAGACATACAGGCCAGCCAATTTTCTATTCAACAAGCTTTTGTATTTGCTTCCCTCGCCCAGCTGTTTGATACAAAGCTGAATACCTTTACCATACTGTTCGTTATCGGTCGCCTGATTGATTTCACGTATCGATTCCTTCTCCAGCATGATTCTGTCAAGCCGGCTGCGAAGGGCATTTTGGGTAAAGGGTTTTGTGATGTAACCGTCGGGCTGATATTCCAACGCACTGAATACCATATCCCGCGTCGCTTCAGCGGTGATCATGATGTACAGGCTGGTGTTCTTTAATGCATTTTTGTACCGCAGTTCTTCAAGAATCTGTTGGCCATTCTTACTGGCGTCACCAAGATTGTAATCTGCAAAAATAATGTCGTAGTCGTTACGTTCACACTGTTTAAGAGCTTCCTCGCCGTTGGCTGCGGTATCGACGGAGTCCGCACCAAACACCATGACTGCCTGACGGATAAAGCCCCGCATCTCAGGGAAGTCATCGATCACCAGACATTTTTTGGCGGCGTACATTTTGATGATGTCGATTTGTCGCATATACAGTTCGTCACACACGGGAAAGAGTAGATAGCAGCTGACCGGGGCAAACCCCGCAGACTCTATTAATACTAGTTGCTTTCCAGGAGCCCGACCGTGAGATTTGCTCTTTTAACCACCGGACTGTGTTGTGTAACACCCCACTAACGGGGGATCTCTATATTTGCTGATTAAAACTTCCGGCGCTGGACTGATCCAGTTCGAATTCAAACGAATCCGGGTAGGGAGTGTTGAGCAGGCAACCGGGTTCAAGTTGAGGGAAGATCTGATCGTATCGAGCCGTTTCAGTTGTGCTAATGCGTCGATGTATGTGTGATCTGTTCAACTGCGCTGCCTCGCTGATACCCGCAGCAGAAAACAGCTCGGCTACAGATTTCATGGTCTGGTGATGGAAGTTGGCAACCCGTTGTTTTTTATCCATCACATCAAGCCCTTTAACCAGAGAGGGGTTTTGGGTGGCTATTCCGGTCGGGCAGCTATTTTTGTTGCATTCCAGCGATTGAATGCAGCCCAACGCCAGCATCATGCCCCGGGCGCTATTGCACAGGTCTGCACCCAGCGCCATATTTTTGATCATATGATAACCAGTCAGTATTTTGCCGCTGGCGATCACCCGAATGTCATTTTTAAGATCGAATCCGACCAGGCAATCCACCACAAATGCCACCGCCTCCCGCAGCGGCATACCCACTGAGTTGGCGTATTCCAACGGAGCCGCACCGGTACCGCCTTCGCCGCCATCCACCGATATAAAATCCGGCTGAATTCCGGTTTCAATCATCGCTTTACAGATTGCGACAAATTCACTGCGACGGCCAACACAGAGCTTGAAGCCCACCGGCTTGCCGCCAGACAGAACACGCAGTTCCTGTACGAATTCAAGCAGTTCAATCGGAGTGGAAAATTGGCTATGGGTTGCGGGGGAGTTAACCTGAATATGAGGCTCCAGCATACGGATCGCGGCAATTTCAGCACTATTTTTGCTGGCGGGCAAAATTCCACCGTGGCCGGGTTTGGCACCCTGAGATAGTTTTATCTCGATCATTTTTACCTGGGCGAGCTGAGCATTTTTAGTGAAGCTATCGGGGCAAAATTGCCCGTCGGCGGTGCGGCAACCAAAATAACCAGTGCCAACTTGCCAGACTAAATCACCACCGGGCTGCTGATGATAAGGACTTATCGAACCCTCGCCGGTATTGTGGGAAAAACCGCCAATAGCCGCGCCACTATTTAGTGCCTGAATTGCCCGACTACTGAGGGCTCCAAAACTCATGGCAGAAATATTCAGCAAACTCGCGCTGTAGGGCTTATCACATTGTGGGCCGCCGATTTTTACCCGCAGGTCTGGATTAATGCTGTGATCCGGAAGCGCTGCCAGTGAATGATCCATCCATTCGTAACCAATGCGATACACATCAACCTTGGTGCCCAGCGGAATCGTATCGGACTCCCCCTTGGCGCGCTGATACACCACCGAACGGAACATTCGATTAAGCGGTACACCGCCGGTTTCAGATTCAATAAAATACTGGTGAATGGGTACCCTTAATTTCTCAAGCATCCAGCGGAAATGACCAATCACTGGGAAATTCCGCTGAACCGAATGGCGGGGCTGAAAAATATCGTAGGCACCCAGCGCTATCACTGGAATCACAAACAGCAAAGCCCAGTGTATCGAAGGCCAAAAAGAACCTAAAACCAACAAACAGACCAACAACAGCGCTGAAATGACAATAAATGGCTTACGCATCACAAATTGAATCCTGTCAAAATTAGAATCATATCGAACTGGGAGAGCTTTGTACCAACCGCTTTATCAATCCAACGGGAAATCGGCTCAATTTACGTGAACAAACAGGCCAAAAAATGTAGAATGCGGCGCTCAAATATCAGGTGTGCAGAGCAGCATGGGAAGTAAAACAATTTTATACGCCACGCATCTTGAAGCGGGCGGCAAGATCGTCGATTTTGGCGGCTGGGATATGCCTTTGCACTACGGTTCCCAGATTGAGGAGCACAATCAGGTTCGCCAATCCGCAGGCATGTTTGATGTGTCTCATATGACGATTGTCGATATTGAAGGAGCTCAGGCAAAACCTTACCTTCAGCGACTACTGGCCAACGATGTCAACCGATTAGACTCGCCTGGCCGAGCCCTCTATACCCCCATGCTAAACGAGCAGGGGGGCATTATCGATGACCTGATTGTCTACCTCACCGACAGCGGCTACCGACTGGTAGTGAACTGTGCCACCCGTGAAAAAGATCTGGCCTGGATGCAGGAGCAGAGCAAAGGGTTCGACGTAAATATCATCGAACAACCCGAATTGGCAATTATCGCAGTGCAGGGCCCCGACTCACTGCGTAAACTGATCTCCGCACTGGATCCGGAAAAATCTGCATTGGTCGCTCGGCTAAAAACCTTCCAGGGCCTTTCGGTTGGCAGCTGGTTTATTGGCCGCACCGGATATACCGGCGAAGACGGAGTAGAAATAATTTTGCCGCAAGATGAAGCCGTCGATCTTTGGCATACCTTGATTGATACGGGTGTAGCTCCCACAGGATTGGCTGCCCGTGACACATTAAGACTGGAAGCCGGACTTAATCTCTACGGCTCGGATATGGATGAAACCATCAATCCCCTGGAAGCCAATATGGCCTGGACTGTCGCGTGGAAGCCTGAAGAGCGCAATTTTATCGGCCGTAGCGCACTGGAAAAGATTCGCACCAACCAAACCCAACGCTACAAATTGATGGGTTTGGTACTGACCGAGCGCGGCGTTTTACGCGGCCATCAAAAAGTAATCACCGACCAAGGAGAAGGGGAGATCACCAGCGGCACCTTTTCACCCACCCTCGGCTACTCCGTTGCTTTTGCACGGGTTCCGGTCGATGCAGAAGAAAATTGCAAGGTAGAGATACGCAACAAGCTGATTGAGGTTAAAATGGTCAAATTGCCATTTGTACGTCACGGCAAACAAGTATTTTAAGACGCGTAGCAACCCACTTTAACGCGCACTACAACGGCCAACCAGAGGAACCTCCCATGAGTAATCTGCCAGAAAACATCAAATATCAAGCCACTCACGAATGGGCACGGCTTGAGGAAGACGGCACCGTAACCGTTGGTATTACCGATCATGCGCAGGATCAACTGGGTGATGTGGTTTATGTCGAAGTACCGGAAAAAGGCACCGAATGTTCAGCTGGAGATGAAGTGTCTGTAGTTGAATCGGTTAAGGCAGCTTCGGATATCTACGCACCGGTCAGCGGTGAAGTAATTGCGGTCAATACTGGGCTGGACACCAAACCCGAACTAGTCAATTCCGACCCCTATGGCGAGGGCTGGTTTTTCAAGATCCAGCCTACCGATGTTTCCGAACTCGAAGCTATGCTCGATGCAGCTGGCTACCAGGCCACTGTTGATGCCGACGCTGAATAAACACCCCGTCTAACACCGCTAAAATCTGACCTACTCAGGCCAGATCAGCCTTTCGAACGAACCGCCCGCGGAGGGCTTAAGTGCCTTTTATCCCCCACACTGAACAAGAGATCGCCGAGATGCTCGGCGTGATTGGCGTACAGCAGATCGATGATCTGTTCGATGAAGTGCCTGCTGAAATCCAGGCCCCTCCCCTCAATGGCATTCAGCCCGGCATCAACGAAATGCAGATGCTGCGGCACCTGCGGGAGCGCGCAGCGCAGGATGACAACGTGCTCTGCTTTACCGGAGCCGGTGCATACCAGCACCATATTCCCGCGGCGGTATGGGATATCACCAGCCGCGGCGAATTCATGACCGCCTACACCCCCTATCAGGCCGAGGCCAGCCAGGGCACGCTGCAACTGGTTTATGAATTCCAGTCGATGATCACCCAGTTGATGTCGATGGATGTAGCCAACGCGTCACTTTACGATGGTGCAACCGCGGTTGCAGAAGCCGCATTGATGGCGATCCGCGCTAATCGAAAATCAAAATCCCGCAAGCTATTAGTGGCCTCCAGCCTGCATCCGCTCTACCGCGATGTGCTCGACGCTACACTGGTTAATCAGAAAATTGAAACCGTCGAAATTCCATTGGGAGCCGGCGGCGCCATTGAAGCAGAACAACTGGCTCAATATGCGGGTGAAGATTACGCAGCACTGATCATTCCCCAACCTAACTTCTTTGGCCGACTTGAAACCGTTGATCAACTGACAGACTGGGCTCATGAAAATGGCCAGTTGGTGATTGCAGTGGTGAACCCCACTGCGATGGCGTTGCTCACGCCTCCAGGAGAATGGGGAGAGAAGGGCGCAGATATCGCCGTGGGCGAAGGTCAGCCATTAGGTGTGCCGGTTGCATCCGGCGGCCCTTACGTAGGTTTTATGTGCTGCACGCAAAAGATTGTTCGGCAGATGCCTGGACGTATTATCGGCCAGACCGAAGATGGCGAAGGCAACATTGGCTACACACTGACATTGCAGGCTCGTGAGCAACATATCCGACGCTCCAAGGCGACCTCCAACATCTGCACTAATGAAGGTTTGTTGGTCACCGCCGCCACTATTTATATGAGCCTGCTTGGTTACAAAGGCTTGCAGGATGTTGCGATAGCCAGCCACGCCAATACCCGCAAGCTACTGGAAAAACTCTGCCAAATCGAAGGCGTTGAACGGGTATTCAACGGGCCGTTTTTCCACGAAAGCGTTATCCAGCTACCCTGCGATGCGAATGCAGTACTCGCCAAACTGGCAAAACAGCGCATCCTCGGCGGCTATCCGCTAGCACAACACTATCCCGCGCTGAAAAATTCGATCCTGGTCTGCGCGACCGAGGTCAAAACCGAACAAGATTTAGAACAATTTGCTACGGCCTTGCAGCTTAGCGTGTCGGAGGTAAGCTAATGAAACTGATATTTGATCATAGCCGCCCCGGCTGCGAAGCTACCGCCCAGTCGCCGGGTACGATTAACCCTGCCGCTATCGACGACCTACCGCCGGAGCTGCTGCGTAGAAACCCAGCGGCTCTGCCCGAGGTCTCCGAGCTGCAAGCGGTGCGTCACTACACTCAGCTTTCACAGCTCAATTTTTCGATCGATACCCATTTTTACCCGTTGGGTTCATGCACCATGAAGTACAACCCCAGGGGCGCGCACCGTGCGGCTAGCCTACCGGGTTTTCTGGATCGTCACCCGATGGCACCAGAATCTCTGAGCCAGGGTTACCTGGC
This sequence comes from Pseudomonadales bacterium, assembly GCA_019090315.1. GTDB lineage: Bacteria > Pseudomonadota > Gammaproteobacteria > Pseudomonadales > JAHRWD01 > JAHRWD01. Next base: position 70,280 of record JAHRWD010000032.1, read on the forward strand.
CAGCCTGTTTGAACTTCAGGAACTGTTACAAGAACTGACCGGAATGAAAGGCTCATCCCTCACCCCAATGGCAGGAGCCCAGGGCGAATTCGCCGGTGTTGCGATGATTCGTGCGTATCATGAATCCCGCGATGATGATCTGCGTCAGGAAATCCTGATCCCAGAAACCGCCCACGGCACCAACCCCGCAACCGCCACCATGTGTGGCTACAAGGTTCGCGAAGTACCGGTTGAGGCCAATGGTGATGTCTGTATTGGAGCGTTAAAAGAAGCGGTCGGCGAACATACCGCCGGGCTGATGATGACCAACCCCTCAACCGGCGGCGTGTTCGAACGCAACATCAAACAGATTGCCGAAATCGTTCATCAGGCCGGTGGACTGCTCTATTACGATGGCGCAAACCTCAATGCGATTATGGGTAAAGTCAGACCCGGCGATATGGGTTTCGACGTGCTGCACATGAATCTGCACAAAACCTTCGCCACCCCCCACGGCGGCGGTGGCCCGGGGGCCGGACCGGTTGCAGTCAATGAACGACTGCTGCCGTTTTTGCCAATCCCTATAGTGGGTTTTGATGAAGGAGATGACGGCGAACGTAATTATCGATGGCTCGATAAAAAGGATATTCCCCAAACCATCGGTCGGCTTTCGGCCTTTATGGGCAATGCCGGAATTTTACTGCGCGCCCTCAGTTACGGGCTGTTGCTGGGTCGCGATGGCCTGGCGCGTGCCTCGCAATTCGCTACACTCAACGCCAACTACATGGCTAAGCGATTGCAAAGCGCCGGATTTGAGCTGGCCTATCCCGACCGCCGCGCCACCCATGAATTTATCATCACCTTCAAGAAAGAGGCGAAAGAGCTGCACGTCAGTGCGATGGATATTGCCAAGCGACTGCTCGATTACGGTGTTCATGCACCAACAACCTACTTCCCGCTGGTGATTCCCGAGTGCTTTTTGATTGAGCCAACCGAAACCGAAAGCAAGGAAGAGCTTGATGGTTTTATTGATGCGCTGATCCAGATTCTCGAAGAAGCCAGACAGAACCCGGATCTGCTAACCTCAGCACCCCACACCATGCCAGTTGGGCGACTGGATGATGTGAAAGCAGCGCGAGAGCTAAACTTAGCCTGGGGCGGTAACATTCCGTGCTAAAGCCACACCGCGGCATGCAATACCTAAACACCAATTTAACCATCTGGATATCCACTATGACCGAAGCGACTTTACGCCTTAAAAAGAATGGCGAACGCCGAATCCGCCGGGGTCATCCCTGGGTATACAGCAACGAAATCGATACCGATAAAACCCCATTAAAAGGGTTGGAAGCGGGCATACAGGCCACCATCGAAGCCTATGATGGCAAACCCCTCGGTAGCGCCTGCATCAACCCCGGCGCGTTGATTTGTGCACGTTTGTACAGCCGTAGCGGTGGTACATTGCTCGATTTAAAGCTAATCGAACGGCTGCTCAAAAAAGCCATCTATCTGCGAGAGAAGCTCTTCCCAGCCCCCTACTATCGCCTTGTTTATGGCGATGGTGATGGGCTGTCCGGATTAGTGGTCGATCGATACGGTGACGTGCTGGTGGTTCAAATTTCCACCGCAGGCATGGAAAAACTCAAACAGCCGATCATCGACATTTTGCAAAAGCTGCTCTCACCTAAAACCATTCTGTTAAAAAATGACAGCGGCCAACGTGCACTTGAGGGTCTGGAAAAATACAGTGAAGTAGTAGTGGGCAAGCTGGATGAACTCACACCGCTGGAAGAAAACGGCGTACGCTTCCTTGCGCCACTATCAAAAGGCCAGAAAACCGGCTGGTTTTACGACCACCGTTTTAACCGCGCCCAACTCAGCCGTTATGTAAAAGGGATGCGAGTACTGGACCTGTACAGCTACGTCGGCGGCTGGGGTATTCAGGCTGCAGCTTTTGGTGCCAGCGAAGTGGTAATGGTGGACAGTTCACCTTTGGCACTCGAAGTAGCCGGTGAAAATGCCCGTTTGAACGAAGTGCAGGGCAGCTGCAAAACCATACATGCCGAAGTGCTGGAAGCGTTAAAACAACTACGTGCCGACGGTGAAAAATTCGATATGGTGATCCTCGATCCGCCCGCCCTGATCAAACGCAAAAAAGATCAGCGCAGAGGCGAAGAGCACTACCACAACCTCAATCAACAGGCTGTGCAACTACTCAACCCCAACGGGTTTCTGGTTTCCGGTTCCTGCTCAATGAACCTCTCCGAAGAGCGCCTGGTCGACATACTCGGCACCGCTGCCCACCGCAATCAACGCAACATTCAGATTGTAGAAAAAGGTGGCCTGGGCGCAGATCATCCGCTGAACCCGGCAATTCCTGAAATGGATTATCTGAAAGCGGTGTTTTGTTTTATGACGAAGAATCCGGTTCAGCATCGAACAGAGCAGAGCCCAAAAGTGGACTCGTAGTCCGTTATTCCAGCAGCATTGCCATACACAACAAATAATTGCAAAAGGCACACATTGTGCTAACTTGTGTGCATGAAACACTACGCGTGGAATACTGAAAAAAACGCCGAACTCATAACGAACCGAGGCATCTCTTTTGAACGCATTGTTTATCATATTGAAAGGGATGGTCTTTTAGACACTATAAAGCACCCAAACCCGTCGCAGTATCCGAACCAAAAAATGTTTATCGTATGCATTAGCCAGTACGCTTACTTAGTTCCTTTTGTCGAAAGTGAAACTGAAATTTTTCAGAAAACCATTATTCCAAGCAGGAAAGCCACCAGGAAATATATTGAGGTAAATAAATCATGAGCAAGCACTTGAACCAGGAAGAAAAAGAACTGCTTGAATCCTATGAAAAGGATGAATGGATATCTGTTTCAAACCCATCCGATACTGCACGATATAAAGCCGCTGCAAAAAACACCTTTAAAAAGGATAAGAGAGTCAATATTCGTATATCAGAACTGGATCTTGAATTGTTGCAGGAACGAGCGCTGATTGAAGGTTTGCCTTATCAAACCCTGATGTCCAGTGTGCTGCATAAATATGTTACTGGCCGTCTTACTGACAAAAGCGCGTAAAAATACAATAGTGCCGCTACGGAATATCCTGTTTTAATATGGTTTCTACAGAATCGAATCTATATATTGATTTACAGCCATCTTTTCATCTTGGCATGAAAATCCATATCTCTTCATCGGGTTACGTCGCAATTGATTACAAGGCCTACCATAACAAAGATAAGCCTATATATTCCGAAGAGATCGGTAGACAAAGAGCTACCACGATACTCAATAAGGCAGCCGAATTACTGCACATGCCCAGCGATGCAGATGAGACTATTGGGTTAGATGGTATAGAGATTCATATTAAGCTTAATGATGCCAGTCTTAAAATATCAAAAACCATCTGGTCGCCAGGCCCCCTACATCATCAAAATGAGTTTGTGATTATCAAATTAGTTTATGACGTATTGTGGCAGCTTAATGTTCCTATTTTTTTGCAGGAGCAAATTGAACAACTGTCGTGCTATTTTGAATTGGGTCTGCCTATAAAAATCATCGAGGAAAACCCATATGTAATCCGTTTTTTTGGTCGTATGTCAGCGAGCGATCAACAAGATCTTAATTTGCTACTGAAAAAAATTCGAGATGATGTAAATCTAATCATCGACATGAGTAATTTTGACGGTATGGGCACTATTCTATATCCAGAATTCAAACAGCTATTGTCTAGAGGTTTACCAATTAAGTGGATAGCAAATGACAGGGTAAAAGAACAATTGCTTGAGATAGGGGTATTAGAGAGTGATCTCCATATTTGAGGCCAATCCAGTTTGTTTTAGTTTACGGCAATCGATTAACCCCGCAAACTAATCACCTCCCAGCCATTATTTTTAGCAACCTCCTCCAACGCCTCATCCGGATCTACAGCAACCGCTCGCTCAACCTTTTCTAACAGCGGAATATCGTTGTGGGAATCGCTATAAAAAACACTGCCCTGCAGATCCATATTTTTTTCTATTAGCCATTCGGTTAAGCGTGCTACCTTACCTTCCTGATAGCTGGGCACTCCGGTGATTTTTCCGGTATAGCATCCATCGATTTTTTCCGGATTTGTAGCAATCAGATCATCAACCTCCAGTAGTTTGGCTATTGGTGTGGTGACGATTGAGTTGGTGGCGGTAATGATTAGCAGGCAATCGCCTTTGTTCCGATGGCTAGCTAGCAACTCTGCTGCTTTCGGCAACATGATGGGTTGAATGTGGTGCTGCATAAACTCCTGCTGCAGCTCCGCCAACTGTTCATCGCTGATTCGAGTCATTGGTTCAATGGCGAATGCGATATAGTCATGAATATCGAGCGTACCCTGAAGGTATTGCTGGTAAAAATGATCGTTGGATTCTTTAAAAGCATCCCGGTCAACCAGTGATTTTTCGATCAGAAACTCACCCCAGGCGTGGTCGCTGTCGCCGGCAATCAGGGTATTGTCGAGATCAAATATTGCTAATGCCATTATGTACGCCTAGGATGGTAAAAAAATAAGAGACCTTCGTACGAGAGCCATTTTGCTCCCATGCGGCGTTAAAAAAGCACCCAAGACACTCGCTCCACTCGTGGGGCGGGCTCTGCTCAATCGGTCACTTACAGTTGTAAGCTCCCTCTCTGCGCGGAGTCTGCCCCGTAAGGGAACCGAACGCATTGGGTACTTTTTCGCCTTGCTTGGAAACAAAATCATCTCCCGTACAAAGGTCTCCAGGAATTTGGTCGAGGCGGATTGCCTCGACAATTGTTTCACTGGAGTATTAAAAAATGATTGATGTAGATGGGTACAGACCCAATGTCGGTATCATTATATCAAATCAGCAGGGGCAGTTATTGTGGGCTAAGCGGATTGGTCAGGATGCCTGGCAATTTCCTCAGGGTGGTATTCAGAAGGGTGAAAACGCAGAACAGGCAATGTACCGCGAGCTGCATGAAGAGGTGGGTTTGTATCCAAAGGATGTTGAAATTATTGCCAGCACCCGTGGCTGGTTGCGGTATCGACTACCGAAAAACCTGTTAAGACGTAATAATTCCCGCGGTACCTTTATAGGTCAGAAACAAAAATGGTTTTTATTGCGGCTGACAGCGGATGAGCAAGAGATTGATCTTTTGCATTCTGGCACACCTGAGTTTGATGGCTGGCGCTGGGTCAGCTACTGGTATCCGATGAGTGCCGTTGTGCCTTTCAAGAAGGATGTTTATCGCAGCGCCCTCAGGGAGCTGTTGCGGCCGCTGGAACGGTCGATAAAATCAAGTGCTGGCACTCCGTCAAGTTAGCTTAAAATCAAACCGCCGATTGCCGGTTTTCTCACCAAACTGGCGGTAGCATTGTTCCTTCATGCTTGCAGATAGATTACCCTCGTGGTTTCGGCTGATCATGAGAGTACTGGTCGCACAGGTTCCATATTCCTTACCCCACAGGAATGGGTTTTGCTCACTGTATTCAAGGTTGCTATCTGCTGATTCAGCTTTGATTGGTTGCTGCATCATCAATTCTTGAAGTGCCTGATGACCAATCTCCCTCTGCCCCATAAGCTCCCCCATGCCCTGTTTACTGGTCGCTGTCTTGGGCCAACTGTCATCAAACAGATGATTGCTCACTCCATGGACTCCGGGCTCTAACGATTGAAGTTCATTGGTTCGATTGGAAAAATGGAAAAGTCCGTTTTGATCGCCGAGCAGCAGATGGAATCCACCATAGAGGTGCGGCGGCTGTAGTGTTTTAACATAGGCTTCAGGGCTCAGATTACCGGTCAAAAAACCTCGGGCCAGATCTCCTCTTGATACCGGAAATCGTTTCCCCAAAATTCCTTCACGTATATTGGTGACCGCGGCAAAGCGCCCGTTGCGGGTAATACCCAGCCAGATGCCACCCCTGGAGTGATCCCTGCCCGCAAGCAGGTCTGCATGATTTGACCAGAATCCGATGGGATCACTTGAGCGCTGGTAAAATTCATCACGATTTGCCGCGACTACAAACGGAAATTCGGGGTCAGTTTGATAGGCTAAAACAATGAGGCACATAGGAATATCTGACAAATAGATAGAACAGCGAGATCGCAATTAGGTCGCGTGATATTATCGTCGCTTCGGATACTAGTACTCCGACAAGATTGGATTGATGGAGTACTGGCAAAGCAACCCATAGACTTTCTCCACACTTATTTTGACCATTCTTCTTTACCTGTTTGTCGGATCCATTGCCGGACTGCTCGCCGGTTTATTCGGTGTGGGCGGCGGTGTTGTAATTGTACCTGTGCTGATTTTTATTTTCCGGGATCAGGGGTTCTCGGAGCAGATATTGACCCATATGGCGGTGGGTACTTCACTCGCTACCATTATCATTACCTCTTTAAGTTCAGTTTATCAGCATCATCGCTCCGGCGCGGTGCAATGGCGGATTTTTGCGCTGCTGGCAGTCGGTATCTGTGTGGGTGTGTTGTTTGGTGCAAAAGCCGTGCAGCTGATGTCCGGCACAGTTTTACAGCTTGCCTTCGGAGCGTTCCTGGTACTGATTGCACTGCAGATGAGCTTTGGCTTTCAGCCTAAACCAACCGGCACAACGTTAGGCAAGCCGCTGTTGGTAGAGTCTGGCGGCGTGATTGGGTTTTTCTCTGCGATGTTCGGGATTGGCGGTGGCTCATTAACTGTTCCGTTTTTAACCTGGCGCGGTGTCATCATGCAACAGGCCGTTGCCACTTCCGCGGCCTGCGGCCTGCCGATTGCGATCGTGGGTGCGAGTGCCAACATCATCACCGGCTGGAACAATCCGGCTCTGCCTGAAAGCAGCAGTGGTTTTGTATACTGGCCTGCGTTTTTCGGAATTGTCGTCGCCAGCACCTTGGTAGCAAACTGGAGCGCGCGATTAGCGCATCGAGTTCCGCAACAATTACTTAAACGCCTTTTTGGTGGTCTGTTGCTATTAGTCGGATTACAGTTTTTGATCCGGAATATTCTATAAACCCGTGCTATACATCCTTAAGGCCCCCTAACAATGCTGAATTACCCCAATATTGACCCGATTGCCATCGCAGTCGGCCCCGTAAAAGTACACTGGTACGGCATTATGTACCTGATCGCCTTTGGCGCTGCTTGGTGGCTGGGTAACAAACGGGCCAGCAAACCGGATTCGGTTTTCACCCAACAGCAGGTCAGTGATCTGATCTTTTACGGTGCGCTGGGTGTTGTACTGGGTGGGCGTTTTGGCTATGTGGTGTTTTACAACTGGTCTACCTTTATCCAGGATCCACTCTGGTTGTTTGAAGTCTGGACCGGCGGCATGTCCTTCCACGGCGGATTGCTCGGGGTGGGTGTAGCGATCTGGCTTTTTTCACGCAAAACCGGCCACAGTTTTTTCACCATCGCGGATTTTGTCGCGCCGCTAGTGCCTATCGGCCTTGGTGCCGGACGACTCGGTAATTTTATCGGCGGTGAATTATGGGGCCGTGCCACCGATGCGCCCTGGGGCATGATTTTCCCCGCAGACCGGCTGCAACTGGTGCGGCACCCTTCCCAGCTTTATCAACTGTTTCTCGAAGGAGTGGTTCTGTTTACCCTGGTATGGTGGTTTTCCGCTAAACCACGACCTAAAATGGCGGTTAGCGGGTTATTCATTACCCTTTACGGGCTTCAGCGCTTCCTCGTCGAATTTGTTCGGCAGCCCGATTCACATATCGGTTTCGATGCCATGGGTTGGCTAACTCGCGGTCAAATACTGTCTACACCGATGATTTTTGGCGGGCTATTCCTGTTGATGCTGGCTTATCGATCATCACAAAATTCGGCACAAGCATGAAAAATTACCTCGCACTACTGGAAGATATCCTCGAAAACGGCGCAGAAAAGGGCGACCGCACCGGCACCGGCACGGTCTCGGTGTTTGGTCGTCAAATGCGCTTTGATCTGTCCCAGGGGTTTCCGCTGGTGACCACCAAAAAATGTCATCTACGCTCGATCATTCACGAACTACTATGGTTTCTCAGCGGTGATACCAATATCCGTTACCTGAAGGAAAACAGCGTAAGCATCTGGGATGAGTGGGCCGATGAAAATGGTGACTTGGGGCCAGTTTACGGGCATCAATGGCGCTCCTGGCCTACACCAAATGGTGACAGCCTTGATCAAATCAGTATGGTGATCGAGCAGATCAAAAATAACCCCAACTCGCGCCGCCATGTTGTCAGCGCCTGGAATGTTGCCGAAGTGGAAAATATGGCGTTGCCGCCCTGTCATCTGCTGTTTCAATTCTATGTTGCAGAGGGCAAGCTCTCCTGCCAGCTGTACCAAAGAAGCTGTGATACATTTTTAGGAGTTCCCTTTAACATCGCCTCCTACGCACTGCTCACCCATATGGTGGCGCAGCAGTGTGATCTCGATGTCGGTGATTTTGTCTGGTGTGGTGGTGATACCCACCTCTATCTCAACCATATTGAGCAGACCAAACTGCAACTGTCCCGCGCACCCTTTGCGCTACCCACCCTAAATATTTTAAGAAAACCCGAGACGATTTTTGATTATCGGTTCGAGGATTTTGAAATTGCCAACTATCAGGCCCACCCATCCATCAAGGCACCTATCGCTGTGTAATTCACCCACATGGGCACGTTGATTTTTGAAAGTGCTAATTTCTGTGCACCGCCAGGGCGGTTTTCAGTTATGGCTTTCACTGCTATTATGGTTCGACTGTGCGGCGATCACCCGCTATCCAGCTACGAACACCCGACAATTAAGCCCATAATCATAAAACAGGCAGCGTCACGTAATAAACAATGACTGAGTGCGAACAAAATTCGATTGAGATTCGAGATCTCCAGTTCAGTCGTGGAGATCGAAAGATCTTTGACGGTATCGATATGGATATCCAGCGTGGCAAAGTCACCGCCATTATGGGGCCAAGTGGTTGCGGTAAAACCACACTGTTGAGATTACTCGGTGCACAGCTAAAACCGGATGCGGGTAGTATCTGGCTTGGCGATAAAAATATCCCCCAGCTGAAGCGTAAAGAACTATTTGAGGTACGAAAACGGATCGGCATGCTGTTTCAAAGCGGTGCGTTGTTCAGTGACCTCAGCCTCTATGAAAACGTCGCCTTCCCGCTTCGGGTTCATACCGAGCTGCCAGACGATATGATTCGTGATCTGGTATTGATGAAGCTGCACGCGGTGGGATTACGTGGCGCACGGGATCTGATGCCTTCAGAGTTGTCCGGCGGCATGGCCAGGCGCGCAGCATTAGCGCGTGCTATCGCACTCGATCCAGAAATCATCATGTATGACGAACCCTTTGCAGGCCAGGACCCCATCTCAATGGGTGTACTGGTTCGTTTGATTCGGCTGCTCAACAAGGCAATTGGTATTACCTCTATCATCGTTTCTCATGACCTTCAGGAAACCGCCAGTATCGCGGACTACATCTATATCATTGCCAATGGCAAAGTGATCGGTGAAGGCACCCCCGATCAGGTGATGACGGACAGATCAGAAATGGTTCACCAGTTTACCCACGGCACCTCCGACGGCCCGGTACCATTCCATTTCCCGGCACCTGAATATTCCAAAGAGATTATGGGGCTTCAGGATGTTTGATCGATTACAGCGACTGGGGGCTAACACTCTGGGATTTATACAGGGGTTCGGGCAATCTGGTATTTTCCTGTTTTATTGCCTTTGGGGGATCCCCAAATTAAGAACAGCCGTACCCCTGTTGATCAAACAGCTTTATTCAGTGGGCGTATTGTCACTAGTCATTATCATGGTTTCCGGCACCTTTATTGGTATGGTGTTGGCGCTTCAGGGCTATACTATTTTGTCGGATTTCGGTACCCAGAGCGCTTTAGGGCAGCTTGTGGCATTGTCATTGATCCGTGAATTGGGGCCCGTCGTCACCGCGCTGCTTTTTGCCGGACGAGCCGGTTCGGCGCTGACCGCTGAGATTGGGCTGATGAAAGCTACGGAACAGTTAGCCAGCATGGAGATGATCGGTGTTGATCCGCTTCGCCGCATCGTTGCACCACGTTTAATTGCCGGCTTTATATCCATGCCTGTTTTAACCGTGATTTTTTGTGTCGCCGGCGTATGGGGTGGCTATCTGGTCGGGGTCGAGTGGCTAGGATTGTATGACGGTGCCTTCTGGACCAATATGCAAAATGCCGTGTCGTTTCAACACGATGTGGTAAACGGTATCATCAAAGGGCTGGTTTTTGGCGTCGCAGTCACCTGGGTCGCGGTCTATCAGGGTTATGAGTCGGAGCCAACCTCCGAAGGGATCAGCATAGCCACCACCAAAACCGTGGTATACGCATCCCTGGCGATATTAGCACTGGATTTTATTTTGACCGCAGTAATGTTTGGAGAGCTATAGAGATGACAATGAGATGGATGGAAATATCGGTCGGTGCTTTCATGATTGCCGGAATGTTAGCGTTGTCGACATTGGCGCTGAAGGTAAGTGGACTTCAGCTATCCGGCCCGGAAAATCACTATTACGTAACCGCTGATTTTGAAAATATCGGGGCACTAAAGATCCGATCAAAGGTCTCACTGTCAGGGCTGGTAGTGGGCGAAGTCACAAAAATCGAATATGTACGTGAAGACTACACAGCGCGGGTGACACTTAAAATCAAATCAAGCTATGACAATTTGCCCATCGACAGTATCGCGGTGATTCTCACCCAGGGCATGTTAGGCGACCAATATATAGGCCTCTCCATCGGTGCTGAAGAGGAATATTTGATCGACGGCAGCGCGATGGAAGAGACCCAGTCCGCGATAGTACTGGAAGAGCTTATTGGAAAATTTGTAACCGGCATGGCGAGTGGTTAGAGAATCGAGGATCTATGATGAATAAATGGGCAAAGGCAGCGCGACTATTGGTTCCACTATTTGCGTGGATGCTATTTTCCGGTTCAGGCCTGGCGGAACCCGTTCCATCGGTACAGCTCCCGGCTCATCCTCAGCAGGTCATCCAGGGCGTTACTGATCAACTACTGGTTCTGCTCAAGGATAAAAAATCCCAACAAGAACAAGGAGAGCTGGATGAGGCTCAATTTCTGATTGATCTGGAAGCCATTCTTGACCCATCCATCGACTATGTGAAGTTTTCCAAAGGGGTTATGGGCAAGTACTACCGGAAATCCACCGATGAACAGCATCAGCAATTCATCAGCGTATTCAAAAAAAGCCTGTTCTCTGCATACGCGACTGCATTTTTGACACTTGATGGCGAGACCATCACCATCCATCCTTACACTAAGCCATTGAAAACAAAGGCCATTATCAAGATGGATGTGCATGCCGCCAACGGCACCGTCTATCCCATCTCATACAGCATGCACCTCACCAAAGACAACACCTGGAAGGTCAAAAACGTGATCGCTGGCCCGCTAAACCTGGGGCTTACCTTTAAAAACCTGTTCCTGGATTTGATGAGCAAACATCGTGATATCGACCTCGCGATCGAAAACTGGTCTTCAGACGTAACCAGTTCCAGTACGACCACCTAAATGGGTACTTCAGCAACACTACAACAGATCAACGACGATACGATTGAGGTTTCCGGCCTGATCGACTTTGATTCGGTTTTGTCCTGCCGCAGCCTGGGTGAAGAGATGATCCGTTCAGCTAGCTCTGAGGAGCTGATTTTTGACCTTTCCAAAGCAGATATCAGCAGCAATATCGGGGTCTCACTGATGCTGTGCTGGTTACGTTATGGCGCTAAAAAGGGCAAAGAAATCGCGTTCCAGGGTGTCCCCGAAAACCTGCTTGAGATTATTCAGGTGAGTGGTGTTGAGCAGATACTGGGGTTGGTTGAAGCTTAAAGTGTGCTGCTGGGTCGGCTCTGCTCCACTGTGTGGCATTGACCTAATGACAACCTCAAGGTACTAACCAAAAATGGAAGTCGCTATTCAAATATTGATTGTGGGGGTACTTGCAACGGTAGCCATTGATATTTGGGCCACTTTTGCGAACAAAATGTTCAAGCTTCCAAGAACCAATTGGGCAATGGTGGGAAGGTGGCTAGGCCACATTCCAAGTGGGAAATTTACTCATATTTCAATTAGTTCTTCCCCCACAATAAAATACGAAAATACAGTAGGCTGGGTTTTTCACTACTCAATAGGGTTGAGTTATGCAGCACTCTATATTGGACTGGTTTTTACATTCTTGGACGGGATACCAACATTGCTTTCTGCCTGGGTCTTCGGTTTAGTTACGATTTTGTCTCCTTGGTTCGTAATGCAACCGTGCTTGGGGATGGGTGTATGTGCGGTGAAGGCACCAGAACCAAACTTGGTAAGGATCAATAATTTCATTATCCACTCAATTTTTGGTATAGCACTTTATTGTGGTTGGATTGGGATAAATGAATTTCTTTATCTAAATCATGTGTAACAGGTAAATCAACGACGCAGTTTTCAGCACCGAACGAACAAAAGATGCGCGCCCGTTATTGAGGCGTTGAGGCTGTAGAAAAACCCAATTCTCCCGCCTAAAATGATAAAATAACGCCTTCAAACGGAGGCGACAACATGGCCCGATTCATAC
>JAHRWD010000033.1 GCA_019090315.1 Pseudomonadales bacterium
GGGAGTCCTGATGACTGAATGGAAACAGAAAATTTCGAATTTGATGGCCGAATCAATCGCAGCCATTCGGGTTTTTCTACAGCCTCGTTAGTCTTATTGCTCCCGCACCAACCTGCACTCCCCTATCGTCTTTAACCCGCTTTTTCGGTATGATCTTCGGCCAAAATACACCTAAACCCGACAGGCTCTTACCTCTGCTCTGCGTGGTCAAATCTCAGGACTCATCAATATGAATGCCACCGATGTTGAAAAACTCATCCAGACAGAAATTGCTGGTTCGAAGGCGATTGCGGAAGGCGAAGGCTGTAGCTTTCAGGTCACGGTGATCAGTGAGGAGTTTGCGGGGAAGTCTCCGGTTAAAAAACAGCAGCTGGTCTATGGATGCCTTCAGGATATGATCTCCAGCGGAGAGATTCATGCGGTACAGATCAAAACCTTCACACCGCAACAATGGCAGGATAAAAACCCATCCTAATCCACCTTTTGAATTACAGTTGGCGCACAAGTTTCTATGGATAAATTACTGATACATGGTGGAACACCGCTAAGCGGTGAGATCCGCATATCCGGCGCAAAAAACTCCGGCCTGCCTATTTTGGCGAGTTCGCTGCTTACCGATGAGATTGTCACCATTGGCAATCTGCCGCACCTTCACGATATCACCACCATGATCGAGCTACTCAACTGCATGGGTGTTGAGATTCTGATCAATGAAAACATGAGTGTTCAGATCAACGCGGGCACCATTAAACAGTTCAACGCGCCTTACGAGCTGGTAAAAACCATGCGCGCATCCATTTTGGTATTGGGTCCGTTGCTTGCCAAAAATGGTGAAGCACAGGTTTCCCTGCCTGGCGGTTGTGCCATTGGTAGTCGCCCGGTTGACCTACATATACATGGCTTACGTTTGATGGGCGCAGAGATTGATCTTGACGGCGGTTACATTAATGCCCGCTCTAACGGCAGACTCAAAGGCGCTCATATTCTGATGGATACGGTTACCGTAACCGGTACCGAAAATATCATGATGGCTGCAGCACTGGCAGATGGTGTTACGGTAATTGAAAATGCCGCCAGGGAGCCCGAAATCACGGATCTGGCGGAGTGCCTGATCGCAATGGGCGCAGAGATCGAAGGGCATGGCACCGACACCATTCGCATCACCGGCAAAGAAAAACTGCACGGCTGTGAATACCAGGTACTGCCTGATCGAATTGAAACAGGCACCTATCTGGCGGTAGCCGCAGCCACTGGCGGAAAGGTCAAACTCAAAGATACCCGCCCGGATATCCTTGAATCAGTATTGCTGAAACTGGAAGAGATGGGTGCAGAGATCACCACCGGCCCGGACTGGATTGAGCTCGACATGAAGGGCAAAAAACTCAAAGCAGTCAATATTCGTACCGCGCCCTATCCGGCATTCCCGACCGATATGCAGGCCCAGTTCACGGTATTGAATGCTATTGCCGAGGGTACTGGAACCATTACCGAGACGATTTTTGAAAACCGCTTTATGCACGTGCATGAAATTGGTCGCATGGGTGCAAAGGTCACGCTTGAGGGCAATACCGCGATTGTTGAAGGCGTTGAAAAACTGGTTGGCGCGCCGGTAATGGCCACCGATCTACGTGCCTCAGCTTGTCTGGCCATCGCCGGATTAGCCGCCGAAGGTGAAACCGAGATCGCTCGCATCTACCATATTGACCGGGGTTACGAGTGTATCGAAGAGAAGCTCCAGTTATTGGGCGCTCGTATCAAACGAGTACCGGGTTGAGTTTGAATAGATGATTTCAGATCCAATCGTTATCGCCCTGACCAAGGGCCGCATCCTCAAAGAAACCCTGCCACTGCTGGCGGCAGCGGGTATAGAACCCCTTGAGGATCTCAGCAAAAGCCGCAAAATGATTTTTGATACCACCCTCAAAAACGTTCAGCTAATTGTGCAGCGTGGTGTCGATGTACCGACCTATGTTGAATTTGGCGCGGCGGATGTCGGGATTTCCGGCAAAGATATGCTGCTTGAACATGGCAGTGATGACCTGTACGAACCGCTTGATTTGAAAATCGCTCCCTGCCGTTTGATGACTGCAGGCCCGGTAGAACGCTCACCGCAGAAGGGCCGTATTCGAGTCGCCAGTAAATTTGTCAACGTCGCCAAGCGTTACTACGCCAGCAAGGGTATTCAGGCAGATGTCATCAAACTCTACGGCGGCATGGAGCTTGCGCCGATTATGGGTTTAGCAGATCAGATTGTAGACATCGTCGATACCGGTAATACCCTCAAGGCCAATGGATTAGAACCCTACGAGCTAATAGCGCCGATCTCTTCTCGTCTGATCGTCAACAAGGCTTCGATGAAAACCAAACACGCGTCGATACAACACCTTATTGATCAGATTGCCGAAGCGGTGCAACAACGAAATCCCGCGCAGCAGCAATCAAACAGCACCCCACCAAAATATATATTCACGCAGCATACAAAGAGCAGCAATGGCTAATTTGAAACCAGCCGTTTCCCGGCTGAACTACCAGACCGCAGATTTTTACTCTCAGCTTGATAAAGCACTGAGCTGGGAATCGATCGCTAATCCCGAAGTCGAACAGATCGTTCAGCAAATCATTCAGGATGTTCGCGCAAATGGCGACAAAGCCGTTCTGGAATACACCAACCGGTTTGATCGTCGTGATCTGAAATTCTCCGCTGATTTTAAAATTGGTGCGGATCAACTGGCCGCTGCCGCCAGTCGAATCGACCCAGCCCAGCTCAATGCACTAAAACAAGCCGCCAAACGTATTGCCGATTTCCACCAGCATCAGATGCAGGAAAGCTGGAGTTTTACCGATGCGGGTGGCAGCCGGCTCGGACAGCTAATACGCCCATTAAACCGGGTTGCTGTATACGTACCCGGCGGTAAAGCCGCGTACCCTTCAACCGTTTTGATGAACATCATCCCCGCCAAAGTCGCCGGGGTTCCGGAAATCGTCATGCTAAGCCCATCCCCCGATGGCGAGCTCAATGACGTAGTGATGGCTGCCGCGCATATAGCCGGTGTAGATCAGATCTACAGCATCGGTGGCGCACAGGCCGTGGCCGCCGCAGCTTACGGCACCGAAACAATTCCCGCAGTCGACAAGCTCGTCGGCCCAGGCAATATCTATGTAGCCGCAGCCAAACGAATTGTATTTGGCCGGATCGGCATCGATATGATCGCAGGGCCATCGGAAATTCTGGTGATCTGTGATGGCAAAACCGATCCGGACTGGATCGCAATGGATCTGTTTTCCCAGGCGGAACACGATGAAAATGCCCAGTCGATTCTAATGACCCCAGATGCTGATTTTATCGAACAGGTTCAACAATCGATCGAACGACTGCTACCAACTATGCAGCGCAAAGAAGTAATTGCCGAGTCCCTTGAACGGCGCGGTATCTTTATCGAAGTGCCCGATATGGAAACGGCGATAGAGGTCACCAACCATATTGCACCGGAACACCTTGAGCTATCGGTTGAAGATCCACAGCCAATGGTCGATCAGATCAACAACGCTGGCGCTATCTTCTGTGGCCGCTACACCAGCGAAGCGCTTGGCGATTATTGTGCTGGCCCCAACCACGTATTGCCCACCTCCGGTACTGCACGCTTTTCATCGCCATTGGGTGTGTACGATTTCCAGAAACGCTCTTCGTTGATTGAATGCAGCCAGGAATCCGCCGCCGAGCTAGGGGAAATTGCCTCATTGCTCGCACGTGCTGAAGGGCTGGAAGGCCATGCCCGTTCCGCCGAAATGCGAGTGGAAGCACACAAAGCCAACAAAACAGCCACGCATAAAAAAGGGTAAGCCAAAGCTTACCTTTTTTATGCATTGGTGATGCCAGTACGTTTCACTTTTTAGGGGTTAGTGTTACACCGCCTGGGCCAACAAGTTCACCATTTTTTTGTACAGTGAATATTTGAGCTGCATTTTCATTCATATAAACTTTTATTTCATCACCCTCTTTTTCATATTTATATTCAGCTACTTTATTTCCCTGCAATGACTGAATTAAATGGCCGTCAGATTTGAAATTGAATTCTTGCATACCACCAGCTCCTTCATAATCCCCTTCAAATGTACCGCCACCACAAGCACTTACCAATAAGAAGAATGTGGCCATAAATATAGCTTTTACAATTTTCATAGGTTTTCCTTTTTTTTAAATACTCCAGCTTCACAAATTACATGGTAAACCGCAATGTTACGTTAGGTCGATGCTCCGCTGCGGGATGCGGCAGCGCAGCAGCGCGGCACCAACCTAACGCTTCATTTATAGAGAGTCAGCATTTCCTGCCAGATACTCTGCTACACCGTCCGGTGTATCTTTCATACCTGATTTTCCTTCCTGCCAGCCCGCTGGGCAAACTTCGCCGTGCTCTTCGTGGAACTGAAGCGCATCAACCATACGGATCATCTCATCGATGTTACGGCCCAAAGGCAGATCGTTAACAACCTGGTGACGTACATCACCCGCTTTGTCGATCAAAAATGAACCACGGAATGCTACTGCGCCGTCCGGAGTTTCAACGCCATAAGCGCGGCAGATGTTGTGAGTCACATCAGCAACCAGTGTATAACCCAGTTGGCCAATGCCGCCTTTGTTGACCGGAGTATTTCTCCAGGCATTGTGGGTAAACTGTGAATCAATAGAAACACCAATCACTTCAACGCCACGTTTTTTGAAATCTTCCAGTCGATGATCAAATGCGATCAACTCAGAAGGACATACAAAGGTGAAATCCAGAGGATAGAAGAAAACTACCGCTGGCTTACCAGAAATAGTTGAAGAAAGACTGAAATCATCGACGATTTCGCCGGTTCCCAAAACAGCTGCAGCGGTAAAATCCGGAGCTGGACGACCTACTAGTACGCTCATAAAATTATCCTATAAATATGATGAGTTGAGATCTTCGTACGAGAGCCATTTTGCTCCCATGTGAAGACCTCAAATTGAATATGCGCCGGTGCCGTATCTGCAAGCCTCGGCAAGAAATCCTGCGATGTCCATTTCCTCAAAACTCTGAAAAAAAACAGACAACCAGTGATTAACGAAAACCACTATAAAAACAAGGGATTATAAAGATCCCGGAGAATAGTCGGTTCGATAAAAACGAGGCGCTATTGTAAGATGAGCCGGTACTTTTCGGCAAGCAATAGAAACCTGTTTGCCCATCAAAATTTGATAAAACCCTGATAACATTCCGAGAGTAAATAATGAGCAGTAGCCAAGTAGTTGATGACCTTATCCAGTTGCTGGATCTGGAACAGATTGAAGTAAACCTGTTCAGGGGCTTCAATCCCGAGAAAAAACGCCCACGGGTTTTTGGTGGTCAGGTACTCGGGCAAGCGCTGGTTGCCGCTGGTCGTACGGTTAAGGGTAGAGAGCCCCATTCGTTCCACGGCTATTTTTTGCGTCCCGGTAATTCGGATCTACCGATTATTTATGAGGTCGATCGTATCCGTGATGGCAGAAGTTTCACCACCCGACGAGTAGTGGCGATCCAGAATGGCAAAGCGATCTTTAATATGTCCTCATCATTTCAGGTTGAAGAAAAAGGCCTGGAACATCAGTTCGATATGCCCGATGCAGAATCGCCGGAGGGTCTGGATACCGAAGAGATGCAGCTAGAAGTACTGGCTGAATCTGATCCGGACAACTACAAACCGGCAACCTTCTACGACTGGCCGATAGAGTTTCGTCATATCAACCCGGGCAAGAGCAATCGGTCCGAGAAACACAGCCCTCACCACATGTGCTGGTTCCGCGCGACGGACGAGTTGCCCGACAACCCGATATTGCACAAATGTATACTCGCCTATGCCTCGGATCGCGGATTACTCTCTACCGCACTGCTGCCCCACGGCGTATCAATCGATAACAAAAAACTGCAGCCCGCCAGCCTCGACCACGCCATGTGGTTTCATCACGAAGTACGCACCGATGATTGGCTTCTGTATGTTCAGGACAGCCCCAGCAGCTCCAGCGCCCGTGGGTTGTGTCGCGGCAGCATCTACCGGCGTGATGGCCTTCTAGTAGCTTCCGTTGCTCAGGAAGGCCTCATCCGGTTATGGGACTAATGCCCACTAAAACGTACAGATGGAATTGATATGAAAGCGATTCAAATAGACGACCAAAAACTCAGCTGGGCCGATACCGAAGCACCAAAACCCGGCCCCGGCGAAGTCGCCATTCGAGTTCGGGCAACCGCGATAAATCGCGCAGATTTGGCTCAACGAGCGGGGGTCTATCCACCCCCACCGGGAGCCAGTGAAATACTGGGCCTTGAATGTGCCGGTGAGATTCAACAGGTAGGCGAGGGCGTAACTGAATGGAAAATCGGTGATCCGGTTTGCGCGCTGCTATCCGGCGGCGGCTACGCAGAAACAGTGGTCTGCCCAGCGGGACACCTGTTGCCCAAACCAGAAAATTTGAGCTTTGAACAGGCAGCCGCATTGCCAGAGGTCTTCGCTACCGCATGGTTAAACATCTTTCAGGAAGCCGCACTACAACCCAATGAATCAGTGCTATTACATGCCGGAGCCAGCGGCGTCGGCACCGCAGCCATTCAACTGTGCCGCTATTTTGGCAACCCCTGTTTTGTAACCGTGGGCGGCCAGCAAAAACTGGATTACTGCGTAGAGCTGGGCGCTGATGCAGGTTTTGATCGCCATTCAAACTCTACCGTTGATCAAAACCAGGGCAGCTTTGCGAGCGCCGTTAAAGAATGGCGTAACGGCAAAGGTGTAGATGTAATTCTCGACCCTGTAGGCGGTAACTATCTAGCCGGCAACATGAGCTGCATGGCGGTGAATGCACGGCTGGTATTAATCGGTCTGATGGGCGGCGCCAACGCCGATATAAGCCTTGGATTGCTGATGGTAAAACGATTCAAGTTAATCGGCTCAACCCTGCGCAGCCGTACAGACCAACAAAAAACCCAACTGATTCAATCACTACGCGAAAATGTCTGGCCGCTGTTTGATAGTGATGAACTGAAACCAATTATCGAAACAACCATGCAGATCACCGAAGCAGAGCAAGGCTTTGCACTGGTCGAATCCAACCAGACCATCGGCAAAGTGATTCTCACAATCCCTTGAATACCCCTCAACCCTTAAACGAAAACCAGCCAATCGGCATATTTGATTCCGGCGTAGGCGGCCTTTCGATACTCGAGTCAATCCGCCAAACCCTGCCTAACGAGCAACTCATCTATGTGGCGGATGCTGCCCATGCACCCTACGGCAATCAAACTGACCAACAGATCATCGATCACTCCCTAAGAGTCTGCCGTTTTCTGCTCGACCAAAACGTCAAAGCTATAGTTGTAGCCTGCAACACCGCCACCACCATTGCCATCAGCACCATCCGGGCAATCGCCAGCATCCCAGTAATCGGCGTAGAGCCTGCAATAAAACCCGCAGTGGAACAGAGTAAAACAGGAGTAGTGGGTGTATTAGCCACCGCTGGTACGCTGCAAAGCACCCAGTTTGAAAAACTAAGCAACCTGTATGGACGCACAGCAGAAGGACATAGTGTAGAACTGATCACCCAACCCTGTAACGGGTTGGTCGAACGAGTAGAAGCGGGTGATCTCAATGGCCCGGTCGTCACCCAACTGCTAGAGCAACATCTCCAGCCTTTGTTAGATCGTAATGTCGATACCCTGGTGCTGGGATGCACCCACTACCCATTTTTAATCGAAACCATTACCCAAATAACCGGCTCCACTGTTTCAATTATTCATCCCGGTGAAGCAGTAGCCAAACAGGTTGAGCGGCGGCTAGAGTCGGAATCCCAGCTCAGCCCGACACACAACCAGACACCGATACAATTTTTCTCAAGCCAGGCAAACAAAACCTATAGGCTTAGGTTTGAGTCACTGCTCAAACAATCAATAACACTGAATGCGCTGTAACTACAGTCTCGGGATCTAACCCTGTCCAACCGAACAATAAACTTAATTCATGTAGGTGATCAGGAAAAATGTAGCGCTCGATATTATGTGTTCATTGACTTCATTCAAGACAAGGTAGGAAAGCAGTCATTGGCCGAAGCTAATACCGATAACGATGCGTCAAATACGATAAAAAATCAGGTAATGGTTTTCTATCCACTGGTACATGAGTCAAAATTGTTTATAGCGGTATGACAAAGTACAGAATCGAACCAAAGGGAACAGAAACCGATACCGTTACTATCCCGTTCGCTAGTACCCACCCAGGCTTGTTAAATACTAAATAGGAGACCGAAGCGTGCAAATTAATTTAACCAACAAAATCGTTATCGTCACTGGCGGTCGTCAAGGATTAGGCAATTGTTTAGTTGGCAATTTCCTGGATGAAGGTTGCAAGGTGGTTACCTGTAGCCGCGACGACGCAGCTCTTCAAAAAGTCATTGAGCATTGGCGAGGTAGTTACCCTGAACAAATAGCCGGCGGCGGTTTTGATGTTAGCACCGCTGAAGGAGTACAGCAGCTAGTTGATTTTACTGTTCACGAATTTGGTGGTGTAGATATATTGGTAAACAATGCTGCGACCACTGCATCCGGCACGATCACGACGCTTACGGATGAGCAGTGGCAACAGGAATTCGATATTAAATTAATGGGCATGGTACGCACCGCTCGTGCCGTTACGCCGATTATGAAAAATCGTGGTGGCGGCAGTATCGTTAATATCAATGCGATATTCGCTCGGCAACCTGACCTTTCTTATTACGCCTCCAGCATTATCCGGGCAAGTGCTCTGAACCTGACGAATTTGCTCGCCAAAGAGTTTGCCACTGATGGTATCCGCGCCAATGCGGTAGGGCTGGGCTTGTGCTCCACCGAGGTTTGGCAGAGCTATCACGACCCTGCCAATGGCAGTTATGAAGAATTTTTAACGGATACCGCCAAACGCTGGAATGTGCCTATGCAACGATTGGGCACACCCCAGGAAATTGCTAATGTCGTTTTGTTTTTAGCTTCGGATGCGGCTAGTTATGTCACTGGCACCCAAATTGACGTTGATGGTGGTATGGCTGCTTACAGTTAGGCCTAATCAGGGGGCCAGT
The DNA here is from genome assembly GCA_019090315.1 of Pseudomonadales bacterium. Lineage (GTDB taxonomy): Bacteria > Pseudomonadota > Gammaproteobacteria > Pseudomonadales > JAHRWD01 > JAHRWD01. The sequence goes on from JAHRWD010000033.1 coordinate 9,095, forward strand.
ATCCCAATTCAGTATCCGGTAGAAACTTTCCCAATCGACGAATGCTGGATATCCATCCATTTAATTCCGGCAGCTTCACAAAGAGTTAGCGTCTCATTTAGAGCCTGACGAATATCTAAATTGTTGGGTTCTTTACAGTGGGCCATACCACGGTAATCGATCGCTTTATTACATGAATAGATCAGCTCGTCTTTTTGGATGATTTTTTTATGGTAAGAATTAGACCAGCTCATAAGGCTAGCAGTGGAATTTACCGTTGGAAAGATCTTACAGTCCACCAGTGAATCCGAGCTGGTTTTTGACCATTTGCCATATTTTTCTTCTGCTTTTTCTTCTACTTGTTTGAGCTGTTCATCCGTGGCGGCAGAGACCTTTTTCTCCGCAGAGTGATTATCGGCAACCAATTTTTCGGTCACAACTGTGGTCTCGTCTTTTTCAGCTTTTTCATCAGCATCCTGATTACCGCCTATTGCGATATATAAGCCGGTGAGCGCCGTAATAATTGCAGCGACTCCTGTTAGTACACCCGGCAGTGAAGCCCAAAAGCTCTTTGCTTGCTCAGTCATTTACTAGCTCCTTGTTTGTAATTTGACCTGTCCGCCTTTGACCAAAATCAGATAGTGACTACTAAGGCGTAGGTGCTTTTACCGGCTCGAGAATTTCAGACCAGGCAAAATTGCTATCACCAATCACATAAAAGAATGGATTTAGCATCGGCTCTTTCTGGTTGTAACGTAGTGGTTTGAGTTCGGTATCGACCAGGATTGCGCCTGACGCTTCAACCACGGCCTGGGCTGCGGCGGTGTCCCATTCGCAGGTGAGCGCTAAGCGCGGGTAGATATCCGCTTTGCCCGCAGCAACTAAACAAATTTTTAACGAGCTTCCCATGCTGGTCATTTCGACTGGGCCAATGTGTTGGCGCATTCGGGTCAGGCAGCGTTTGAGCGCATCGGCTCCGTGGCGGCGGCTGCCAACTACTATTAGTGGATTCTCTTCTGAAACTTTGGCGGGTACTGGGCGCGCACGAATCGCTTGCGGTTCGCCGTCGCCCTCGGTCAGATAAGCTCCGCGTCCTTCGCCATCACCTGCCACACCGGTAAATAGCTGCTTGAGAACCGGCACATATACCACCCCCAAAACCGGTACGCCGTTGTCGATCAGTGCGATGTTTACGGTGAATTCGTCGTTACGATTGATGAACTCTTTGGTGCCATCGAGGGGGTCAACCAACCAGTAACGGGTCCACTGGCTGCGAATCGAATAGGGGATTTCATCGGACTCTTCAGAAAGAATCGGGATATCCGGTGTCAGTGCCAGCAGGCCGGCTTCGATCACTTTATGCGCGCCGAGGTCTGCTTCGGTGAGGGGTGAGTCGTCCGCTTTGTAATCGACATCAATATCCTGCTCGCGATTGTAAACTTCAAGAATGCAGTCACCCGCGCGTTTGCTAATTTCGACTACCGGTTGGATCAGTTCGGACAATGTCACAATGGAACTCCTGAAAATGGTTTAAACTGCTATTTTTCAAACGGGTAAGTGTAGCTGTGAAGATAGATTGGGACAATATAGATACGGTTTTGCTGGATATGGATGGCACCCTTCTCGATCTCTATTTTGATAACCATTTCTGGCTTGAGCATCTGCCGCAACGATACGCAGAACAACATGGCATTACCCGTGATTTGGCCTTTGACAAGATGATTGGGCTATTCCACGAAACCAAAGGCAGCCTCAACTGGTACTGCCTGGATTATTGGTCTGAGGCATTAGGTGTGGATATTGTTGCACTCAAGCATGAGATCACACATCTGGTTCAGATTCGCCCCTTTGTGGTGGATTTTCTGGAGTTCCTGCAACAACGAAACTGTAAGCGTATATTGGCCACCAACTCCCACCGAAAGGGGCTTGATCTAAAGCTGGCTATTACTGAAATAGACAAAGAGCTGGATGAAATTTACAGCTCCCATGATTTTGGTTGTCCAAAGGAATCGCAGCAGTTCTGGAAGGCGTTAACTGAAGTACAACCGTTTGACCCTGCCCGAACGATGTTAATTGATGACAATCAATCGGTTTTGAAAAGTGCGCAAAGCTACGGCATTGCCCATTTGGTCAGTATTGCTCAGCCGGATAGCCAGAAACCACCACAGCCGGAAGGTGATTTTGTGGCGGTTGAGTGTTTTTCTGATCTGATTTTTAGGTGTTGATAAATTCTGAGTGCCCTTCGGCTCCGTTCAGGGAGCGGGAGGGAGGAAGACTATACACCGCTCCCTGAGCGGAGCCGAAGGGAAGGAAATCCGGAAGAAGACCCCTAAAGTGAGACCTTTGCACGAGAGATGATTTTGCTTTCGTGCAAAGGTCTCACAGCATCTCTTCTGCTAAAAACCGCATAGTATCAATCGACTGGGTTCCAATCATCATGGTATCTACGTGACGATTTTTACCCGCTTCTTTCCATGGTTGTAGCTGTTCACGGATACGACCTCGCGGGCCAATCAGCGCAACGTCATCCACCAGCTGATCCGGTACTGCGGCTGCGGCCGCTTCTTTTTTACCATCGAGGTACAGATCCTGAATTTCGACTGCGGCATCTTCATAACCCAGTCGTTTGGCGTAGTCATTGTAGAAGTTTTTAGCCCGAGCGCCCATGCCGCCGATATAAAGCGCCATATGTTGTTTGATGGGCGCTCGGCATGCATCAAGATCATCGCCTTCTATTACGGTAATGGAGGGAGCAATGTCGTAGTCTGCGAGGGTTTTGCCCGGTACTTTATCGAAGCCTTTTTGAATGTGCGGTTCGAAAATATCGTAACGTTCTGGATTCATCCAGAGCGGGAATACACCATCCGCAATTTCTGCGCTAGCCTCAATACCAGCATTGGTAATGGATGCGGTGTAGATTTTAATATCTGGATTACCGTGCAAAATACTTTTTAACGGCTTGCCCAAACCGACAGACTTTTCGCCTTTATTGGGCAGTTGATAATGGTAGCCATCAAAGGTGACGGGCTCTTCACGGGCGAATATTTTTCGGATGATAGCGATATATTCTTTGGTGCGTGTCACCGGGCGTTTGTAGCCAACCCCGTGCCAGCCTTCAACCACCTGCGGGCCGGATGCGCCTAGCCCCATGATAAATCGGCCACCGGAGAGTGCATCCAGGGTCATCGCTGTCATCGCCGCATTGGCGGGAGTCCGCGCCGGGATCTGCATGATCGATGTGCCGACTTTAATCTTGCTAGTCTGGGCCAAAATCCAGGCTGCGGGGGATACCGCATCGGAGCCATAGGCCTCGGCTGTCCATACGGAATCAAAACCAAGGTTTTCCGCCTCTTTAATGCGTGTCATATCCATGCCGATTTCACGACCAGAATAACCTATCGATAAACCTAGTTTCATAACTCACCCCTTCCATCTAATGTTTTTATATTTAGTCAGCTTTTCAGCTTAAGGAAAAGCAACGATTGTCGCAATTGAATAGCCCATTTCTATGCCAATACCTTACAGCCACTGGGAACCAATCAGCACGAACAGTAGATAGGAAACAAGGCTGGCAGGATAGGCTTTCTCACCAAGATCCGTACCCATCAGGCGTTGTTTCGAAGAATACGCCATCGACCCGCCCACCAGACACAGTAATAGAGCTAGTGCAGCAATGGACGCCTTACTGTACGCCGGCGGCGTATCGAAAAAAGGTAAAGCGGCCAAACAAAGTAATGCGGGCAGCAAATTTATCCAGCCAAAGTACCCGGTACACCTGTAGATCCACTGTTGTTTATTCATGGTTTGCTCTGTCTCGATCAAATCGCTAGTTGTGGTTTTTATGGCTTGCAATGGTAGGCTCTTCTATCCATTTGCCTGGTTGTAGATTTTCTAGTTTCCACGGGCCAATTTGGCAGCGTATCAATCGCAACGTCGGAAACCCGACCGCTGCGGTCATGCGCCGCACCTGACGATTTTTGCCCTCGGCGATCTGCAATTCAAGCCAGCTGGTAGGAATATTCTGGCGTTTGCGAATGGGTGGATCCCGCTCCCAAAGCTGCTCTGGTTCTGCAATGGCCCGCGCCTTTGCAGGTTTGGTTTTTCCATCCTTGAGCACTACACCGGCACACAGCTGAGCAATCGCATCGGAATCAATCTCACCCTCTACCTGAGCCCAGTAGGTTTTCCACATCTTGTTATTTGGATCAGTAATCCGTTTATTGAGCCGACCATCGCCGGTCAGCACCATCAAACCTTCGCTATCTCGATCTAACCTGCCAGCTGCATAAATATCTTTCACGCCAATAAAATCAGCGAGAGTTATGCGGCCTTCCTGATCAGTAAACTGGCTCAGTACATTAAATGGTTTATTAAAAAGGATGGTGGTTGGCATGGGTGATGTCGCTAGGGCCAGTGAACTAAGGGCGTTCGCAGGCTTTTTATGGGGCTTTGGGAAATAGCTTCTATACTCTTCTTTACTCAACGACCAGTTTATAACACCTGATTACATAAAATAAACTGACCGATGGCTTTCAACCAATAAACCTGCAACCAGGCTGTGTGAGGTGGCCGACTATGGCGGACCCTAGAGATAGAGACGACGATGAAGGATCAAGCGGCAATGAGCCGTTATCGGATAGCCAACGTATCCAGAATCTGGAGAAATCGCTGTCGACACAGAAGCTGATTAGCGGCGGGGTTGGCCTGATCGTACTGATTATGCTGACCTTTTTTTCTGTCGGTTACTTTGCGTTAAATAATCGTGTCACCAGTAATAGTGAAAATGCAGGTGGGCCACAGGATGACAATATCAATGCCATTCTCGAAGAAAAATTTGAAACCTATACCAAAACACTGCCATCCGCCGATGACCTTAGCAACAAATATGGCGACCAAATTAGCGCGCTTAACATACAACTCGATGAACTCGACGTATTCACCAAAAAGAGCTCGGTTGCAGAGCTGAGGCAGCTGATGCTCGATCGCGAAAAAAGCAATCAGGTTTTTTTGTTTGCGCTCAGTAACGGCATGTTAAGCCTGTCCAAAATGGTTCGTGGTTCTCGCACCTGGTTTCAGCAGTATGATTCTGAATTAACCGCTGCGATAAAAGCCAGCAAGGCACGTGAAAAGAGCCTGAAACAGTTGATTGCTCTGGAGAAAACCCGGCTAAAAATGGTTGAGCAAAATCGCTAGAGCCTGTTAGCGCCTATTCACTCCTTTCAGTTTTCAGGTTTTTGCGAATCTACTGGTTCAACACCCTGGTGTTGGCACAACTGTTGTAGACGTGCTTCTATCTGCTCGATACGTTCCAGCATCAGGCTTAACTGCTGAATAGTGACATCTTCTTTCTCTTCTATTATCTCCTCCTCTTTGGAGATAAAAAATGCTGCAAATCCTGCTGTTAATAGAGAAAACAGACAAACCCCCATCAATATCAGCACGGCACCAAACATTCGGCCGATATTACTGGTCGGTACAATATCGCCATAGCCGACGGTTGTTACGGTAACCCAGGCCCACCAGATACCATCCAATGGAGTTTCTATCGCGGGATCAATGCCGGCTATCAAAATCCCCGACATCAATACAAATACCAGCCCAATTACCAGTACCTGACCAATCTGATTTCGAGACAGCACCCCAAGAACGGTGTTGGATACGTTAAATAGTAGGCTGACAATCAGCAATAATCGCAAAGTTCGCAATATGCCAGCGTAACCAGAAAACCCCCAGAGAATGGGGATGCCGCCAGCAATAATCAGCAGGTTCATCCAGTTAGATTTCAAATAGGATTTTTTGTCTGCGCACAGGCTGGTCAACAGCACCGTTTCAAAAACAAAGAACAGCCACACAGCCAGGTTGGAAATAAGCTCAAACAGTGGTGAAAACTGTCTTCCAGTTGCGCTTAAATACCAGTGCAGCAGAATCCAGACCGCCAACAACAGCATTGGGCCTTCAAGCCGTCTACCCCATTTACGAGCGATACTACGCTCCTGATCATCAACCCCAGCAAGGCCGATCATTTGGTTAAGCCGGGTTCGCGCCATATTTGTGGACTCCAATGACTCGCAAAAGGTAAGCCAGGCAGCAACATTTTCTACTGATATCGATCCAGCCTGCTATCACATATGCAATAGATTTTTGCCATAATAACAGTTTGCTGCGGACATTCACGCACTGGGAAATCAGGGGCACTCTGGCCATCACTCGAAAAAAATGGATCGTTATCTTATTGAGCGGGGCAGCTCTAATGGTGGCATGCAGTGCCGTGTATTTGGGAAAAAATAGCGACTTCCTAGAAATAGATGACTGCCTCGACGGGGCAGGGAAATACAACTACCAGTTAGGTCAATGTGAAGGATCTGAAAAGATCAAAGAACAATCCCGAAAATAAAAAAGAGCCGTTAAACGGCCCTTTTTTATTACTACCAAACAGCTAGTTATTACATCATTGCCCAGCCTTTATTATCCAGGGTAACACGCGGCTCCCGGGGCATTCCGAGACCACGCTCACTGATCACGTTTTTCTGGATCTGCGCAGTACCGCCGCCGATAATTCCGGCGAAGGAACCAAGATACATCTTCTGCCAGTCCAGTTCACTCTGATAGGCATCACCGTTATAGAGCGTACCCAGCTCGCCCATTACATCGATCCCGAGAGAATAGACTTCATGGTTAAGATAGGCGGATGAATATTTGACGATTAGCCCGCCATGATCCGGTGCTTTGCCATTTAGATCGTCACTGAGCAACCGTAACGAGTGCAGCTTGAGGCCAAGCAAGCGCCCCTGTAACCGCATTAAACGATCCCGATAAACCGGCATATCAACAGCGCGAATACCGTCGCAGGTTTCGGCCTTCATCAATTTCATCAGCGCATTAAGATTGGCCTCGGTCTGGGCCGGATTTCCGATCATACCGCGCTCATGCTTAAGGGTGGCGTTGGCCACCATCCAGCCCTTACCACGCTGATCTACAATCTGGTCAACGCCAATTTTCACGTCGGTTAGAAACATTTCGTTGAACATCGCATCACCGGTGATGGTCACCAATGGCCGTACTTCAATGCCCGGTGTGGTCATCGGCATCAACAAATAACTGATTCCGTGATGTTTCGGCGCATCGGGTTCAGTGCGAACCAATATAAAACACATATCGGAGAAGTGAGCCGAGCTGGTCCAGATCTTCTGACCATTGATAACAAACTGATCACCCTCAACCACGGCTTTGGTTTTCAGACTTGCGAGATCACTACCCGCACCGGGTTCGGAATAACCCTGACACCAGACCACTTCACCGCGAATGGTGGGGCCAACCCACTTCTGTTTCTGCTCTTCGGTGCCCAGCTCCAGCAGCGTCGGTACCAGCATTGAGATGCCCTGGCCGGTCAGGCCGGTGGAAACATCTGCTGCGATAAATTCTTCCTGAATAATCAAACCTTTGATCAGATCTGCTTCGCCGCCGTATCCACCATACTCTTTGGGGATGGTGCGGGCGGTATAGCCATTCTCAATCAGTATTTTCTGCCAGCGCTTCACCTCTGGTGTCGGTGCTGCTGATGTGCCATTTACCGCCTTCATGGTTGGCGCGGTTGCTTTGTGTTCCTTTAGAAATGCCTGTACCTGTTTACGAAAGCCTTCGTGCTCTTCGCTGAATTTTAAATCCATGATCTATTCCTCTTTCGGGGCCCGTATCTTCGATCGACAGAGCCACTGTTATTATTTTTATGCGACAAGACCTTGCAAACGCGCCGCTGCTTCCCGGGTTGCCTCTGGGCCGCCCAACAACTGTCGATTCAGCTCAATCCGTTTTAGCCAGTAGTGCAATCCCATCAGATCGGTAAAGCCCATGCCACCGTGGATTTCAGTCGCGCTGCGAGCCACCATTTTCCCAACTTCCTGGGTGTTGGCTTTGGCGTGGCAAGCCATCAAACTGGCCTCTTCAGGCAGTTCGTCATAGGCGTATGCGGCATACCAGATCAGCGAACGACAGGGTTCGAGATCTGAAATCATCTCCGCACACAGATGTTTGATTGACTGAAACGAGCCGATTGGACGTTCAAACTGATTCCGTTCAAGGGCGTAATCCCGCGCTCTATACAACAGTATTTCAGCAGCGCCGAAGGATTCTGCAGCCAGACCAATACGACCGGCATCAATCATTTTGGAGATAGTCTGCGCCGCGGAACCGGCTGCGCCGATTAGCTCACAATCAGCCTGATCCAGCAGTACCTCTGCCATACCGCGGGTTTTATCGCTAACGTTCAAACGATTTCGTGTAAGGCCCATGGCGTTGGCATCGACCATTACCAATGTATCGGAACCTACCGCTAGGATCAGTTGATCTGCTTTTAAGCCATCGATCACAAAAAGTGCTTTGCCGCTGAGTTTGCTACCGACCAACTTCAAACCGGCATCTCGGCGGACCCCGGTAGCTTCGGTCAAACCAACGCCAAACATCACATCACCAGCACTGATTTTATTAAGCCAGTCCTGCTGTTGAGCATCACTGCCGCTGCCTAATAGCGCAATCGGCGCAAGTACTGCGGTGCTGATATAGGGAACTGGAGCAACGGTTCGGCCTATCGCTTCCATAATCACGGTGGCATCAAACATGCCGAGGGCGCTACCGCCAAACTGTTCCGGAATAATCACCCCGGTTGCGCCTAATTCAATCAATCCCTGCCAGATTTCGGCTTGCAGGCCGTTGCCATCCGCGGCAAATTCGCGAATGCTGTCGAGGGGAGTTTGCTCTTCAAGGAAGCCACGAATAGCATCCTGAAGTAGCCCCTGCTCGTCGGATAGTCCGAAGTTCATAGTAGTTCTCCTACTTGTTTGTATGAAACCTTTGCACAAGAGCCATTTTGCCTCCATGCTGCGTTGAAAAGATGCTCAATCGGTCACTTACAGTTGTAAGCTCCCTCTCTGCGCGTATTTTCGCCTTGCCTGGAAACAAAATCATCTCTCGTGCAAAGGCTTCAAGATAATGTGACTTATTTTTATTAGGTGTTGCATAAGATAGTAATCGATCACAGGCGTACTGAAACAGCTTTAAGGAAACAAAGATGAAATTAATTGAACAGCTAACCATTGCAACCCGATACTGCGGGCCACCGGATTCAGCCAATGGCGGCTACGTTGCGGGTTTGCTGGCGAAATCGCTTCGAGCGACCAGCAACGCAGATCAACTGGGTATTCAGGTACGCCTGTTGGCACCCCCACCACTGGAGCAACCACTTGATCTGTATGAGATGAAATCGGAGCAGGGTGAATTGGGTGCGCTGCTACAGATGGGTCAAACAGAAATCGCGGTAGCAACGCTGGTCCCGGCACTCTCTGCACCACCTGCCGCGCCCACCGTGCAGCAGGCTGAAGCGGCAATGGCTGGTTTCGATGGATCGGATCACCCATTCCCTGGCTGTTTTGTTTGTGGCCCGGGCCGTGATCCGGCGGATGCGCTGTGCATCTATCCCGGCGGGGTCAGCTCAGTGCCTCCGACTGAAAAACCAATGGTGGCCTCAACCTGGCAGGTCGATGCTAATTATTGCGACGATAACGGTGTGCTTAAAACCGAAATTCTATGCGCTGCGCTGGACTGCCCCAGCTCCTTTGGCATTCTTGAAGTGCCAACCAATAAGGAGATGGAGCCAATGGTGCTAGCCAGTTTTACCTTTATGTTAAGCGGTGATTTAAAGGCTGGAGAGCAAGCGATAGCGGTCGGTTGGGCAGAATCCCGCAAGGGCCGTAAAGCCTTTGGCGGGTCGGCCATCTACAATTCAGCCGGGCAGTGCGTGGCTCACGCGGAAGCACTATGGATCTCGCTGAACAGGGGTCTGTAAAAACTTTCGATTTATTTTCAGGGCAACTGAACTTTTCTAATCCAGGGTGCTCAGTAGTAGCGAACACTGAATTATTTGAGTCTCTCCCCTCTGCCCTGGTACGTATCTTCTGATCGTTCCGGGGCTTTTTTTTGCGTGCGCATTAGAGGTTAGGTTCGTTGATACCAGCTATCTAGCCGTGCAATCAGCTCTTTGACTCCGACATTCTTAGTAGAAGAGAACAGTTGCGCACTAACTAGCTCGCTTTGATCAGCAAAAATTTTCTGAATTTTAAGCAACTGCGTTTTTGCCGCGCCGCTTTTCAGCTTGTCTGCTTTAGTCAGCAGCAAATGAACCGGTATCTCAGACTGCAAACACCACTCCACCATGCTTTCATCAAAGGGTTTGAGTGGATGGCGAATATCCATCACCAGTACCAGCCCGCACAACGCATCACGGTTTACCAGATATAGATCAAGTTGCTTCTGCCAACGCTCCTTTACACTTTTGGCAACCTTAGCGTAACCGTAGCCCGGCAGATCGACCAGCTTGCGTTGTTCGTCGAGTTGAAAGAAGTTAATGAGCTGGGTGCGGCCCGGGGTTTTACTGACCCGAGCCAATTTACCGCCGGTTAACGCGTTGATTGAACTGGATTTTCCTGCATTTGAGCGGCCGGCAAATGCCACCTCAAACCCTTCATCGACTGGGCACTGGCTGAAACTGGCTGCGCTAATCAGGAATTCAGCCTGTTGGTAAAATCGTTCGATGGGAGCTCTCCAATGATCTATTCAGGGGCAGAATATTAACAGAAAAAGCATGTGTTCACGTTTTGATGACTATTGTTATATAATGCGTCGCGTTTTGTGGCTTGTGCGCCTTTTTCAGGATGTTCGCCCCAATCGAGATTTTTATTAGTTTGTCATCCATTTCCCGAACCTTCGGACTCTGATCCGATATAGGAAAAAGTTGCAGAGATGCAGGAATACGGTATTTTCATGAAAAAATTAATTTCAGTAGCAGTTCTTTCGGTAGTTGCATTCTCTGTTCAGGCAGAACGCAGCGGTGAAGAAATTTATGGCAAGGCATGTACTTTTTGCCATGAGGCTGGTGTTGCCGGCGCACCTAAAAATGGTGATGCCGCTGCATGGGCACCACGCCTTGAAGCAGGCATGGATACAGCAATTGCTACTATCAGGAAAGGCAAAGGCGCAATGCCTCCAGGCGGCATGTGTGCAGATTGCACTGATGCAGAGTACACAAGTGCCATCAACTACATGAGCAAATAAGAGCGGTTATTCCCCCACTCTTATCCCCATCACTCCAGAATTAATATTGGATAGCGTTATGAGAAAACTGACATTGGGTATTGTATTGCTGCTAGGTTTCAGCAGCACTGTAGCTGCTGAAGCTGACATTGCTGCAGGTCAGGCTAAATCAGCAATCTGTGGCGCTTGCCACGGTGCTGATGGCAATAGCATGATTGGATTATTCCCGAAGTTAGCTGGTCAAAATGTTCGCTATCTGGTCAAGCAAATGGAAGACATCAAGAGTGGCGATCGCGCGATACCGGAGATGACGGGGCAGCTGGATGCATATACTGATCAGGATATGGAAAATGTAGCCGCTTATTTTGCCTCCCAGACCATCAAGCTGGGTAAAGCAAAACCTGAGCTGGTTGCCCTTGGTGAGCAACTCTACCGCGCAGGTAGCAAGCGTAAGGCTGTATCAGCCTGTACTGCATGTCATTCGCCCACCGGTTCGGGCAATGCGCCCGCAGGCTTCCCATCATTGAAGGGTCAGCACGCAGAGTACACTGCAGGCCAGTTGAAGGCCTTCCGCTCTGAAAAACGTCATAACGATGCGGATAAAGTGATGCGAAACAATGCTGAGCTATTGAGTGATAAAGATATTGAAGCGTTGGCCAGCTATATCTCTGGTCTACGTTAGTCTGATCTGCTGAAAAGCCATACGGCTCGCTAGCTGGTCATCAGGAAGGCGGTGTAATACCCGCCTTTTTTATGCCTGAAATCTGCTAATATTACTTTGCTGGCTTGCGTATAAATTGTTTTAGCGTGATAAAGGCCCCCTCAAAATAGACCCGCCTCTGGAACCGAAAGATGGAACATCAATCGGTTCTGACCGGGATCAAATAGTAGTTTTAACGCACAAACCCGTGCGGCTTCAGGAGTTTTTGGTATGCGAATATTGATACAAAATGGTTTTCTTGGTCTTATCGCTGGGCTAGTGCTTTCAATGGCGTCATCACTGTCCGCGGACACATACGAAGCTGGAGTGCACTACGTTGAACTACCTAAACAGAAAACTTTTATTCCATCAGACAAAGTCCAGGTAACCGAATTTTTCTGGTACGGCTGCAACCACTGCTTTAAATTTGAACCTATGCTGAATGCCTGGCAGAAAACCCTGGCAGATGATGTAGTCTTCAGCCACACCCCCGCGATGTGGAACAAACCGATGAAACTGCACGCCAGAGCCTACTACTCGGCGGCAGCGCTGGGCGTGCTGGATAAGGTGCACCAACCACTTTTTGATGCCATCAATATCAATCGACAACACCTGAAAAGCAAGGCTGAAATTGCTGAAATATTTGAACAACAGGGAGTAAGTGCCGAAGATTTTGACCAGGCATTTGATGCCTTTGGTACGATTTCCAGGGTCACTCAGGCGGATCAGCTGGCTCGTGGTTATCGCATCTCCGGCGTCCCGACACTGGTGATCAACGGCAGATATCAGGTTCGTGCGGGAATGGTAAAAACGTTTGGAGAGATGATTAAAGTAGCGGATTACCTGATTGAAAAAGAGCGAGAACAGCTAAATAAATAGCCAAAAGCTATACTTTTCGTATCGTGAATACAGATCCCACGCAGCAGTCCGCCGGTAGCGAGAATACCCCCCCCAGTGGCTCTACACCGAGCAACCGGCATCTTCGGCTGGTAACCTACAACATACAGGTTGGTATACAGACCGAACGATACCGTCACTATGTCACCCGGGGCTGGCAGCATCTGCTACCCCATAATCTGCGTAGCCAAAATCTTGATCGTATAGCCGACACACTCAAGGATTTTGATGTGGTTGCACTACAGGAAACCGATGGTGGCAGCTACCGCAGTGGTTACATCAATCAGGTCGAATATCTGGCGGATAAAGCTGAATTCCCCTACTGGTATCAACAGCTCAATCGAAATCTCGGCAAACTTGGCCAACATGGTAATGGTCTACTCACACGCATTAAACCTGAAATTCTTGAGGACCATAAACTACCGGGGCTGATGCCCGGCCGTGGTGCCATTATTGCCCGATTTTCCCTTGAGCACAGCAGCCTGCTGGTGGTAGTCGCTCATCTATCTCTTGGAGTAAGGGCTCAAAACCAGCAACTGGAATACCTGCGCGAGCTGGTGGCAGATGCGGATCATGCGATCGTAATGGGTGATCTGAACAGCCACCTGGCCTCACTGCTGAGCCAGTCTCCACTTAAAGATTCCGGCCTGCGAGGGCCTGAGCAGCCACCACACAGCTTTCCAAGCTGGCGTCCGGTACGCTCCCTCGATCATATTTTGGTGAGCGATGAAGTAAAAATTGATTCCCTCGGTACCCTCGATATCGCTTTTTCGGATCACTTGCCGGTAGCAATGGACATCATTCTTCCAGAGCCAATCCTGAGGTAGCAACCCACTGATTTACTGCTATTCTAGTAAGCGAACTTCAGGAGCCTGATCCTTTAGTTCAGCAGCCGTTCGCTCAAAATCACTCTGGCATGCATTGAAAGCATCCAGCACTGCCGGGTCAAAGTGCCCCCCCCTGCCTTCACCGATGATCGCCGCAGCTTTTTCGTGACTAAAGGCGGGTTTATACACCCGTTGACTAGTGAGCGCATCATAGACATCAGCAAGAGCCAGAATACGCGCTGACAGCGGTATACGATCCCCCACCAACGCATTTGGATAACCACTTCCGTCCCATTTTTCGTGATGGCAATAGGCGATCTGCATACCCATTCTCAGAAAACTGTGATCGTGCCCATCCAGCACAATCTGTTTGAGAGTATCGCCGCCGATAGCCGCATGGCCCTTCATAATCTTAAATTCTTCTGCGCTGAGCTTACCCGGTTTGCACAAAATATGGTCGGGGATACCCACTTTGCCAATATCGTGCAACGGCGACGAACGGACTAAATCAGTGATAAATGAATCAGTGATTTCCGCTTGAAAGGCAGGATCTCGCTGCATGTGAGCCGCCAGGTATTGGCAATAGTGTTGCAGCCGTTTCAGGTGCCCACCGGTTTCCGGATCTCGATATTCAGACAGGGTCGCCAGCGCCAGAATGATGGCTTCCTGTGCCTGATTTCGCTGCTCCTGGTGATGCTGGCCGGCAAGCGAAACAGCCGCAGACTCGGCAATCGCAAGCGCTCTGCTAATATCTTCTTCAGTGAACGGTTTTTGGCTTGAATTGCCGGTAATATTCAATACGCCAACGATCTGATCCGATGAAATCATCGGCATACTGATAAAAAAATCATCGGCATAGCGACGGCTTCTTTCCGGCTCAGCAACATCGATAAATAGCCTGGATCGCTTGCTTTTGAATACCATACCAGCAACACCCGTACCCACTGGAACGATGGTATCGCGTACAATTTCCTGATCAATACCTATGCTTGCTTCAATACGTAGCAATTCACCCCGCTTGTCCGGCAACATGATAGATACACGTTGACTGTGAAGAAGTCCCGCAGTTGCGGTCACCGTATACTGGGCAATATCTGCAATTGAATCCAGACCATTTAACCCAGAAATAAATTCATTCATCGCACGAATGGTATTGGTTCGACGATTGACCCTTTCTTCAAGCAGCGTATTAAGTCCACCCAACTTCTGGTTAGCGTGCTCCAGCTGTTTTCTTAATTCACGTTCCGAGCGAATCAGTTCAAACTGCCTTAAACCATCTTCGATAGCACTTTCAAGCACGTCGCCGGGGCAGGGTTTGCTTAGAAACCGGAATATACGGCCTTCGTGTAGCGCCTTCACCGCCACATCCAGTTCGGCTCTACCTGTCAACATTAGCATTGAACTGTCAGGCCGGTACTGTCTCGCGGCACTGAGAAATTCGATACCATCCATGCTCGGCATATTAAAATCGGAAATAATCACCCCGAAATTGATATCAGGCTGTGACCGCAGTAGTTCCAGTGCTTCAGCCCCACCGGAAGCGGTACTCACCTGGTATTTCTTACGAAACTGGCGCCGAATAGCCTGAACCACATTGGGTTCATCATCCACACAAAGAATATTGGGCATTTGAATACCTATTCCAGCCATTGCTCAAATTTCTCCATGATAGGGTCAGCGAGTTCACGCCAACCATCCAGTTTTTCTGCAACACCCACCTCTTCTAGGTACTTCATATCCAACGATGTTTTAAAAGGCCATCCCGCTTCTTCATAACTACAGATAATGGCGGCGGCGGCATGAACGGCGGCCACTGCATTCATATCCCGGCAATCTGACATGCATGGCTGATGATGGTAATACACCGCTTCTACCACCTGGGCCGGTATATTCCACAGGCTCAACAGATACGCACCCGCTTCATTGTGAGCAACCTCAAATACCCTGTGCTCCGCCGCGACCGAGCTATCATCCGCATCCGCATTAAGATTACACAGATGTTCAAATATATCAGGAGCGTAACTCACCAGAATCAGATAGCCTATTTCGTGCATCAAGCCTGCAATGTAGGCCTCATCCGGTCGATCAGCATGCTGACCCTCCGCCAGGCTAATCTGCTTTGACAGCTCCGCTACCGCGCGGGAATATTTCCAGAAACTGGTGTCCATGAAATCAGGTGCACCGGCGGTTGCCTCGAAACATTTAAACAGCGAACATTGCAATATCAACTGCTTGAGCTGACTCATGCCAAACCGAGTGATCGCCTGCTGAATACTGGAAACCTGGCGGCTACCGAAGAATATGGGTGAATTGGCTAACTGAAGAACCTTTGCGCTCATAGCGCCATCTTTCTTAATGATCGATGCGATCTGATCAGCACTGGCATCCTTTGAATCAATTGCCGCTGAGACCTCGAAATAGACATTCGGCAAGCTGGGCAGCTTACCTATTTTCCCCATTAGCTCCCGAACACGTTCATTGCTTACAACTTGCTGGGAAAACAGCAATTCCTCAACCGTTTCGATTAGCTCCTCACTTGAGCAGGGTTTGCTTAAAAAACGATGCGCAAGCTCGGATGCCCTGGCTAACTTGGAAAGATCCGCATGACCGGTCAGCACGATACGCGCGGTGGATGGCGAAATATTAATCACTTGTTCGAGCAGCTGGTCACCTGACATGCCAGGCATCTGCATATCGGTAACCAATACATCGATATGTTGGTCATTAATGATATCAAGTGCTAGCGCGCCACCCTCGGCAAACAGCATCAACCACTGGCCGCGTTTTTTACGCAATGACCGCTTAAACCCTGAAAGGATATTGCTCTCATCATCGACAAAAAGGATAGTCTTCACTAACCAATCGCCTGCATATATTTTTGCGGGGATTCATGTTGATTATGCTGCATTTTTTCAGGTATTTTTAATCGAAATTGAGTGCCCTTACCCTCCGTGCTATCCAGATAAATTCGACCATTATGTTGCCGTTCGATAACCTGAAAGGCGAGATTCAATCCCTGGCCAGTACCTTTTCCAACTTCCTTGGTAGTAAAAAAAGGATCGAAAACCTTATGCTGGATCGATTCTGGAATCCCGTTACCGTTATCGGCAATAGCAATTTCAACATATCCCGCTTCGGGTACCGAGGTGGATATACGAATTTGACCTCTACCATCACCTTTTTCTTCTATCGCGTGGGCGGCATTTACGATTATATTCAGGAATACCTGATTGAGTTCCCCAGCATGACATTCCACCGGCGGCAATTCACCAAAATCGGTTTCAACATCCGCGATATATTTGTATTCATTGCGGGTGACGGTGAGGGTGCTTTGAATGGATTCATTAATATCCAGCATCGAAACCTGACCGCCGCTCGAATGCGAAAAATTTTTCATCGCCTTAACGATTTCGGACACCCGCTGAATACCCTGAAGTGACTGTTCCATTGCATTTGGAGCATCGTCAAGGATAAATTCGAGATCATATTGCTCTTCCAGTGCCTGCAGCGTCACCACCTGCTCAGCCAGAAAATTCCTTTGTTCAAGCGTTATCATCAGTTTCCTATATTCTTCAGCTATTGCTCGAATATCAGTCAGGTACTCCGAGATGGTACGCATATTGTCGCTGACATACTGAATAGGTGTATTGATTTCATGGGCAATACCCGCCGCTAGCTGACCGATTGATTCCAGTTTCTGGGCCTGATTGAGCTTCTCCTCAAGAGCGATTCGCTCACTGACATCACGAACGACAATAATGAGCTTTGCATCACGCCCGTCGCCGGCCACGTTTACGCTATATTCTGCCGGGAAACAGCTGCCATCTTTGCGCACCCCCTCCTGCTCAAATACGGTAAAGGCCTCCAACCCCCCAGCCTTCGCATCGGCGAGCTTTTCGATCATGCCTTCGCTGTATTTTTCAGGCCTGATCACAGAAAGATTAATGCCCATAAATTCTTCAGCGGAGAACCCGAACATTTGAAGCGCGGCTCGATTGCCGGAAATAATCGTTCCGGTACCATCTATAATCAAAATCCCATCTGCGGCTGAATCCAGAAGCAACTGTGTGTTTTTTCGATCGTCTTCCAACTCTTTAATCTGGACAAAGGTTCGTTGGCGATAGACTGCAATAACACATCCCATCGCCCACATCACTGCCGGAGCAATATCCACCATCCAGTGCATCCTGAGATCCTGATGAGCAGGTATTATGGACGCCACACTCAATGGATAGCCCGCCGAAGAAATTTGTATCAGCAAAGCTGAAACAGGGAAAAAAAACCCCAGACAAAAGGCTATAATGGCCTCTCGGCTAAGTGCGACTCGGATACAGCTGGTCAGCATGTTCGTTTCCAGTTTAGATGCGGGTTCTACTGCGAACCTTATATGGCAGTGCTTTTTAGTATAGGTACTATTTTTGGGGCTGCCCGCCAATCAATAACTCTATGGATTAGCTCACGCTCCTTCTACAAAAAAACCTCCAACTATTTATCTAACATGACAAAACAACAACGAAAAATGCTGGTTACCAGCGCCCTTCCCACCGCAAACGGCCCGATCCATTTGGGTCATATGCTGGAGCATATTCAGACCGATATCTGGGTGCGTTTTCAAAAAATGTCGGAGCGTGACTGTACCTACGTTTGTGCTGACGATGCCCACGGCACCGCGATCATGTTGAAGGCGGAAGAGCAGGGGATAACCGCTGAACAGCTGATTGAGCAGATCAGCCAGGATCACCAACAGGATTTCAGTGGGTTTTTGATCGAATTTGATAACTACTATTCGACCCATTCAGAAGAGAACCGCTACTTTTCAGAGCTGATCTACCAACGTTGTCTCGACGCGGGTCATATTGATGTACGGGAGATCACCCAGCTTTATGATCCAAAAAAGGAGCTATTCCTGGCGGATCGTTTTATCAAAGGCACCTGCCCGCGCTGTAAAACCGAGGATCAATACGGCGATAACTGTGAGGCCTGCGGGGGCATCTATACCCCTTCGGAGCTGATCAACCCGGTTTCTGCCATTTCCGGCGCTATACCGATAGAAAAGCAGTCCGCCCACTATTTTTTCAAACTGCCTGATTTTGAAGAGATGCTCAGGGAGTGGACCCGCAGTGGTGTGGTTCATCCCGGCGTTTCGAACAAGCTACAAGAGTGGCTGGACCAGGGCTTGCAGGACTGGGACATCAGCCGTGATGCGCCCTACTTTGGTTTTAAAATCCCCGGCACCGAAGACAAATATTTTTACGTTTGGATGGATGCGCCGATTGGTTACCTGGCCAGTTTCAAAAACCTCTGTGATCGTACCGATGGGCTAGAGTTTGACGACTACTGGAAACCCGATTCCGAAGCCGAGGTGTACCACTTTATTGGTAAGGACATCATTAACTTCCACGCGCTGTTCTGGCCCGCAATGCTGAGCACAGCCGGCTTCCGAACCCCAACCGCGATCAACGTGCACGGCTTTGTCACGGTAAACGGCCAAAAGATGTCGAAGTCCCGTGGCACCTTTATTATGGCCAAGACCTATCTGGAACATCTGAATCCAGAATATCTGCGCTACTATTTTGCCGCCAAGCTTGGGCCGGGCATTGATGATTTTGACCTCAATCTTGAGGACTTCGCCCAGCGGGTAAACTCAGATGTAGTCGGCAAACTCGTCAATATCGCCAGCCGCTGCGCCGGTTTTATTCGCAAGAAATTCGACAACCAGCTCTCTACTGAATGTGCTGAGCCGGAACTTCTAGCCCAGTTCACCAGCGCATCCGATAGCATCAGCCAATGCTACGATGATCGGGAATTTGGTAAAGCGATTCGTGAAATCATGGCACTGGCGGATAACGCCAACCGCTATATCGACGATAAAAAGCCCTGGATTATGGCCAAGGATGAAGCCCAGCTCGCCGAAGTGCAGGCTGTTTGCTCGGTTGGCATCAACCTGTTCAAAATACTGATCGGATACCTGAAACCGGTATTACCGGATCTGGCGACCAAAGCGGAACAGTTTTTGAATATTGAACCGATGACCTGGAACTCGGTTACCCAGCCGCTTCTCGGTCATCAGATCAACACCTTCAAACCGATGATTACGCGGATTGAAACCGACAAGATCGAAGCGATGGTTGCGGCATCGGTCGAATCTACTCCAGCTCAAGCAGAACCGGAATCTGTAAAAGGCCCGCTTCAGGATGATCCAATCGCTGATGAGATCGAGTTTGATGACTTTATTAAGGTAGATCTTCGGGTTGCGAAGATCATCGATGCACAACATGTCGAGGGTGCAGATCGGTTGCTACAACTGACGCTGGACCTCGGCGGTGAAACCCGAAACGTCTTTGCGGGCATTAAATCCGCCTATCAACCGGAAGATCTGATCGGCCGACACACCGTAATGGCCGCCAACCTCAAACCCCGAAAAATGAAATTCGGGATGTCCGAAGGAATGGTGCTGGCCGCCGGCCCCGGAGGCAAGGAAATCTGGCTGCTCAGCCCGGATGAGGGTGCTGTGCCGGGTATGCGGATTAAATAGGCTGGCTCGTAGAGCCGCGCATATAACCAACAACGCTTTAGATGTGTGATTTTATTGCTTGTTTGGAATAAACAGCTCTTGGATAATAGCTGGTTACGCGATTCGTCAATACAAACTAGGCCACAACCTAACCCACGGGGTTAAATACAACTAAACAACATGACTGAATTTATGCTGATCCTGATCAGCGCGATATTGGTAAACAACTTTGTACTGGTCCAGTTTCTCGGCCTGTGCCCGTTTATGGGTGTTTCCAATAAACTGGAATCCGCCATCGGCATGGCTGCGGCCACTACCTTTGTGCTGACTCTTTCATCCGTTTCCAGCTACCTGATTTTCACCTATCTGCTCGAACCGCTGGGGGTGGAATACCTGCGAACCCTGGCGTTCATTCTGGTGATTGCCGTGGTGGTGCAGTTCACTGAAATGGTGGTCAAAAAAACCAGTCCTCTGCTGCACCGGGTTTTGGGCATCTTCCTGCCACTGATCACCACCAATTGTGCGGTATTAGGTGTCGCATTGCTCAATACCAATAAGCAAAACAACTTTTTTGAATCACTGCTTTATGGCTTCGGAGCCGCAGTCGGGTTTTCACTGGTGCTGATTTTGTTTGCCGCAATGCGTGAGCGAATCGCAATAGCCGATGTACCCAAACCATTTCAGGGATCGGCCATTAGCCTGATCACCGCGGGGCTGATGTCGTTAGCCTTTATGGGCTTTACCGGTCTGGTTCAAATTTAGGCTATCTCTGAACAGATCATGACCATTCTTCTAGCTATCTTCGCTCTGCCCCTATTGGCGCTGATTTTCGGCGGCATTCTGGGTTTTGCGTCGATCAAATTTAAGGTCGAGGGCGACCCAATCGTTGATCAAATCAACGCGCTACTGCCCCAGACCCAATGCGGACAATGCAGCCACCCGGGTTGCCGGCCCTACGCCGAAGCGATTGCCGCGGGCGAAGATATCAATAAATGCCCGCCAGGTGGAGAAGCCACCATCGAAGAGCTGGCCAACCTGCTAGGACGCGACATCTTGCCGCTGGATGCGGAGCACGGTGAAGAGAAGGAGGTCAAATTGATCGCCTACATCCGCGAGCCAGAATGCATCGGATGTACCAAATGTATTCAGGCCTGCCCGGTGGATGCGATCCTCGGCGCTGCAAAACAGATGCACACCGTCATTGTGGATGAGTGCACCGGCTGCGATCTCTGCGTAGAGCCCTGTCCGGTGGACTGTATCGATATGTTACCGATTGAAACCACGGTTCAAACCTGGTCATGGGAACGTCCCAAACCCGCGGTTGAGCTGATTGCCTCTGAGCATCAGCCACTTCGAGCGGAGGCAGTGTCGTGAGCATTAGCCGCAAACTATATTCATTCCCCGGCGGCATCCACCTGCCCGAGAACAAACTGCAATCGCTGGGCTTGCCGATTCAATCGGTGCCGCTGCCTGACAAATTAATTTTGCCGCTGCAGCAGCATATTGGCGCAGTCGCAAAAGCCATTGTGAAAGCAGGTGATCTGGTCAAAAAAGGTCAATGTTTGGCGCAGCCACAGGGTTTTGTCAGTGCGTCTTTTCACGCACCGACCTCCGGTACTATTGTCGAAATAGCCGAACACGAAATCCCCCATGTATCGGGGCTAAGTGGCCTGTGTATTGTGCTGCAACCCGACGGCGAAGAGAGCTGGTGTGAACTGCAGCCGATTGCTGACTTCAATGCTGCAGCACCGGCTGAGCTGGTCGAAAAAATCCGTCAATCTGGCATTACCGGAATGGGCGGCGCCGGATTCCCTACCTCGGTAAAACTCAGCCCGCCAGCGAATGCCAAAATTGAAACGCTGATTATCAATGCGGTCGAATGCGAGCCTTATATCACCGCAGACGATATGCTGATGCGGGAGCAGGCTGCGGGGGTGATCGAAGGTGTTCTGATCCTGACCCATATTTTGAAGAACCGCGAAGCCATCATCGCCATTGAGGACAACAAACCCAATGCCATAACCGCGATGCAGCATGCACTGACGGGATTATCGGAGCCACACTGCATTGAGATTGCCATTATTCCAACTCGCTACCCCAGCGGCGGCGAAAAGCAGCTGATCCAGAACCTTACCGGTAAAGAAGTACCCTCGGGCAAGCCGCCATTGCACGTGGGTATCGTGGTCCAGAACACTGCCACAACCTACGCCATTCATCGTGCCATTAGCCACGGTGAACCGTTGATTTCACGCATTGTCACCCTGACCGGCGAAGCGCTGAACAAGCCCGGCAATTACGAAGCGCTACTGGGCACACCTATTGAACATCTATTGCAGCTTGCCGAGATCGATAACAAAAAATTATCGCGGCTGATTATGGGCGGCCCGATGATGGGTTTTGCGCTCGATTCCACAGAGCTTCCCATAGTCAAAACCACCAACTGTCTGCTGGCCGCAAATAGCGCTGAATATCCCGAGCCGACTCCAGCCAATGCCTGCATCCGCTGTGGCGCTTGCGCCGAGGTTTGCCCCGCCAGCTTGCTGCCACAGCAGCTATTCTGGTTTTCGATGGGTGGCGAGCTCGACAAGGCCGAGCAATATAATCTGGCAGACTGTATCGAATGCGGTGCCTGCTCCTATGTTTGCCCCAGCCGTATTCCACTGGTGCAATATTATCGCGCAACTAAGGGCGAACTGGCCCAGCGCAGCGCAGATCTCAAACAATCGGATCATGCCCGGGACCGGTTCGAATTCAGAGAGTCTCGATTAGCGCGGGAAAAAGCTGAAAAAGACGCCAAACGTAAAGCACGGGCTGCGGCCTCTGCGAAAGCCCAGGCGGCAAAAAAAGCCGCAGCAGCACTGGCGGAGAAAGAGGGCGGTGCGCCTGCAACCGGCGGCGAGACTGATATGGTCGCCGCGGCACTGGCCCGCGTAGAAGCCAAAAAAGCAGAGGCCAAGAAGACAGAGCAGAAGCAAGACGTTGAGTCGACCACTGAACAGAAAGAAGCAGTGACGGAATCCGTCGAAGCCCCAAGCAAACCACAGGATCCATCATGAAGCTGGCAAAGGTCACCTCGCCTCATCTGCACGGCAATAACGATACCAGCCAGGTAATGAAGCTGGTGATACTGGCAACCCTGCCGGGGCTAATCGCACTGGTCTGGTTTTTTGGCTGGGGCGTACTGATCAATCTGCTGTGGGCATGGGTCGTCGCGCTCGGCTGCGAAGCACTGGTAGTCAAAATTCGCAAACGGCCACTTGGCTATTACCTGAATGATTACAGCGCACTGGTCACCGCAACCCTGATCGGGCTTGCGCTACCACCCCTCGCGCCCTGGTGGTTAACGGTCGTAGGCGTCGGTTTCGCCATTATTATCGCCAAACATCTTTACGGTGGTTTGGGCAGCAATCCCTTTAACCCCGCCGCAGTTGGCTACGTGGTATTGCTGATATCATTCCCGGTGGAGATGTCGAGCTGGCTTCCCGCCCGTGGTGTAGAGGGCGCGATAACCCCAGGATTCCTCGATAGCTTAAAAAGCATCTTCCCGCTTTTTGGCAATGTCGGCGTCGATGTCATCACCCAGGCCACACCGCTGGATCAGCTAAAACAACGACCAGGGCTCACCATTTCCGAAATCTGGCTGCCCGGTTCTGCATTTGGGCGATTCGCTGGAGTCGGCTGGGAGTGGGTCAATATCGGCTTCCTGATCGGCGGCCTGTTCCTGCTTTTCCGTAAAATCATCTACTGGCAGATCCCGGTTGCGATGCTCGGTTCGTTGCTATTGATGTCGCTTATTTTTTGGGGTGGCTCTGGCTCCGAAGGCCACGGTTCACCGCTGTTTCATCTGCTTAGCGGCGCAACCATGTTATGCGCGTTTTTTATCGCCACCGACCCAGTCACCGCTGCGGCCAGTCACCGTGGCCGACTGATCTATGGTGCCGGAATTGGCGTACTGATCTACGTGATCCGGGTTTGGGGCAACTACCCGGATGCGGTGGCATTTTCAGTATTGCTGATGAACTTCTGCGCACCGTTGATCGATCATTACGTACAGCCGCGAACCTATGGCCACAGTAAAAATGATCACGATAAGTCAGGTGACTCATGAGTAACGAACAGCTATTCAAACCAATCAGCCGTAACGGGTTATTGCTGGGGCTATTCGCGATAGTCACCACCGGATTAGTAGTACTGACTTTTACCGTCAGCGAAGATCGTATTCTTGAACAACAACGCCGGGTTAAAGAGAAGGCGTTGTTCCAGCTCATTCCTGAACAGGCGATGGATAATGTGCTGCTAGAAGACACACTGCCGATCAGCGCACGTACGCTACTTGCGGATGGCACAACTGATCTGGCCTACATTGCGCGCAAAGATGGCGAAGTGGTTGGGGTGATTCTGCCGGTGGTTTCTACCGAAGGTTATAGCGGTAAAATCGGTTTGATTGTGGGTATAAATGCCGATGGCAGTCTGGCTGGTGTACGTATTCTATCCCACCGGGAAACCCCTGGGCTGGGGGATAAGGTTGATCTCAATAAATCCGATTGGCTGCTGGGTTTCGATGGTAAATCCCTGCAGCAACCTGCACTAGAAAACTGGAAGGTCAAAAAGGATGGTGGTGAGTTCGATCAGCTAACCGGCGCGACTATTACGCCCCGCGCGATCGTTAAAGCGATCAAAAAAGCGCTGGTCTATTTTGCCGAGCACAAAGAGCTGCTGGCGGAAAAACCCGCTGCTATCAAAGCTGCCACCGAAAAGGCTGGAGAATAATATGGCTACAAGCGTAGAGAGTGGGAAAATAGAAGGGGACAGCGAAGCAGTTGAGCTACTCGATGTGGCCGATACACCCAGCGTCGACTATAAACAGATCAGCTCCGATGGACTCTGGACAAAGAATGCTGCGCTAGCTCAGCTGCTGGGTCTTTGCCCGTTACTGGCTGTCAGTGGTTCGGTTGTGAATGCATTGGGGCTTGGACTGGCCACCATGCTGGTGCTAACCAGCTCTAATTTGGTGGTATCGCTCATCCGTCATCAGGCCAACGAAACCATTCGTCTGCCGGTTTTTGTAATGATTATTGCCGCACTCACCACCTGTGTTGAACTATTGATGCAGGCCTTTGCCTATGAGCTGTACCAGATCCTGGGAATCTTTATTCCACTGATTGTTACCAACTGTATTATTCTGGGCCGTGCGGATGCATTCGCTTCTAAAAATCCACCACTTGTGGCAGCCCTCGATGGATTTATGATGGGTGCAGGTTTCGCGCTGGTGCTGGTCGCACTCGGTATGATCCGGGAAGCATTAGGCCTTGGAACACTGTTTGCTAATATGGATCTGCTATTGCCCTTCGCAGGCAACTGGGAAATAACCGTCATCCACGATTACAGCGGATTTTTGCTGGCAATATTGCCCCCCGGCGCATTTATCGGGCTAGGCTTATTAATCGCACTTAAAAACAACATTGATGATAATCGAGCACAGCGTAAAGCTGCTCGGGAGGATGCACCGATTGCGGGAAGCAAACGGGTGCGTGTCACAGGAAACATCAGCTAGAGGCCTCAGTAGCAGCATCACTACTGCGCTGCGCTTGGCAATACAGCGTCGCTTGGTGGCGCCTACTTTTGGTAAAAATTGAACGACCACATTTAAAAGAGACTTATATGTCGGCAAATCAAAACCCAAGCCATTCCACCTTCGAACTACTGCGTAGCCAGAAGATCGCTTCACTTAACACCGAAGTTCAGGAATATCGACACAAACAGACCGGCGCTATGCACTATCATATGGCTGCGGATAATCCTGAAAATGTGTTCCTGGTTGGGCTGCGTACCGTACCGCTGGATTCCACCGGCGTTGCCCATATTCTTGAGCACACAGCACTGTGTGGCAGTGAGAAGTTCCCGGTTCGTGATCCGTTTTTTATGATGATCCGCCGTTCGCTCAATACCTTTATGAACGCTTTCACTAGCAGCGACTGGACCGCCTATCCCTTCGCCAGCCAGAACCGTAAGGATTACTTTAATCTGCTCGATGTTTACCTCGACGCGGTATTTTTTTCCAACCTTGATGAACTCGATTTCAGACAGGAGGGCCATCGCCTGGAGTTTGCGGAGCCTGAAAACCCAGACTCCGAGCTGCTCTATAAAGGTGTAGTCTTTAACGAAATGAAGGGAGCGATGAGCTCGGTCACCAGCATATTGTGGCAGACCTTTACCCAGCAGCTGTACCCCAGCAGCACCTACCATTTTAATAGTGGCGGCGATCCGGAAGCGATTCCCGACCTTAGCTACGATGAGCTAAAAGCTTTTTACAAAACCCATTACCACCCCTCAAACGCGACCTTTATGACCTACGGGGATATTCCCGCGGAAGAGCTACAAACCATTTTTGAGCAAAACGTGCTGAGCCGTTTTGAGCAATCGGAAAAACGCATCGAAGTGAAGGATGAAAAACGCCTGTTCGCGCCGATCAACGTAGAAAACAGCTACGCGGTTGAAGCCATCGATGAATCCAAAGGCGAAACCCTCGATAAAAAAACCCATATCGTGCTGGGCTGGATGCTGGGTGAAAGCACCGATTTAGAAGACCTTTTCCAGGCGCGTTTACTATCATCATTGTTACTCGATAACAGCGCATCGCCACTGTTTAACGCGCTGGAAACTACCGAGCTAGGCACCGCACCTTCACCACTTTGCGGCGTTGAAGACTCCAACCGCGAGCTGGTGTTTATGTGCGGCGTAGAGGGCAGTGAAGTCGCCAATAGCGATGATGTTGAAGCACTGATTATTGGTGTACTCGAAGACGTTGAGAAAAACGGCGTACCGCAATCACAACTCGATGCGGTATTGCACCAACTAGAGATCCAACAACGTGAAATTGGCGGTGACGGTTATCCCTTTGGTCTGCAGCTGATCCTGCGCTGCCTTGGCGGAGCGGTTCATTACGGTGATCCGATTGAACTGCTAGACCTCGAACCAGTACTGGAAAAACTGCGTGAGCAGATCAAGCAGCCAGACTTCGTACAACAACTGGTACGTAAACTACTGCTCGATAACCCTCATCGGGTTCGACTGACACTAAAACCAGATACCGAGTTGGCCACCCGACGCAACGCCGATGAAGTACGACGACTGGCTCGGATCAAATCCCGCCTTAGCGAGCAACAGATCGCCGATATTATTCAGCAAACCAAAGACCTGAATGAGCGGCAGAACAGCAAAGACGACGAATCAGTTCTGCCCAAGGTTGGCCTTGAAGATGTACCGGCGGAGATCAAAGTCCCCAGCGCATTACCGGCACTTCATCAGGATGCCAAAATCCCCTTCACCTATTACGGTCAGGGCACCAATGGTCTGGTTTATCAGCAGGTTATTCTTGAGCTACCGGCACTTGATTCAGAGCAGCTTCAACTGCTGCCCTATTACACCAGCTTCATTACCGAACTAGGCTTCGGTGATTTGAACTACCGTGATGCCCAGGCTCGCCAGTCTGAAGTCAGCGGCGGGATTTCAGCATTTTCCACCATTCGTGGCGCGGTTGATGACCCCACAAATATCTCGGGACACCTGATTTTCTCGGGCAAAGCACTGCAATACAACCATGTCAGCTTCAGTGAATTGATGAAGCAAATCATGGATACCGCTCGCTTTGACGAGCTCGATTATATTCGTGAACTGATGGCACAATCCTGCGCCCACCGGGAGCAAAGCATTACCGGAAGCGGCCATAGCTTAGCAATGAGCGCCGCAGCTAGCGGTATGGGCCCACTGCCTGCGCTGAGCCACCGTAATAGCGGCCTGCAGGGAATTAAATTTCTGAAAGAGCTAAACAAAACCCTCGATGACAAACAGGCGTTGCAAGATTTTGCCGATTCACTCAAACAGATCCACGAAAAAGTGATGAGCGCTAACCGTCAATACCTGCTGATTGGTGAACCGGATAAACAGGATCAGCTGGAACAGCAACTGATTGAAGGCTGGCCTGCGACTCCCGCAGTTTCGCAGCCCGGTGTCGATCTGGCGGATATTGACCAGAAAGTGAAGGAAGCCTGGATATGTAACAGCCAGGTCAACTTCTGCGCCAAGGCCTATAAAACCGTACCCTCCACCCATCCGGACGCAGCAGCATTGATGGTATTGGGTAACTTCCTGCGTAACGGTTACCTTCACCGCGCAATTCGCGAGCAGGGCGGCGCATACGGTGGCGGAGCAGGGCAGGATTCCGCATCCGGGGTATTCCGGTTTTTCTCCTACCGCGATCCGCGTTTGAGTGAAACCATGGATGACTTTGACCAGTCGATCGAGTGGCTTTCAACCGCAGAGCACGAGGAATCCAAGGTCGAAGAGGCTATACTAGGCGTCATTGGCGGCATGGATAAACCCGGCTCTCCCGCCGGTGAAGCCAAACAGGCATTCCACGCAGAACTCGCTGGCCGCACCCTGGCGCATCGCAACCAGATTCGTGACCGCGTATTAAAAGTCACCATCGAAGAACTAAAAGCCGTTGGTGCAAAATACCTCAAACCGGAAACCGCAAGCATTGCTGTTGTCAGCCATGCTGCAATGGCGGATGAGCTTGAGGCTCAAGGCTTTGAACTGAAACACTTGTAACTCCAGCAGCAATAGATACAACAAACCAAACAACACAGAATGCGCCAAAACGGCGAATAGAAGAGATATTAAGAATGAACAAAAAACACCAGCTAACCCACCTGAAGCAACTTGAAGCGGAAAGCATGCATATCATGCGTGAGGTTGCGGCGGAATTTGATAAACCCGTGATGCTCTACTCGGTCGGAAAAGATTCGGCGGTGATGCTGCATCTGGCGATGAAAGCTTTTGCGCCGGGCAAACCTCCCTTCCCGTTGATGCACGTCGATACCACCTGGAAGTTCAAAGAGATGATCGCATTTCGTGACAAACAGGCGGAGCGGGTAGGCATGGAATTGCTGGTTCACGTGAATCAGGATGGTGTTGATGCGGGCATTGGCCCCTTCACCCACGGTAGCCAGAAACATACCGATGTGATGAAAACCGAAGGCCTCAAACAGGCCCTCGACAAATATCAGTTCGATGCAGCCTTTGGTGGCGCGCGTCGTGATGAAGAGAAATCCCGTGCTAAAGAGCGAGTTTATTCATTCCGTGATGAGAACCACCGTTGGGACCCGAAAAACCAACGTCCTGAGCTTTGGAACCTCTACAACGGCAAAGTGAAGAAGGGCGAAAGCATTCGCGTCTTCCCACTGTCTAACTGGACCGAGCTGGATATCTGGCAGTATATCTACATGGAAAACATTCCAATCGTACCGCTCTATCTTGCCAAAAAACGTCCAGTAGTTGAGCGTGACGGCGTCACCATAATGGTTGATGACGACCGTTTGCCGCTCAAAGAGGGTGAAGTACCAGAGATGAAAATGGTGCGTTTCCGTACCCTCGGTTGCTACCCACTGACTGGTGCGGTTGAATCCGAAGCCAGCACATTGCCTGAGATCATTCAGGAGATGTTGCTGACTACGAGCTCTGAGCGACAGGGCCGTGTGATCGATTCCGACGAAGCCGGTTCAATGGAGAAGAAAAAACGCGAGGGCTATTTTTAGCCGTCGGTTATTATCTCCGGGCGTTCACGCCTAGCCGTTTTTAGAAGGGGCCAACCGCCCCAATCCGAATTTACTTATTGAAACCAGAAATCATGTCTCACCAATCAGATCTTATCT
Source organism: Pseudomonadales bacterium (assembly GCA_019090315.1). Lineage (GTDB taxonomy): Bacteria > Pseudomonadota > Gammaproteobacteria > Pseudomonadales > JAHRWD01 > JAHRWD01. The sequence goes on from JAHRWD010000033.1 coordinate 38,807, forward strand.
CCAGCGATATCGAAAGCTATCTTGCCGAACATGAACGCAAAGAGTTGATGCGTTTGCTCACCTGCGGCAGCGTCGACGATGGCAAAAGTACCTTGATCGGGCGTTTGCTGCACGACTCCAAAATGATCTATGAAGATCAGCTCGAAGCGGTAAAAGCAGACAGCGTTAAGTCCGGCACCACCGGCGAAGAGATTGATCTGGCGCTACTGGTTGATGGCCTACAGGCGGAGCGAGAGCAGGGCATCACCATTGATGTTGCCTATCGCTATTTCTCCACCTCCAAGCGTAAGTTCATTATTGCCGACACCCCGGGCCATGAGCAGTACACTCGCAACATGGCGACCGGTGCATCTACCTGTGATCTTGCGATTATTTTGATCGATGCGCGATACGGCATCCTCACCCAGACCCGTCGACACAGCTACATCACTTCACTGCTGGGCATCAAACACGTGCTGATCGCGGTCAACAAAATGGACCTGGTCGATTACAGCGAAGAGGTGTTTAACAAAATCTGCGCAGACTACATCGAGTTAGCCAACGAGCTGGATATTGAAGACATTCGCTTCATTCCACTGTCTGCGCTGACCGGCTGTAACGTCGTTCATAAAAGCGAGCATACCCCCTGGTATGACGGCCCAGCACTGATGGAGACACTCGAAAGCATCGAAATTTCAAGCGATGCAAACTTCGAAGATATGCGCATGCCGGTGCAATATGTGAATCGACCTAACCTCGATTTCCGTGGTTTCTGCGGCACACTAGCGGGCGGTATCGTACGCAAAGGCGACGAAATTGTTGCTTTGCCCTCGGGCAAAACCACCAAAGTGGCCTCCATTGTCACTGCAGATGGTGAGATCGACGAGGCCTTCCCACCCATGGCGATCACCCTCACCACTGAAGATGAGATCGATATCAGCCGTGGCGATACCATCACCCACATCAAAAACCGCACCGAAGTGGGCAACCGCTTTGATGCCAATATCGTCTGGATGGATGAGAACGCCTGCCTGCCGGGCAAGCAGTACTACATCAAACTGGGTGCCAATATGGTTACCGGTTCTGTTGCCAAAGTGATTCACCGTACCGATATCAACACCTTTGAAAAGCATACCGATGCCAACCAGCTGCAGCTGAATGAAATTGCGCTGTGCGAGCTGACCACCAATACACCGGTGGCCTTCGATGCCTACTCCAAAGTAAAAGGCACCGGCGCATTTATCCTGATCGACCGGCTTTCAAATATAACCGTCGGCGCAGGCATGATCACCGGCTCAAGCCTGGGCGATCAAAATCAGGATCGTGTCAGTGATGAAGAGCGCCAAGCCCGTTACGGCCACAAACCAGCGCTGATTAACCTGACCGGTTCTAATGCGACAGAGCTGGGCGAATCGCTGGAGCGACGATTGTTCGAGCGTGGCAGCAACTGCCTTCTGCTAGGGCAAACTAACTCGGTTGATTCACAGGCACTTGCAGAAGTTGCTGAGGCAGGTGGATTGATTGTTATATGCCAGGGCTCTCAGGATAGTGAAGCCAATGGTGCGGTTGCGATTGATAGTACCGCCGTTAACGCCGAGCAGGCAGTGGAACTGTTACTAGAAACCGGAATACTTATCTAGGTTCCATTAAAAAACGGATAAGGGTAAAGCCGGCTATCTGCCCTTATCCACCTCAAATAGCGAAGGACCTGGAAAGTTCTATGCAAACATCTGATCTTGCTGCTGAATGGTCGTTATTGCAGAACCAGTTTGATAGTTATGAAAAGTATTCGTTACTGATCAAGCTAACCGCTATAGGGGTTTTGGCCGCCGCATATTTCTCAGACCACCTGTCCGTTTTTGTATTATTCCTGCTTCTGACTTTATGGTTGCAGGATGCTATCTGGAAAACCTTCCAGTCCCGTATTGATATCCGGCTATTGCAGCTGGAGCAATATTTGTCGAGTGAGCACCCGCTGGAAAATCGTGATGGCAAAGCCTACCAGTTTAATAGCCTGTATTTACAAAACCGGCCGGGCAGCATCGCTCTTGTTAAAGAATATTTGAGGCAGGCTTTGAGGCCCACCATTGCTTTTCCCCATCTGGTTTTAGTGCTGATACTGGGATTTAAACTACTCAACAATTGTTAGACTTTCTCAGGGCCATCAACTCTCATTATCTGCCGATCGTTTTTCACCTCTAATATTCAGCCACGCAACCAGAACCCCTGAAACCATTCCTGACATATGACCGGCCCAGGAGATGTGGAGACGTATATCAAACAGGGTGAAGATCAATCCGCCGTATAAAAACAGGGTGATCACCGCAATCACAATCGCTCTGATCGAGCGCCGTAAAAAAGCATCCGCAAAAATATACGCCCAAAGCCCCAACACTAATCCGCTAGCGCCAATGTGATAGGCCGAACTACCAATCAACCAGGTACCAAAACCCGAGAGCACAATGGTTATTCCGGTTAACTCCCAGAACAGCGAACGCTGCTTAAGCTGGATCAGGAATCCCAAACCCAGCAGCGGCAGTGTGTTGGCAATAAGATGATACAAGCTGCCATGAATAAAGGGTGCAATGGGAATATGCCACAGGCCAGACAGGGTTCTTGGAAGAATGCCGAATTGTTGCAGGTTACCCGGCACCAACCATTGCAATACATATACGCCCCACATCACGGCTAGAAGGTACACTACATCTGGGATTTTCAGGGTATTGGAGTCGGTCATTCGGCACTCGATAAATTATAGAAAATTGAGACGCAGCTGCTGGCTCGTCACAGATCAAAATACCCTATTTTTACAGGATATACACTGTCACTGTAGATCCGCCATTTCGAAATTTTCAACAGAGCTTATCGGAGTACAGGGCGGTAGTGTTAACATAATCCATTCAACGGCTAATATTAGTGCCAACCAATAACTACCAAACAATCTTAACTTCCCCGAGCACTCTTAAGATGAACTCTGCTAATCCATTTGCACTGCCCATTGATCCGAATCAGCCACAGCCGTTATTACAGAGCTGGTTACTACTGTCGGTTTTCTCACTGATAGCTGCGGGGCTTTTTTCACTGCTGCTAGTGTCGTCCCGGACCCCGGGGATTCAATCGGCCATTCCCTTTGTTGATTTTTTCCATACGGCTTTGGTGGTTCATGTCGACCTGTCGGTTCTGATCTGGTTTTTGTCGATGTCTGCCCTGCTCTGGAGTGTCCAGCTTAAGAAAGCACCGAAGTTTATTTTGCTGGCGCCTGCACTGGTAGCATTGGGCACTTTGATTATGGTGATCTCTCCCTTCGTCGGAGCCGGTGATCCGCTGATGAATAACTACGTCCCGGTATTGCAGCACCCGCTGTTTTTCTTTGGCCTGAATACCGTTGGCGCGGGCATTGGACTTCAGCTTCTTTATAACCTGATGAGCAGCTCAAGGGCTGGCCCCAAAAGCCTGCTTTCGACCATTATTCAGGTCAGCGTCATTACCACCTTTATTGCGTTGCTGGCGTTAGTCTGGAATTACCGAAGTATCGATGCATCATTAACCGGCACGGCCTATTACGAAATCCTGTTCTGGGGGCCGGGGCACATACTTCAATTTAGCCACACGGTGCTGATGTTACTGGTTTGGGTTGTGCTGATTTATGCGCTAGGCGGGCAGCTAGTTACAAACCCGAAACAGACCTCAATCCTACTACTGGTGGTGGCGCTTCCAGTACTGGCAGTACCCTGGATCTATTATTCAAGCCCGTTGGAATCGGTTCAGCAACGACTGGCCTTTACCGATCTGATGAAGTTTGGTGGTTTGCTGTCGCTACCTATTGGGCTGATCTGCACCTGGAAAATTCTCACTATTGGCAAAGTTGATGAGGCCCTTCGGCCGATTAAAGCAGCGCTGTTTTGCTCGTTAGTACTGTTCGCCACCGGCGGCATTATCGGTTTCTTAATTGAAGGGGTTAACGTAGTCATACCCGCCCACTACCACGGCTCGATAGTTGGGGTAACGCTGGCCTTTATGGGATTGATCTACTTGGTATTGCCAAAACTTGGTTACGGCAAAGTAGACGCCAAATGGGGACGTATACAGCCCTACGTTTATGGCGGTGGCCAACTCATGCATATTCTCGGGTTAGCTTGGTCTGGCGGTTATGGCGTGCAGCGTAAAACTGCCGGTGAAGCTCAAGTACTAGAACGACTACCAGAAATACTCGGCATGGGCATGATGGGGTTAGGGGGTTTAATCTCGATTATCGGCGGAGTCATCTTTTTAGTTGTAGCGCTTAAATCAATCTTTGGTGAACCAACAGAAACCGAAACAGTTGTATAAAAAAGCGTACCTGAGCGTAAGCGAGGGCTGATGAGGATTAATCGTGGTCTGTCCCAAAAATGGTCGATGGGGTGGATTTGACCATACAAAAAGCTCAAGCATCGTTCCGGCGCAAATAGCCGCGCCTCCACTGGACAGCGAAACTGCTGGTTAGCTAAAACGTTATGTGTCAGGAGGTCTAATGGGAAGGTGGGAAATGATGTTTAGATTTATAGCTGCATTGATTGTGATCACGCTTGTTTGGTTTGGTCTCGATTTGGCCGCGTGGTTTGGTATTGAGTCCTTTTACAAAACTATGGGAATTAGACCGATTTTTCGAGATTCAACTGAAATGTTGAGGCGAGGCGATGTCTCTTTGATTGATCACGCTGTTGGAGTGCTAATTGTCTCAAGTGTTTTCGTTGCTATCTATCAGTTTCTGATACAACCAAAAAAAATAGGTTATAGCGTTACCTATGGGCTTTTGTTTGGAGTAGTAGCAAAAATAAATTCGGGGGCTATGGCTTACACAGTTAATCCCTTCTTTGATCTAGCCATGTTCATCAGTATTGCTGTGGCGGCAGCGCAGGGCGCTATTGGTGGGTTAGCGTTGGCTTGGCTTATTAAAAAGTAACCACATAAAGTACGGAATTAAAGGGCATTGGATTCCTATTAATAACAAGTTAACTTCATTACGTAAGGAAATATAGTGAATATTAAAAAAGTAGCATTACTATTTATAGTTACAGCTTTGATAAGCTGTGGTGAAGCTGAGAGCACATTAAACGATGCAATATCATTTTCTAGAGATGGCTTGGCTCTTATTGAACAGTCTAATGATGAGGAGTTAGAGAAAACAGAAAGGGAAAGACTGATAAAAGATGGAAATGAAAAAATAAATAAATCTAAAGAAGCTTATAAAGCATTAATTTTGGACAGTCCTGAAAATGGGCTTTATCTTAACAATTATGGTTGGGTTCAAATGAGGTCGGGAGATCTTAAAGGAGCGAAAAAAAGCTTTGATCTTGCTAGCAAGTATAAAGATTCAATACACCCCAAAGACTCGCTAGATAATAATATAGCAGAGCTAAATATATTGCTTGGCAAGCAAGAACAATAGGGGAGGGGAACAATAGGGGACATGAGAACAATAGGTGAGAGGTGGATTCAACTCCAAAGCGCACCACCTGAATAGTTAAAAAGACATGACTTGAGTGCCTGATAAAATGAGGTTGCGAAATCTTATTTACA
>JAHRWD010000034.1 GCA_019090315.1 Pseudomonadales bacterium
ACGCTTTCGCCGGGATTACACAACAACGCGAATACCAGCAGCAGCGCACCGGATGCGCCGGGGGTGATCACCACTCGCTCTGGGCTGATGGTGATTTGGTAGCGCTGTTGATAATAGTCAGCGATGGCCTGGCGCAGCTCTGGCATTCCGAGGGCCGGGCAGTAGTGGGTGAGTTGATCCTGCAGCGCCTGCTGAGCCGCAACCAGTACCGATTCCGGTGTACCAAAATCTGGTTCGCCAACTTCAAGGTGGATGATATCGCGCCCCTCAGCCTCAAGTTGTTTGGCTCGGGCCAGCACTTTCATTACCTGAAATGGTGGGATATCCGATACTCGACTGGCAAAATTTGACACGGGCAACAGCCTCTTAAACCACTAAAACAAAGAAAAACAGACTACAATAAACCCCATCATCAAAACAAAACAGGCGCTTTTCATAAAACTGTTATGGTAAAAGCAGTCAATATCTGGTAGTTTTTTGCGCCTGAAAATTCACGGCGTACTCGTTGATGGGAGCGTTACTGGAAAACATTAAAGGTTTTCAAGAGATTTAACCATGGCCACTACAACAAAGAAAACAGCAAGAAAACCAGCCAAGAAGAAAGATTCTGGCATTCTGGCTTCATTCACTCCGTATAAAGCGAAGAAGAATGAAGAATATATGAACGAACAGCAGAGAGAGCATTTCATTGGCATTTTAAGCCGCTGGAAGCACGCGCTGATGGAAGAGGTTGACCGCACGGTCAACCACATGAAGGATGAGGCTGCCAATTTTCCTGACCCCGCAGACCGCGCCAGCCAGGAGGAGGAGTTCAGCTTTGAACTACGAACCCGTGACCGGGAACGTAAGCTAATCAAAAAAATCGACTCTACCCTTGAGCTGATTGATCAGGATGATTATGGCTACTGCGACTCCTGTGGAGTTGATATCGGCATTCGTCGTCTTGAAGCCCGGCCTACTGCGACCCTTTGTATCGATTGCAAAACCCTGGCAGAAATCAAGGAAAGACAGGAAAAGGGTTAAGCCCATTCGATCGGGCGTGAATCTATTCACGCCCTGGCTGCCCCGTCAAAACCATGCCCCCACCCGTCGGCTCTTCCGTTTATCGTGGCCGATTTGCCCCCTCTCCCACCGGCCCGCTCCACCTTGGTTCACTGCTAACCGCTGTTGCCAGCTATCTTGATGCACGCTCAGAGGATGGGATCTGGCTGGTTCGTATCGATGATATCGACCCACCGCGGGAGTTACCCGGTGCCAGTGATGCAATCCTTCAATCCCTCGAACTCCATGGCCTGCACTGGGATGACTCGGTGTTGTACCAAAGTACCCGGCTACCCGCGTATCAGGAAACGCTGGATCAATTGATTCAGCAAAAGGCTGTCTACCCCTGTACCTGCTCACGGAAGCAATCCCGCACCGAGCGCAATCTCTATTCAGGACATTGTCGAAATGGCTCGTTTCCCCGCCGTGACTCCCATGCGATTCGAGTACGTTTCAACACCTCCAGCATCGGGTTTCTGGATCGAATCCAGGGCCGTTGCGAATTTCTTCCGGGCATCGATATCGATGACTTTGTGGTGAAACGAAGGGATGGCTATTTTTCCTATCAGTTGGCCGCAACGGCGGACGATCTGTTTCAAGATATCAGCCATGTGGTGCGCGGGGTTGATCTACTGGATTCCAGTGCACGGCAAATATATCTGATGAATCTGCTTGGCGCGCCCACCCCTCAATACGCTCACATTCCTGTGCTGGTTAACGATCAGCAACAAAAGCTCAGCAAGCAGAATCTGGCGCCGGCACTGGACGACCAGCAGGCCACTTCTAACCTGCTGTACTGTCTGGACAAACTGGAACAGCCTGTTCCACCCGAACCGGAGTCAGCCGGTCCCGCTGAACTTCTGCAATGGGCGGCAAAACACTGGCATCCTGAGCGCATTCCAGCTAGTTTATCGATTGCGCTTTAATCGGAAGGGAAGAGGAGGCTAGCTTATGTATGTACAACGATCTGTAATGCTGTTGGTTATTGGTGTGCTGCTATTCTTTCCCGGTGTACAGGATTGGCTTGGTGCTGTCGGCAGCTCCTGGTATCACCCTCAGATGGTGTGGCTGGCTATCATCGTTTTTGCACTACTGACCCAGCAGTTAAAGGAATCCGATGAATCTTGACCTCGGTTATGTAGCGCTACTGGTCATCGGCTATCTGGCGCTGCTATTTGGTATCGCATACTCAACCGAAAAAAGGCTTATTCCGGAAAAAATAACCCAACACCCGGCAGTTTATGTACTTTCGCTCGGCGTGTATGCCAGTGCATGGGCGCTGTATGGCTCGGTTGGCTTTGCCAACCAGTATGGCTACAGTTTTCTGTTTTATTATCTGGGTATCAGCGGGGCATTTCTATTAGCACCGATTTTACTGACACCGCTTCTGGGCATTATTAAATCCAATCAACTCAACTCCCTTGCGGACCTGTTTTCATTCCGTTATCGCAGTGCTACTGCGGGTATATTGACCGCCATCCTGTTGTTAACAGGTCTGTTACCGTTGCTAGCACTGCAGATTCAGGCGGTAACCGATATTGTCCATATTGTCACCCTTGGGGTCTCTTCCAAACAGGTTCCCGCGCAATTCACACAGGATCAGCTGGCTGGCTTTTTTTGTCTGTTGATCATTGTTTTCACATTACTGTTTGGGGCGCGCCGCAGCTCACAGAAAGAGTCACATCAGGGGCTGATCACCGCCATCGCCTTCAACTCGCTGGTTAAGCTATTTGCCTTCGGGTTTATTGGCCTGGTAGTGGTCTTCCAGGTTTTTGATGGTATCGATAGCATTGATCAATGGGCTACACAGCACCCTGATTTGAGTAGCTCGCTGCACTATCCGCTACAGCAGTATTCGTCACGGATACTGCTGCTGGTGTTTTTCTCCGCCGCTGTTGTGATGCCGCACATGTTTCAAATGACATTCACAGAAAACAGTAATCCGGCGGCGATGAAGAGCGCCAGCTGGGGGTTTCCACTCTATCTGCTATTGATGAGTCTACCGGTACTACCGATTCTCTGGAGCGGCAATATCGTCAACATTACAACCCAACCCGAGTATTACACCCTGGGTCTGGGGATGGCGTTGCAATCCCCGAGCCTGATCATAGCTGCACTGATTGCGGGTATCGCCGCCGCCAGCGGCCTGATGATCGCGACCACCCTTGCGCTTTCCTCCATATGTCTGAATCATCTGGTACTTCCCTACTATCAACCCGCCAACCGGGATAATCTCTACCGCTGGATTCTAAGCGCCCGACGCTGGCTGATAGGGCTGATCATACTGGCGGCCTACGGACTACACAGTCAGCTCAGCGGTTTACAGGACCTTTCCAATCTAAGTCTGGTGGCCTTCATAGCAACACTACAACTGCTTCCCGGATTACTCGGTGTACTGTACTGGCCGGCGGCCAATCGTAGCGGATTTATCAGTGGGCTGATTGTTGGATACGGGATTTGGTTTGTCGGTATGCTGCTGCCACTTATCGCAGATCTGCAGGGAGTCTCCCTGTCATTTTCAAACCTGAATCTACAGTTTGATGAAAATACCTGGGAGCTAACCGCTGTTACCTCCCTGAGCTTGAACATACTGGTATTTGCACTGGTTTCCTCCATTACCAGAGCACGCCCCGAAGAGAAAAATGCAGCGGAAGTCTGTTCAGTAGACAACATTAGAAAACCCCAGCGGCGGGAGCTGACACTCGATTCACCGGATCGATTCATTGAGCAACTGGCGGTCGCATTGGGAGAGAAAAGTGCGATCAAAGAAGTGTATCAGGCGATGCGAGAGCTAGAGATCAACATTGATGAAAGACGTCCCTATGCACTGCGACGACTACGCGATCAAATCGAGATAAACCTGTCGGGACGAGTGGGCAACACCATGGCACGCTCGATGGTTTCACGCGCACTACCCTATAAGGATTCCGGTCAGGAGTACGACAACGAGGATATTCACTTTATTGAAAACCGTCTGGAGGATTTCAAAAATGACCTGACAGGCCTTACTGCCGAGCTCGACAACCTGCGTCGCTACCATCGTCAAACCCTCTGGACCCTGCCGATTGGTGTTTGCTCTCTGGGAGCTGATCAGGAAATTTTGATGTGGAACAAAGCAATGGAATCGATGACCGGCATCAGCTCATCCGATGTGATTGGCTCGGATCTGAAAGCCCTTGATGAACCCTGGCGCGGCGTATTACTAGATTTTCTCGAAGACCCCGACACCCATCGACCACAGCAGAAGATCCCCTTTGAAGAGGGTAATCGCTGGGTCAGCCTACACAAATCCAATATCGCAGAATACGCTTCAAACGAGGTGGGTGGCCTGGTTCTTCTGCTAGAGGAACGAACCGCTACCCGAAATTTGGAGCAGCAACTACTTCACAACGAACGACTGGCATCGATTGGTCGATTCGCAGCGGGTATCGCGCACGAAATTGGCAACCCGGTTACCGGTATCGCCTGCCTGGCGCAGAATCTCGATAGCGAATTTGATGACCCCGAAGTACAGGATGCCACCCGCCAGATCCTCAGCCAAACCCGCAGAATCACCGATACCGTACAAACATTGGTAGGGTATGCGCACGGCGGACATTATCAAAACACCAGAAAATTAAAACCGGTAAACCTCTTTTTGTGTGTTCAGAAAGCGATGGATCTACTACAGCTGAGTGAAAAAAACACCGGGATTGCACTGGTTAATCACTGTCTTCCCAATAGCTCCACCCCCGGGAATGCAACCCAACTTCAGCAGGTATTTGTCAACCTGCTGTCCAATGCGCTAAGTGTTTCAAGGCCCGGCGACAAGATCGAAGTGCGGCAGTTCATCAGTG
>JAHRWD010000035.1 GCA_019090315.1 Pseudomonadales bacterium
CCTAGAGTTCGTCGGCAGCGTCAGATGTGTATAAGAGACAGGTTTTGACGCCATCAACATATTTCAGAAACTGAGCCAGCTCTTCCAACTCTTCATCCGAGAGGTTGAATTGCGGCATGCTACGACGACCCGGAATACCCTCCACCGGACGGCTTTTTATAAAGCCTTTAATCGCTTCAGTACTGTTGCCGAAACGGGTATAAACGTTGCCAAGCTCGGGCGCAAAATAAGCACCCTCACCCAACAGCGTATGACAGCCGATACAATTGTTTACTTCCCATAGCCGCTTTCCTGCCGCGACTTGTTCAGTCAAATTTTCCGAATTATCTGTCTTGGGCAGGCTCCGAACCGTATCAACGGTTAAACCAATAAGTACCAGGAAGAAAAACACTCCACCCCCGTAGTAAATATTGCGAGCCATCCCCTTGGTAAAGGTCTCTCTCATAATGGTGCTCCAGTTTTATTATGTGCGGCCGAATATTAGCGACCGGCTGACACCTACTGCCTTGACTTACATCAAGCTAGAGTGGATCAACGTACCGTAATAAAAAATAAATGACCGAATAAGCGGCAGTTTTAAGGATTCGGTTGATCTGACTACGACGAGTTATAAGGAGAGACAAAAACAGAGCTATACGAGTATTTCTGTATCCTCGTGACTGTATGCGGGTGAACAACAGCACAACAGCAATAGCTCAGTATCCGCGCTGTTTTCGATGCAGTGGGCAATGCCCGGGGGAATGCAGATGGTATCCCCGGCTTCAACTGGGAAAGTCTCATCCGCCAGTGTCATCTCGCCACGGCCAGACTGAATAAAATAGAGTTCTTCAGTAATGGCGTGACGATGCAGAAGAGTTTTTGCACCCGCGGGCACGCTGGCCTGGGCCAGGCTTTGCCGCTGATTACCCTGAACATCGGGGTGCATAAGCTCACGAATTTCGGAGCGATCTTTGGTTTGGTAGGGTTCTACTCGGGACAGTCGACTGACTTTTTTGATGGGGTTTGTCATGTTATTAATCCTGAGAATTCGCCAATTCCGGCGGCAAGGTGGATCGGTTGGTGGTTATCGGTCTGCCGATCAACTCTTTCCCAAAACCCTTCCAGCTCCGGTTTTTTTGTAGAGTAAATAAGATGCGTTGGACATTCACAATCCGACGAACCAAACCCAATAAACGGCACTTTGCTAGCGGGCTCACCTGCCATCGTCAAAGCCCAAAGATGTTCGCGCCGCAGCGGGTCACGGGTAAACCAGATCTGTTCAATTTGCAGATAGGGTTTCAGATAATCAAGATGCCAGTGGGGCTTTTTAGCCGTACGTCGATGGTGTGCAAGCCGCGCTTTTAATCCACCGGGGCCAAATGCACTGCCCACGTAACGGTAATAACCCTGCTTTAACCTTACTTCTCCGAGACGACCAATCTGGCAGACTTTGTTTTCATTGACCTTGGGACAACTGAAAATCACTGCATAAGTTCCAGAAGAGGTACCGGGGCTTTTATCAATACAGGAATCGACGAATTCCGGCTGAGCTCCACTCATTCCTTCACCGGGTGTTTCGCCAGTTTGCGCTGCAGTGTTCGACGATGCATATTTAACGCTCTGGCGGTTGCGGAGACGTTACCGCCATTTTCCGCCAGCACTTTGTTGATATATTCCCACTCCAGCCTGCGGGGTGACAATGGTTTTTGCTCCAGCTCCATACCGGCATCCGCAGAGGTTTTATCCAGCGCGGCCAGAATCTCATCTGCATCTGCGGGTTTTGGCAAGTAGTTGGTTGCACCTAGCTTTACCGCTTCCACCGCTGTGGAAATACTGGCATATCCGGTGAGCATCAGTATTTTCATTTGCGGATCAAGCCGGCGCAGCGCCTGAACCAGCACCAGCCCGGAATCACCCGGCATAATCAGGTCTACCACTGCATATTCTGGCTTAAATTGTACCGCTAGCTCCAGTGCAGAATCACTATCCGCAGCACACTCTGAGAGGTAACCACGGTTTAAAAAGGCTTTTACCAGTACCTGACGAAATACTTCGTCATCATCCACCACCATTATTTTTTTTGCTGTGTTTACTCTTTCTGAAGTGCTCAAGGATTTATCTCTGCAAGTGTTTCAACCGGTAATCGAATATGAATGGTCAGGCCACCGCCGGATCTGGCAAATAGTTCTACGCTACCGCCCATACGTTCAACGCTGGCATTCGCCAAATAAAGCCCGATACCCATGCCTTTACCTGGTGATTTTGTGGTGAAAAATGCTTTGCCGACATTACGCGCCAGCTCATCGGTAAGCCCTGGGCCGCGGTCATGAATATCAATATCGATCCAGTGTTGATCCCAGCTTACCTGAAGCTCTACCTGCTCCGGTGAAACATCCGCGGCATTGTCCAAAAAATTTATAATCGCCTGTTCAATCGAAAGTTCTGCACAAATCTGGACATTTGGGCCTTTGATATTACTTTTATCAATCTGGATAGATGGCCGCATAATGCGCCAGCGTTCCAGTAGCTCAAGAAAAAATTGTTCTACCGATACCAGTGAGCCAGACCGGGTAATGCCACGACCACTGCTATCCGCCAGATCATTTAGCCGGGTTTTACAGAGTTTGATCTGACTACTGAGCAGATCAAGGTTTTCACTCAGATCTGGATCATCTGCATATTCACGCTTTAACTCGCCAGTGAGCACGCTCATGGTTGAAAGCGGCGTACCCAGTTCATGCATTGCGCCCACCGCGACCATGCCCAGCCCGACCAGATTTTCATCCCTGGCTGAGTCGGCTCGCGCCTTGGCAAGGGCCGCTCCATGATCCCGCAGAGATTCCCGAATCCGGATAGTCATAAAGGTAATGAGCAGGCCGCTGATAATAAAATTCAACCACATACCACGCAGATGAAGATGCTGAAGGTGCTCTGCGTCGCCTCGCATGACCAGCGGCTGATAGCGTTCCACCAGTATGCTGTAACAGCCGATCACCACTGCACACATCAACCAGGTGTAGCCTTTGCTCATCGCCACGGCGGTTACCACCAATGGCACTAAATAGAGCGACACAAAGGGGTTTGTGGAGCCGCCGCAATAGTAAAGCAGTACGCTCAGTGCCAGTACATCCACCAATAGCTGGGCAAAAATCTCTAGCTCAGTAAAGGGAAAATCAATACGCAGACGCCAGATTGAAAGCAGATTAACCATCACTACCAGCAGAATTACGATAGCGATAGGTTTGAGGGGCAGGTTTATATCAAGCCATTGATACGCAACCAGTACCAGCAGGGTTTGCGCCACAATCAGAATAAAACGTAGCTGTATGATTCGATGAAGACTCTCCCGCGATGGGGAAAATAGATGCGAGATCGCAAACGCCACGAATAAGACCTTTTCTAGAAAATTGACCGCATTCTAGCACGGTGAGGCACTTCGTTTTTATCGTCTAAACCGGTAAGCTAACGGCAAAGTCATCCAACAAAAAAACAAGACTCCGGAAACCTTCACGAATGAAAAAAACCACCCTGTATTTTTCCCACGGCAAAGAAAGTGGCCCATGGGGAATTAAAATCACCTATCTTGCAAAGATTGCCGAAGCCCACGGCCTTGCGGTAAAAAGTATCGACTACAGGGAAACCCTGGATCCGGATGAGCGGGTAAAAAAGCTGGAAGCGATACTAGAACAGGAAACCTCTAACATTATTTTAGCGGGCTCCAGCATGGGAGGATACGTCTCCGCTGTGGCGGCCAATCATTTTGATATTGACGGATTATTCCTGATCGCCCCTGCACTCTATTTCAGAAATTGGGGGGTTTCGGAATATGTACCAAAAACTGATCACAGCTATGTGATACACGGCTGGGATGACGATATCGTGCCGGTTGAGTACTCGCAGAAATTCTCACAACTCAATAAAGCGACCATGCAGCTGGTGGATGGCGGACACACGCTGAACGACCAACTACAGGCAATGGGTGATTTCTTTCAACAGTTTTTAAACAGTTGTGCACCCAGGGGTGAGACCCAAGATTCCGAATAAACATACTCCGTATAAGGCTATATAAACCGATGAAAATGAGCACCGAAGAACTGCTACAGTTCGATAAGCAACACACCTGGCATCCCTACGCATCGATGATCGATGCACCGACGGTTTACCCCATCGTTTCCGCATCCGGTGTGCGGCTAAAGATGCCCGATGGAAAAGAGCTGATCGACGGAATGTCCTCCTGGTGGGCAGCAATTCATGGTTACAATCATCCGATCCTGAATGAAGCACTCACTAACCAACTTCAGGATATGGCCCATGTAATGTTCGGCGGTTTAACCCATCCTTCTGCGGTTGAATTGACGCGACTGCTGGTCGAAATCACCCCCGAGCCACTCACCAAAGTATTTATCAGTGATTCCGGCTCTGTGGCTGTCGAAGTCGCGATCAAAATGGCAATTCAGTACTGGTACTCAAAGGGTCAACCGCAGAAACATAAGCTTGCCACCATTCGCACCGGCTACCACGGCGATACTTTTGGCGCGATGGCGGTCTGTGATCCGGAAACCGGAATGCATCAAATGTTCAGCGGTGTATTACCCCAACACCATTTTGCCGATACCCCGCAAATCGGTTTTGATGAAGAATGGGATGAATCCGACATTGCCTCCCTGAAAAACATTATCGAACAGCATCACCAGGAGCTAGCTGCGGTCATTATCGAACCGGTAGTTCAGGGTGCTGGTGGTATGCGTTTCTACTCTCCGACCTATGTAAAACGTGTGCGAGAGCTGTGCGATCAATATGACATATTGTTAATTTTAGATGAGATAGCCACCGGCTTCGGCCGCAGTGGTGAGCTGTTCGCCTGTGAGCACTCG
The DNA here is from genome assembly GCA_019090315.1 of Pseudomonadales bacterium. Taxonomy (GTDB): domain Bacteria; phylum Pseudomonadota; class Gammaproteobacteria; order Pseudomonadales; family JAHRWD01; genus JAHRWD01. The sequence goes on from JAHRWD010000035.1 coordinate 4,854, forward strand.
AATATATGCCCGGATATTTTATGTGTAGGTAAAGCCATAACCGGCGGTTATATGTCCCTTGCCGCTACCCTATGCAGTGAAAAAGTAAGTGATGGTATCTGTAAAGGAGAAGCCGGCGCATTTATGCATGGCCCTACATTTATGGGGAATCCGCTGGCCTGCGCAGTTGCGGTGGCCAGCATCAAACTGCTGCTATCAACACCCTGGAAAACCAAAGTCCAACAGATTGAACGGCAGCTGCGTGAGTCACTCTCGCCCTGTGCTGATCTACCAACAGTAGAGGATGTTCGGGTACTAGGAGCGATTGGTGTAATCGAAATGAAACAACCGGTAGAGATGGAAAAAATACAGAAACTACTGGTTCAAAAAGGGGTCTGGCTACGACCTTTCGGAAAACTGGTGTACACCATGCCTCCCTATATTATGAACTCGGAAGACCTTGAAACATTAACTAACGCAATGGTTGAGACGATTCGCGAACTGTAGCCTAAAAACTGGAACCAGCCGAGCTAGCCGCCTCTTTTTTAGGAGGTGCGCACTCGTAAAAGGGTTTCATAGCCCTTCTCAGATCGGAATATTTGCAGCCATTGGCACGATAGGTTTTTGCGATTTCATACATATCAAATAAGCGATCAATCAGCTCGTAACAAACTGTTACCCGCTTTTTAATCGAATCCCAGGCCGCATTTGCCCGACCGCGACACATACCAAACACCACTTTCACATTACGCGGAAGCAGGTAAGTTGACTCGATGCGGCCAACCAAATCTTCGTACTGGTATTTATTGAAAATGTATTGAATAGCCGTGCGCCGAGGCACCTTCATCTCATCGTATATCACATGAATGCGTGTACTTATAGGCTGATCTGTACGGCGATAATGACGCTCCAACCAGCCTAATGACTTCACCGCTTGCTCGTATTCCATCTCACATTCAATCATCCGCTTAAAGGGCATCACACGCGCATATATCAGACCATCATACCGTTCCGGATCACTACCATACACAAAACAGGCGATGGTATGAGCACGCTGTATCTCCTGAGCGTGTCCATCCGAATAGGATAGCGAACGTTGATTTTCAGGCAACGAATCCCATTCTGCATGCCAGTTGGCAGCCACCGCCAAAAGCTTTTGCTCAGCGGTGAAACCATCCTCAGGCGTGCCCCCGTTCAAAATAGCGGCAATGGCTGCCCGATCGGCTGCATCCTCTTCTGAGCCTAGAAGCGGCACGTCAAATTGATCAAAAAATAGATGGGACATTTCGTGCAACAGGGTAAATTGAATATTTGCGTGCACGAACAACTCAAGCCCCGAATCCATTTTATACTCAGATGTGACCTTAAACTCGGGGTTAGGTGTGCCTAACTCCATCGCCTGGCTGAGAGGTGAGATTGAAGAAATGAGGAGCAGCCAGCATAAAACCGGCTGCAAAGCGGGTACAGAAACGACTTTCCTCACCGCCCTCAATCGAGAAATCACCTTGGCCGTACCAAGCACGATCAAAGTGACTCTTGTAATGGTATGAAGAACGATTAGTCAGCTCCACATTTGGAACAGATTATGTTCCCAATATTAACCACCCGCTAACCAGCACTTGGTCGCTGCTTGATTCGCTCATACCATGCCAGCACATTGGTATTATCCGGATCAAGAGGTTGGCCAACGCTGTTGCCAAAATCGAGGAAGCAAAATAGCTTAAGGTCTGCCATTGTTAAACGATCACCGGCAATAAACTCTTTACCTTCCAACTGTTGATCTAGCCATTTCACGCCATCCTGAGCGATTGCTTTTAAACTATCTGCGCCTTCTGGGACAAGACGCATACGATCCTGAAAGATCGGAGCACCCTCAGCAGAGCGGAAGCCAGTACCTAAAGGCTCACATATTTTCAGATCAATTCGGCGTGTCCACATCCGTGTTTCAGCGCGTTCTTCCGCTGTAGTGCCTACCAAAGGTGTTGCGGGAGAGGTCTCTTCAAGGTATTCACAAATTGCAGTGGTCTCGGAAATGATTGCGCCGTTATCAAGTTCCAGCGCCGGAATCTGCCCAGCGGGGTTTTTTGCCAGATAGGCATCCTGTCGATTTTCACCGGACATCAAATCGACTGCCTGCTCTTCTATATTCAATCCTTTTTCTGCAATAAACATTTGTACGAAGCGCGGGTTAGGCCCCATTGATGTGTAGAGTTTCATTTCGATATTCCTCGATTGGTAGAATTGTCAGGCGGCGCAACAGTAGCCACCGGACGAATTTATTATTATTGGATGTCAGGTTGGTTTCTGCAGTATTTAACCAGAAATTACTAGATGCCTAACCATATTGAAAACCGGTACAAATATCAATCATGCGTACTCGAACAATCCAATGCCTTAAAAACTGCTGGCTACCCAACTCCGTAGAAACAACATTACGCACAATTAATTGATATAAATTACACCTTCCCGAAGGGGTTGAGTGTTACAGTTGAACTTGAGTAGGTAGTGTAGTATTTCTATTCCCTTTCTAGCTTCTGGCCAGGAAGTGACTCGTCAGCGGTTAAGGAGCTGATATTTTTTATCTGAGGAGAGAACAACATGAAACATTCAATACGTACGTTTGAAATGGCTTTAGCTTTTTCTGCCATGTTTTTGTTCCCTGCAGTTGCCAACGCCATGGAACCACCAACTGATTATTTACAATACTGTAGTAGCTGCCATGGGAAAGGTGGCAAGGGCGATGGGCCACTAGCAGCCAATATGAAGACCAAGCCCGCTGACCTAACCACTATATCTCACTATTACGATGGGAAATTCCCCACTCAAAAAATGCGTCAAACTATAAGTGGAGCAGCGACTGATCGCACAAACACTCAATTCCATGGACCTGTAGATATGCCGGTATGGGGAAAAGTGTTCCGTGATCAGAGCGGTGATTCTATTGCTGAAGCACGCATCGATTTGCTGGTTGAATACATCGAATCTATCCAGAAATAATCCCTGATAACCCTGTCGGGTTTTCTCGTGATTCGGTAGCGGTAGCCCTTAGCGGCTGCCGCTACCTTTCTCTACTTGCGATCGCACCTGCGCTGCCTGGTGCCCCTTTCACATCTTCTTGACAACAACCACAGGTTTTTTCACCTAAGGCGTGTTTTAGCGCTGTCCTGTCCTTCGAAGTCAAAATCGACTTATAATCCTTGAAAAAACAATAACCAGAAGGATAAATATATGTCACTTTCAGTTATCGGCGCGGGGTTTGGCCGAACCGGCACGTTGTCATTAAAAAGCGCCCTGGAAACCCTGGGAGTAGGCCCCTGCTACCACATGATAGAGGTTCATGATAATGCCTCCCATGCAGAGATCTGGAGCGCCGCAGCGGATGGCAAACCAACTGACTGGCAACAGGTTTTCGAAAACTACGGTTCTACAGTAGATTGGCCGGGCTGTTTTTTCTGGAAAGAGTATGCGGCGCTCTACCCCGATGCGAAGGTGCTATTGTCGGTACGGGATTCTGAAAAATGGTACAAAAGTGTTACTGATACTATCTATCAACTGTTTTCCAAACCCCTGCCGGATAAAGACGCTCCGGGCTACGCACAGCACGCGATGACCAAAAAAATCATTCAGGAGAAAACCTTCGATAATCGTTTTGAAGATAAGGATTACGCAATTTCCGTGTATGAAAAACATATTGAAACTGTACAAAACACCATTCCCGCGGATCGCCTTTTAACTTTTAATGTGGCTGAGGGTTGGTCCCCATTATGTGATTTTCTGAATGTTCCCATACCGGATACTGATTTCCCAAGAGTCAATTCAACGGAAGAGTTCCAGCAAATATTTGCAAA
>JAHRWD010000036.1 GCA_019090315.1 Pseudomonadales bacterium
ATCAGATCAGGGCTCAGGCTGTTGAACAGGCATTGTTAGGTTTGTTAGTAGTTATTGAAGACTGATTACCGCTGTGACTTTCTACTTCGGTTTTATATAAATTTTTAGCATATATTTGGGTTTAATAGATGGACGACAATAAGAAAAAGGCATTACAGGCAGCACTATCACAAATTGATAAGCAGTTTGGCAAAGGGGCCGTGATGCGACTTGGGGATACGGAGATAAAGCGTATTCCAGCTATTTCAACGGGTTCGATCGGGCTGGATATTGCCCTGGGAATAGGCGGTATTCCAAAGGGGCGAGTGGTCGAGATTTATGGCCCGGAATCTTCCGGTAAAACGACATTAACACTTGAGGTGATAGCCCAGTGCCAGAAGGCTGGAGGCACCGCTGCATTTGTTGATGCGGAACATGCACTTGATCCTGCCTATGCCGGGAAAATTGGTGTCGATATTGATGAGCTATTGGTGTCCCAGCCGGATACAGGTGAACAGGCATTAGAGATTACCGATATGCTGGTGCGTTCTGGAGCGGTTGATCTTGTGGTGGTTGACTCGGTTGCTGCGCTTACGCCCAAAGCTGAAATTGATGGCGAAATGGGAGATCACCACGTTGGTTTGCAGGCTCGGTTAATGTCTCAGGCGCTCCGCAAAATCACTGGTAATATTAGTCGATCAAACTGTACTGTTATTTTTATCAACCAGATCAGGATGAAAATTGGTGTGATGTTTGGTAGCCCCGAAACCACAACCGGCGGTAATGCACTGAAGTTTTATTCTTCTGTGCGCCTGGATATTCGCCGTATTGGTGCGGTTAAGCAGGGTGACGAAATTATTGGTAATGAAACCCGTGTGAAAGTGGTCAAAAACAAAGTTTCCCCACCATTCAAGCAGACCGAATTTCAAATTATTTATGGCAAAGGAATCAATCAGTTAGGAGAGCTTATTGATTTAGGCGTTAAGCATGATATGGTTGAAAAATCAGGTGCCTGGTATAGCTACGGCAGTGATCGTATTGGCCAGGGAAAAGCCAATGCCACCAAGTTCCTGGAAGAAAATCCTGAGATAGCAGCTGAGCTGATGGGTCGTGTACGCGAAATGTTGCTACCTGATGCACAGGATGCCCAAGTGTCGGAAGGTGTTGATACTGACTCCTGATCAGTAGGAGGCTGATCGCTGACTAGCTCCTGTAACGCGCGGTGATCCAATGATCTCCGCGCGGTTTTTTTACAACTTCTTTTGTTTGAACAGAGTGCGCAGGGCATCTATTCGTTCTCGATTGACCCCCATATCTGAATGTCCGATCCTGGATGCTGACCTTATCTGAACCTGTTTGTCTTTCGGGTCAAAATAAAATTCGACATCGTCTACATACCGCATCAGTCGGCTGGTAAATTCAGCGTGGATATAATGTGAGTTGCGTGTAATGATTTTGCTGCGATCCATCTGCTTAATGCTTTCGATCAGCCCTGAATAGGCTTCTGGAAAACCACCGTTGTAGGTCAGTGGATCAATGAAGTGTTCCTGATCATAATCATGACTTACGACACAGTTGGGTTTATCAGGGCAGGGTGGTAATTTCCCATCTATCACCCCAAGTGTCATGGGTGGCGAGCCACTACAACCTGTGAGAAGGATGATGCAAAAAACGGCATTGATCTGCAGTATTGGTTTGGTTTTTTTTGGGTGCCACATAAGATGACCTGTTATTTTTTGTTTGTTTGAAAGAAGGTTGATCACAACGATGATCCAGATTACTGAACTGAATATATATCCAATTAAATCGGCAGGTCAAATTAGTCTTGAAAGCGCACGACTGGATCGGTTTGGTCTGGTCAATGACAGGCGTTGGATGCTGGTAGATCCTGTAGGCAGATTTATTACCCAGCGGGAACTTCCTCGGATGTCGCTACTGCGCGTCGATTTGTCCGAACAAGAGATAAAACTGGAAGCCGTATGGATGCGGCCTCTTTCTGTGCCACTGCGCCCGGCACATGGATTGATCACAGAGGTAACCGTGTGGAAAGATCAGTGCAACGCAATCGATATGGGAAACAGGGTTGCCGAATGGATGAGTCAGTTTTTGGGTCGCTCCTGTCGGCTTGTGTATATGCCTGAAAGTACCAGGCGGCCAGTTAATCCAGAGTACGCAGGTGCCAAGGATACCGTTTCCTTTGCAGATGGCTTTCCCCTTTTGTTGATCTCCGAGGCGTCGTTAGCAGAACTGAGTGATCGCCTGGAAAGACCGGTAGAGATGAATCGATTCCGCCCCAATATAGTAGTTTCGGGTTGTCAGGCTTTTGCCGAGGATTCGTGGGATTCTATTCAAATTAATGGAATAGATTTTAACGTAGCGGCTCCATGTGCACGCTGCTCAATGCCAACAATTGATCAATATACGGGTCAGATTGATCGGGAGATCATGACAACCTTAGGCAAATTCAGACGGGCTGAGGATCGTCATATTTACTTTGGGCAAAATCTAATCCATCGGGGTGATGGAAAAATCAGTGTTGCGGATGAGGTGTTGATTACCGGGAAGGGTGTGAACTAGAACAGTTCAATTTCATCATCGGTATCATCTTTTACGGGTTTGTTATCGAAATGGTGCCGATAGATCTCCAGTGCTTCAGTAACTGAGGCACCCATCATAATATGTTCAAACATGATGCGCTCCTCTTCCATGGTGTGGCTACCCTTGATCCCTTCCTGGAGCTTCTGCCAGGCCTGGGGGTTGTATAACCTCGCAGGATCTTCTATCAGCGCACCCAGATCAATAAGACTTTGTGCTACGTGGTCAAGTCGTTGATTTAATCGATCGTTCGATTGAAGGGATACTACGCTTTCCTGGATCTGTTGTTCAATTTGATCAAACTCGGTGCTGGTGTGATTGTCTTGCAGGTAAGAGGCGCGAATTTTCCCCAAATTGGATGATATTTCTGTGATGGCAGTACTTAGCCGTACGGCTGACTCATCACTATCAGTCATCGAGGCCTTTATTTGTGCGACAGCCAGAGCAACCATGGTTAAGGTTTCTCGTACCTGGCTCCAGTCGAGATCAGGCTGCTGTGAAGTAGATGCCTTCATTTGCTTTGAACTATTACCCTACAGCTATTTAGTGTCGCAAGAAACTCGGGTACTGATACCGGAGGGGTACGCGATCTGAATACTAAATAGAGTAGTTCAGCTTAGTGGTTTATCCAGCAAACAGGGACAAATAAAAAAACCAGCCCCAGATCCGTCCTTGAATTCATTCGGATCGCGTTAGAAGGCTGGCTTTTGCAGTATTTATGCTGCGCTTTATCCTGATTTTCGGATAAAGTTAACTTGCTTCAGGTCTGACCCTGACTGCTAAAATATCGCAGCTTGCACCATGCAGTACCGCGTTGGCAGTTGATCCGAGTAACAGCTGAAAGCCGTGTCGGCCGTGGCTGCCAATGACAATCAGATCGATACCCTGCTTTTTTGAAAGTTTGTGAATCTCTACTTCAGGGCGACCATAGACGATGTGTTGTCTTTCTTTGGGGATACCTAAAGTTTCAGCCAGGGCCGCCAGCTTTAACTTTGCCTGCTGCTCGATTTCATCCTGTATTGCGGTTAGATCCATGGGGATATCACCACCATACGCATAGCTAAGTGGTTCAATTGCATGAACCAGACTCATTTGAGCCCCCTGGGGTTGAGCAATTTCAGAAGCCCTTGAAACGACCTGTTTCCCTTCGTTTGTGAGGTCGACCGCGATCAATATGTGGTTGTATTTGCCCATCTCCCTACCTCCCGGTAGCAAATTTTAAAAGATATGTAACTTGAAAATTATTCTCTCATGTATATATATAGGGTGAAAGGGGTAATTCAATAGTTATGGGTATCAATTGGTTATCACTATAAAAGTCCTGTTACAGGTTGGGTTTTCATTTAAAAAATAGATCTGTCATATAGATAAGCTTGACCACAACTACGGTTCGCTATATATATGTCGGCCATTTTTCATATTTTGTATTCGTATCGAGAGGTACAAGCTAAAGCATGGCCAAGTCACTAGTTATCGTCGAGTCACCAGCAAAAGCCAAAACGATCAATAAATATCTAGGGAAAGACTTTATTGTTAAATCCAGCGTAGGGCATATTCGTGATCTGCCCACGAGTGGTAGTGCTAAGCCTGTAGACGCTAAAGCCCGTGCGGCTGAGGCGGCTAAAACACGCAAAATGTCTCCAGAAAAGAAGGCAGCGCATAAAAAGCAAAAGGCAAGGGCGCAGCTGATCAAGCGGATGGGGATCGATCCTGAAAATGACTGGGCCGCCCGGTATCAGGTTCTGCCGGGCAAAGAAAAGGTGGTATCGGATTTACAGCTGGCAGCCAGCAAGGTCGAATCGATCTATCTCGCAACTGATCTGGATAGAGAGGGGGAGGCGATTGCCTGGCACCTTCGTGAAGAGATTGGTGGAGATGACAGCCAGTACAAGCGTGTAGTTTTTAATGAAATTACAGAAAAAGCGATTAAGGAAGCGTTTGAGCATCCAGTCACACTGAATATTGATCGGGTTAACGCCCAGCAAGCTCGGCGTTTTCTTGATCGCGTCGTGGGGTTCATGATCTCGCCATTGCTTTGGGCCAAGGTAGCGCGGGGGCTTTCTGCTGGCCGCGTGCAATCCGTAGCGGTTAAACTGGTGGTTGAGCGGGAACGGGAGATACGTGCCTTTATCCCTGAAGAGTATTGGGAATTATTTGCAGATCTGGCTACTAGTGCACCGGAAGTTTGCCGTTTTCAGGTCAACAAATACCAAGGAGAGGCCTTTAAGCCGGTCAACAAAGACCAGATTGAAGAAGCGCTTCAGCGACTACGCAGTCAGCAGTATCGCGTTGGTGGCCGAGATGACCGGAAGACCCAAGGCCGTCCATCGGCGCCGTTTATCACCTCTACACTCCAGCAGGCCGCCAGCACCCAGCTTGGTTTTGGCGTTAAGAAAACCATGACATTGGCGCAAAAGCTCTACGAAGCAGGGCACATCACCTACATGCGTACTGATTCAACCAATTTGAGTGCAGATGCGGTTTCGAGTTGTCGAGATTATATTCTTGATAACTTTGGCAAGCGCTACCTGCCCGACGCGGCGATTAGCTATTCCAGCAAAGATGGTGCGCAGGAAGCTCACGAAGCGATTCGTCCATCCAATGTGACAGCTACGCCTACGCGTATTGCTGGCCTTGAACGAGATGTTGAGCGGCTTTACACCCTGATCTGGAATCGCTTTGTGGCTTGTCAGATGACACCGGCTGAATTTACCAATACAACCGTGACCGTAACCGCCGGAGATCATGAACTTAAGGCCAAGGGTCGAATCATCCGTTTTGACGGCTACCTGAAGGTTCAGGCTGGCAAAGCAAATGATAAAGATGTGATTCTTCCTGATATGAAAATAGGGGATCTACTGGATCTAAATCAGCTTGAACCAAAACAACACTTTACCAAACCGCCTGCTCGTTTCTCTGAAGCAGGGCTGGTTAAAGAGCTGGAAAAACAGGGTATCGGACGGCCTTCAACCTACGCAGCCATTATCTCCACGATTCAGGATCGTGGTTACGTTTGCATTAAGAACAAACGTTTTTATGCGGAAAAAATGGGCGACATCATTACCGATCGTCTATCCGAAAGTTTTAGTGAATTGATGGATTATGGTTTTACCGCCAACCTGGAAAAATCCCTCGATGGGATTGCTGATGGGGACAAGGAATGGAAAGAGGTTCTGAACCAGTTTTATCAGGATTTCAGTGAACAGCTGAAAATTGCTGAAGATACCGAAGACGGTATGCGTCCGAATGTACCGGTTGAGACTGATATAGAATGCCCTAACTGCGGTCGCAATATGCAGATTCGAACCGCCAGTACAGGTGTTTTTCTTGGCTGTTCAGGTTATGCATTGCCGCCAAAAGAACGGTGTAAACAGACCATTAATCTTACCGAAGGTGCGGAAGCCATTGCCGAGGGTGAAGATGATGAGGCTGAATCCCGGTTATTGATTTCCAAACAGCGCTGTGAATTCTGTAACAGTGCAATGGATCAATATTTGATCGATGAAAACCGTAAACTTCATGTATGTGGTAACAGCCCGGATTGCCTGGGTTACAAAGTTGAAAATGGAACATTCAAGATTAAGGGATACGATGGCCCTATCATTGAGTGCGATAAATGTAGTCAGGGTATGGAGCTGAAAAACGGCCGGTTCGGCAAGTATTTCGGTTGCACCAGCGAAACCTGTAAAAATACCCGTAAGCTGTTGAGAAGCGGTGAAGCAGCACCACCGAAAATGGATCCTATCGATATGCCGGATCTTGCCTGCGTTAAGGTCGAGGATCATTACGTGCTGCGCGATGGCGCTTCCGGAATGTTCCTGGCAGCGAGTAAGTTCCCCAAAAATAGAGAAACCCGTGCGCCTCTTGTTGATGAAATCTTGCCGGTCAAGGATCAGCTGGATGTGAAATACGCCTTCCTGTTAAGCGCACCCGTAAAAGATCCTGAGGGCAATCGGGCCATTGTTCGTTATAGTCGCAAATCCAAAGAACAATATGTAATGACCGAGGTTGATGGTAAGGCAACCGGTTGGCGTGGATTTTACCGAGGTGGTAAATGGGAAGAGGAGCTGGCAAAAAAAGCAGCGCCAAAAGCAAAAGCCAAACCGAAGGCTAAGTCTGGTAAAAAGGCCAAAGCAAAGCCTAAGTCCAAATCAACTGATAAGTAGTTGTGTTCAGTGTTAGTATCGCTATGTTTTTCGAAGCAGCCAGGGACAATACAAGCCTATGAGCTACCGCAATAACCCGCTAGTTGGGCAGAAGCTTGGGTACGCAGGTTTTTTCCAGGCCCAGTATGATGCTGCCGAGCGCGCTTTTAGTAAAGATGGCTTCGCACAACATGCGGCACTACAGGAAGTGGTGGTATTCGAGTTGGTGAATACTCTCAATGCATTTTTGAGTGAGATCGCTGACAACTATGGCGCTAATCCAGAGTGTGGTGATGCAATAACATTGTCTTCCGGACTTGCTGAGCTGGGTATTGTTTCCCCTGAAGTAACAGAGATTTGCCTGTCGATAACTAGCAACGGCTGGATATCTTCGCTATTAAATCAGCATAGTATCGATTGTGCGGCATATGCTTCAACACAGCCTAAAGCCGCTTCTGATCAACCTGTGCAGTTGATAGACCTTGGAAAACCTGAAGGATCAAAATCTGGTTTCTGGCTCGTTCAACTGACTGAGTTAATAGATCGACATAGAGATGGGTTGGTTGAATGGTAGCGTAATCAAGAGGCTAAATTTGTCGGTAAAACAAAAGGTTGCTCATCGGTTGGATGTATAAAATTGCTTTGTTATACTCCGGACAGGTTTTTCAGTACTAATGATCTCTCGTCTGAGAGACAGGTAAAGTTAATGAGTACATCCGTATACGAAATTGTGGAACTTGGGGATGGTGAAGTTGCTTTAAGGCGAACCGATAAGGGTGAAGATCCAATGGTGATCAAGATCCAGTTTTCGAAGCCTCTGATGGATGTGCTTGAAGGCGCATATCCTCAGGTTGCCAAAGCGATGATGCAGAAAGGTATCAAGATGATTGGTGAAATCGTTGGGGAAAACCCAGTGGCAGAAGACGGCCAAACTAACGTACTCCACTAGATTCAAGGCTAGTTATTGCCTTATCCGTTGCGTCATTCTGAGCGCGACATATTGGACTTGAATTGAGTTCCAGAATTGTTGAACCCTATACCTTAGATCCCCTTCCTGATTGAGCCGACTGCTCGTCCTCTTATTTTCCACTGTTGTTGTTTCAGGTTTATTTCGATCTCGGGTGTCTTTTTTTCACCTGTCAGCAGCTTGATCACGTATTTACTGCGGGTTGTCTTTAGTACTCCTAATCGAAGTATCCCATTCAGGCAGCCGAGTACGAAATCCTGGTTTGACGCTTTATTAGATTTTCCAATTGCAACCAGGTCACCTGATTTCAAGTTTATATCGGTAAATGACTGCTGTCCGAGCTGGATAAAAAAATCAGCTTTTGGTGCAAAAAAACGAGGACTGATGTCACACTGTCCGATGTTGGTGAGCTCATCTGTTTTTTCTGCGGTGTAAACAGGCAGTCCCGCCACCTCATTTAACCGAATTCCACGAGACGTAGCCGGTATGATGCTGATGACGCCCTTTTTCTGTAAGGTGCGCAAATGCTCCTCTGCAGCATTGGGAGACTTGAAGCCGAACTCCTTTGCGATTTCAGCTCTTGTTGGAGGGTAACCGCTGTCATCGATATACTTCTTGATCAAGTCAAAAACTTGTTCCTGTCGTGCAGTTAGAGTCGCCATGTTCAAAAATGCCATTGTGAAAAAGATGCGAGTGATTCTAAAGGATATTTTGTAGCGCCAGTAGTGGATGGTATATCAATACAACCTTCGGTTGATTTAGGTCATAATTCGTAACAGGGTGCATTGCCTTCATCATCGAGCGGAGCTGGTTTTGGTTGGATTGTTGTTTTCATTCTATACTTTTAGCTGAATCTGATTTTTATCCGAAGAATGTTACAGGAGAGGCCAATGCAAATAACAAGAAAAATAGGCTTTTTCATTTTTGCATATATGACATGTAATGGTGGGATTGCGGTAGCCGCTCAGTTAGACCTTTCCCAGAACCAGCAGAGAGGGCTTGATATTGCCCTGGCGGCAGATCATCGTAATGATGGATTTACCGATACCAGCGCAAACCTGACAATGATACTGCGCAATAAACGGGGTGATGCGAGTACCCGATTGCTGAGAGTCAAAACCCTTGAAGGAATACCGGAGAACGAAGAAGGTGACAAATCCCTGATGATCTTTGATTCGCCGCGGGATCAGAAAGGAACAGCACTGCTAACGTATTCTTACAAGCTGAAACCAGATGATCAATGGATTTACCTACCGGCCATAAAGCGAGTCAAACGGATAGCATCTCGAAATAAGTCGGGGCCATTTGTGGGTAGTGAATTCGCCTACGAGGATTTTAACGCGCCCGAAGTTGAAAAATACACCTATAAATACTTGCGAGATGAAATCTTTGAGAAAGTGGATTGCTACGTTGTCGAACGTTATCCCACTGATAAATACTCAGGCTATAAAAGGCAACAGGTCTGGTTGGGCAAACAGGAATACAGAGTTTGGAAAGTGGTTTCTTACGACCGAAAAAACAGTCTTTTGAAAACACTTACTGTCAGTGGTTACACGCTATATGTCGAAAAGTACTGGCGAGCTCGTTCTCAGGTGATGGTGAATCATCAGACGGGTAAAAGTACCGAGCTTGAATTTACAGATTTTGAATTCAGGACCGGACTAAAAAAAGCTGATTTTGGTATTAATAGCCTCAAGCGTGCAAGATAGAATCAACATACAATTCCGGCTAAAAAAAATAGAGAGCTACTTTGAATCGTTACTTTAGAATTTTGCTATTAATGCTGATTTTTCCTGGTGCTGTGCTTGCTGCAGAATGGTCCAGTGAAGTCGGATTTGAATCACGTTTCTTTGCAGATACCGGATCTCAGGAGCAATCGAAAACCCATCCATCTTTGTGGTTCGAAGCGGAGTATTTCAAGGATTGGAACAAAGGTCGTGATAGCTTTACCTTTAGTCCCTTTTTGGTTTATGACGTACGAGATGATGAACGCACCCACTGGGATATAGGTGAGCTGGTCTGGATTCATGTTGGTGATAGCTGGGAATTGCGTACAGGAGTACATACGGTTTTTTGGGGTGTAGTGGAAACACAACACCAGGTTGATATCATCAATCAGACTGACCTGGTGATGAATGTTGATGAAGAGGATAAGTTAGGACAACCGATGATTAACCTGTCGGTTGATCAGAGTTGGGGTACTCTGGATCTCTACCTGATGAGTTTTTTCCGGGATCGAACATTCCCTGGTGAAGAGGGAAGGTTTCGTGGCCCGTTTATAGTGGATACCGATAACCCGCGCTTTGAATCATCGAATGAGAGGAAACAGATCGACGCAGCAATACGCTGGCATCAATATTTTGGCGATTTTGATATCGCAATCTCCCATTTTTCAGGCACTGACCGGACACCGAGCTTTGAGGTGCAGGGCGAAATGGTAGGTTCTGTCTTCGTCCCAAACGGGATGCTTACCCCCGTGTACTACGTTGTGGATCAAACAGGCCTTGAACTGCAATATATTTACGAAGGCTGGGCTTTTAAGCTTGAAGCGATAAGCAACAGCGGCAGTGGTTATGGTGAGCGATATGGAGCCCAAACCGGTGGCTTTGAGTTTACACAAACAGGCATATTTGAAAGCCGTATTGATCTCGGCTGGATAGTCGAATACTCCCACGATAGTAGAGATAAGCAAGCCCCGCCACGTGTTTTAGAGCATGATCTTGCGATAGCAACACGCTGGATACTGAATGATGTGGACGCCACTGAAATGCTCGTTGGTGTTGTTGCTGATGACCAAACCAGTGATCTGGTATTCTTTCTTGAAGGCAGCCGACGGATTGGTGAATACTGGAAGGTATTTGTCGAAGGTCGGATATACAACGCGGGCAGTGCCCCTGATAGTAAACTCTGGTATTTGGAAGATGACGATTTCCTGAAAGTAGAACTCGTACGTTATTTTTAGTACCTCCTGATCTCTTCTGGAGTGAGTAGCTAGATACTTGCGCCTCTCTATTTCGTTTTCATATACCCCATCTGCTCCTGCGCTCGCGGGTCATCTCATCTACGCATAGATTCGACCTCAAATAGCAATTTGTAGTACTATTTCCTGCTGACTTTTTAACTTACCGATATGCACTCTACTGTAGACGTGTGTAGTATTTGGATCACTGACAGATGGATACGATTGAAGCTCTTTTTGAACAGGATGGGGATTACTTTATCCCATCTGAAAACGCCAGCAGCCCCTGGGGGCCGACACTGTTACATGGGGCCGCTACCTCAGGCTTGATAGGCTATGTGGTTGAACAGGCGACAGATACGGACAAGATGCAACTGGCTCGCTTAACCATTGACCTGTTTCGACCCGTACCGCGGGAACGCCTGAAAGTAACCACTAGAACCCTGCGACAGGGCCGTAAAATCCAGGTGCTTGAGATATCACTTATATGTGCCGAGGTCGAAGTGGTTCGCGCTATCGCCGTATTATTGATAAAACAACCGTTGGAAGTACCGGAAAACGGAAAACCATCGACCAACAAGCCAGAAGGCCCAGAGGGCATACAAACCCGCACATTCCGTTCGGAAGGGATAGCAGACAATGTAAAGCTACCACCGGGTTTCCATAACGTAATGGAAGCACGCCCCCTGCGCCTTGATGTTGAATATGGAAGTGGAAACGGTACCGTCTGGCTAAGAATACCAAACCGGATTATTGCCGGAGTCGACAATACGCCTCTGATGGTGATTGCAGCCATTTCAGACTTGGGCAATGGTATGTCTCAACTGCGTATCAACGATGACACAGGCATCATCAACGCGGATATTTCGATGCACCTGTATCGTGAATTGCAGGGTGAATGGGTTGGTCTTGATGCGCAAACCAGAGTAGATGTCAGCGGAGTCGGAATCGTGGAAACACGCCTATATGATGAAACGGGTCTACTGGGTTTTGTGAACCAGGCATGCCTGGCATCCCCTGTTTACAAACCCTAAATCGAAGATTTGATATGACTACAGCACTCTCCATTAAAAACCTTCAAAAGACCTACGGTACG
Organism: Pseudomonadales bacterium; assembly: GCA_019090315.1. Taxonomy (GTDB): domain Bacteria; phylum Pseudomonadota; class Gammaproteobacteria; order Pseudomonadales; family JAHRWD01; genus JAHRWD01. The sequence goes on from JAHRWD010000036.1 coordinate 11,742, forward strand.
GGCTTTGAAGCCCTCAAAGGGATTGATCTTGAAGTAGAGCAGGGGGATTTTTTTGCCTTGCTTGGGCCTAATGGAGCGGGCAAATCGACTACCATCGGTATCATCTGTTCGCTGATTAATAAAAGCGAAGGCAGCGTTGAAATTTTTGGTAAAGATATCGACGATGATTTTTCAAAGGCTAAAAAAGATCTTGGGGTCGTACCGCAAGAATTCAATTTTAGTATGTTTGAAAAGGTAATCGATATTGTCGTTACCCAGGCTGGTTTCTACGGATTACCTCATAAACAGGCACTGGAAAGAAGTGAGCACTACCTGAGGAAGCTTGGGCTTTGGGATAAGCGCGATGAAAAAGCGCGATTTTTGTCTGGGGGTATGAAACGACGTTTGATGATCGCCCGGGCGTTAGTGCATGAGCCACGTCTATTGATACTGGATGAACCTACAGCCGGGGTAGATATAGAGCTTCGCCGCTCGATGTGGGAATTTATGCAGGAGATCAATGAGGCGGGAACCACGATCATTCTGACTACCCATTATCTGGAAGAAGCTGAAAACCTGTGCCGTAACATTGCCATTATTAATCAGGGAGAGATTGTAAAAAATACCGATATGCGAAGCTTGCTAGCGGAGGTTTCCACTGAAACATTTATTCTGGATATTAGAGGTACGATTAATAACCTGCCTGTTATAGACGGTTATAAACTGAAGCTGGTGGATCCAACCTGTATTGAAGTAGAGGTCCGAATGGACCAGAACCTGAATCCGGTTTTTGAACAACTTAGCCAAAAAAATATAGAGATCGCCAGTATGCGCAACAAGGTTAACCGGCTTGAAGAGCTGTTCGTATCACTGGTAGAAGAAAACTCCAATGGCAATGATGCAGGAGTATCAGAATGAGCTGGCGGGAAAAGTGGGTCGCATTCGTAACCATACTTTCGAGAGAAATCCGGCGTTATATGCGGATATGGCTCCAGACATTGCTACCCCCGGCGATTACCACCGGGCTTTATTTCGTCATTTTTGGCAATCTGATTGGAAGCCGAATTGGTGAAATGGGTGGGTACGACTACATGGAATTTATCGTTCCTGGTCTTATCATGATGGCGGTCATTACCAACTCATATGCCAACGTAGTTGCCTCTTTTTACAACACCAAATTTCAGCGCCATATTGAAGAGATGCTGGTTTCACCCGTCCCCAACTACATTATCCTGACAGGCTATATCCTTGGTGGTGCCAGTCGCGGAATTATAGTGGGTATCATCGTTACCATTATGTCGCTGTTTTTTAGTGATCTTTCGGTAGAAAATGTCTGGATAACGGTTTCTGTAGTGCTTCTTACTGCAATACTGTTTTCAACATTTGGTTTTATCAATGCAATATTCGCCAATAGCTTTGACGATATTTCAATTGTACCTACCTTTATCCTGACACCTCTCACCTATCTCGGGGGCGTGTTCTACTCGATAAACCTGCTTCCAGAATTTTGGCGATCGGTATCAATGGCAAACCCGATTCTGTATATGGTGAATACCTTTCGATACGGGATTCTGGGTGTATCAGATATTGATGTCACCTGGGCATTTATAGCCATCGCTATATTCATAGTGGGTTTTTATACCTACGCACTGCACCTGTTAAATAGTGGTCGGGGTATACGTTCTTAAGCTTTATTTAACATCGTTGCTATAGATGCCCTTAATCTTTGTGTTCGGTTTGGGATTCATTGTTAATATTGTCTTCCAAGCTTGAATCGATATTTTCAGTTTGTACAAGGCTAGGAGTGTCTGAAAACAATGTTGGAATTGAAGGTTCCTTAATTTCTTTTTCCTTTATTTTTGGTGCCTGAGCGACCCATTTGGTAAGAATTTGCCCCGCATCATGATAGAACTTGGGGAATTGGACAGAAACATCTTCGATAAAGGTCTTCGCTCCTTTAAACCTAGCGCCTAAATCTACTACTCTAACAACCTCTAAGTATGTTGGTAATTCACTAACGTTCGGAGGTATAAGGGCTGCAGGATTTTCTAGAACGACATCTAAGGAGGCCATTGTTTCCGGTATTCGTTTTGGCCAAAATGCTCGAATAGATAGGTTTTCATGACTGCTTGTCTTTAGTTGTCTCGTTAACCAGTTGATTGATGCGGTAGCCCTGCTTTTATCTTTTGGAGCTTCCAGCTTCATGGAGATATTGATAACTTTCCTAAGGATGTCTGCTGAAAAAATCAATTTTGATGCGGCATTTGGGATATTGAATTCGGCTTTCAGACTCGATTCCTTCGCCAGGTAGGCACAGTCTTCAGAAAAATTAAAATCCGCGTCCTTTTCTCTTTGTCGAGTAAGGCTGATATCTACAGGTTGTCCAATAGCCATGCTCAGGTTTAGGGTTAGGTGCCTGAGGAGCTGGTGCCAACCTGACACCGATTCTGCCACATAATCCGAATTTTTATTTAGTGTTACCCCATTTTGAACAGAGCTACAAAGCTCTTTCCATAGTGTAGGCATCTTATTGAATACGGTGATCCCTGATGAATCATGATCGAGATAACGAACTAGCTCGCTAAGTATATATGCCTGTTCGGGGTCATCAATTCCCTTTGATCCGGTTAATAAAACTGCTTTGGATTTTAGTGATAGCCATGAAAAATGATAAAGTTCAACCGACCTCGTTTTTGATTTTGCAATTGTCAGTGGGTGATGTGTGGGCGTTGTAGCAAATTGATTGGAAATTGTAATAACTGCATTTATTTTAAACTGTTTAGCGAGTGACAAATATTCTTCGACTTGTTCGTTGGTAAGTTCTGAACTGCCTATTTTTGATTCAATTAGTGCTGTCCATACCTTCGAGCCATTATTGATCACGATTAAGCCATCAGGTCTTGGCCCTTTTCCTTTGTCGGGCGATTTGAACACTACTTCGGTGTAGCATGTGATTCTAGAGCGCTTCCCAATAGATGCACCAGCATCGGAAAGCACACTCATGGCAAAGCTAGGTACAACCATGAATGATGCTAATAGTGTAGACGTTGCTCGCTCTTCTTTTTTTGAATCTGCAACAGTTGGTATCAGACGGGCTAGTTGCCCAGATGTTAATAAGGATGTTATTTCCAGCGACATTTTGCACTCCTTCCTTGTTTTCGGGCTTCCAGCATTATTAACAATACCCTTTGAGCTGCGGGTACAGCCTTAAGCATGATTGTATGTGCTACAAATTTCGTTATCTACTCTTCGCACGAAAGAGTAAAAGTTCTAATAGCTACAATTAAACAGTAGCTCCGCAGATGCTTCAGTATAGTAGACCTGTTTGTAAGTTATGTCTCTTTCCGACATGCCGATAAGGAATCCTATTTATTATGTTCTTATCGGCTCGCTGTGTAGTGGTCAAGTAAATCTGGCCACAGTTTAGTAGTCAGCCCAGTACAACTGCTCCGC
>JAHRWD010000037.1 GCA_019090315.1 Pseudomonadales bacterium
GCTTCGTCGGCAGCGTCAGATGTGTATAAGAGACAGCCTAACAATGCCTGTTCAACAGCCTGAGCCCTGATCTGATTTCTATCTCCACGAAACCGATAACGCCGCGTACGGGTTTTGTGCCCCTCAACAGCCCAACCGAACCAGACTGTACCCACCGGTTTTTCCAGCGTACCGCCACCAGGGCCTGCAACACCGGTGATCGATGCAGCCACGTGCACTCCTGTGTTTCGCAAAGCACCTTCAGCCATCGCTACGGCCACTGCCTCACTCACCGCACCATGCCCATCAATTACAAAAGCAGGAATATCCAACATCTTTTGTTTAGATTCATTGGAATAGGTTATGTAGCCACACTCAAACCAGTCAGAAGAACCCGCTACCGAGGTACAAACCTCCGCCAACATGCCTCCGGTACAGGACTCCACCGCAACCATACGAACATTCTTTGATTTCAGAGAATGTCCAAGGTTCACTACAAGCGATTGAATATCGTGGTTTTTCATTGACCTGAACGTCTACGATTTATACCAGTAGAATATCAGATTTCCTGTGCTAATAGTTTATCTATGAGCCTCTAATCACGTAAAATCATCCGATTTGATTTTACAGTCCCACGTATCTTATCTATGACCTCATTAAAACTATGACCTCATTAAAAAACCACACACCAATGATGCAGCAATACCTTCGTATCAAGGCTGATCACCCTGATAAATTAGTGTTTTACCGCATGGGGGATTTCTACGAACTATTTTATGAGGATGCAAAAGAAGCTGCAGCATTACTGGATATCACACTGACAAGCCGGGGCAACTCTGCCGGCAAGCCGATCCCGATGGCCGGTCTTCCACATCACGCGGCGGAAAACTATCTGGCCCGGCTGATTCGTCGTGGGCAATCAGTTGCGATCTGCGAACAGGTGGGCGATCCGGCCACATCAAAGGGGCCTGTCGAGCGCAAAGTGATGCGAATTGTTACCCCTGGGACCGTGACCGATGAAGCATTTCTGGACGAAAGTCGAGACAACTATCTCGCCGCAATTTGTGTAGATGGAAAACAGCTTGGGCTGTCGGTACTGGATATCAGCAGCGGTCAGTTTGTCATCTCCGAACCGAATGATCTTGAAAGCCTGCTAGCAGAACTTGAGCGTCTCAAACCCGCAGAACTATTACTTCCTGAAGATTTTTCAATAGACCTGCCTCAACGCTGGCTCGGCATTCATAAACCACGCCCCATCTGGGAGTTTGATCGACAAAGCAGCTACGACAATCTGTGTGTCCAATTTCAGTCCAAAACATTGCTGGGCTTCGGCTGCGAGCAGTTAACCGCGGGCATTGGGGCGGCGGGCTGCCTGCTTGAATACGCAAAGCTCACCCAACAAACCTCCCTACCCCATATCAATAGTATTAGCTGCCTGCAGCCAAATGAATACGTGCATCTGGATGCGGCAACACGTCGCAACCTTGAACTGGACCAGAACCTCTCAGGCGGGCAGGACAATACGCTGTTATCGGCGCTGGACAACACCGCCACCGCAATGGGCAGCAGAATGCTCAACCGCTGGCTGAATCAACCGCTTTGCGATATCGAAGTACTTAGAATGCGCCAGCACAGCATCTCGATGCTGGCGGATGATTATCACTACGAAACCGCTCTCGATATTCTGAAACAGATTGGTGACCTTGAACGCATCATCACTCGATTAGGGCTACGCTCTGCCCGCCCCAGAGATCTGGTTCGATTGCAGCATGGCCTTGCGCAGTTGCCAACGCTGCAAAGCAAAATGCGCAATATTGATTCGCCACAGCTCCGCACGTTGCTTATCGAAGCATCAGAATTCCCGGGTTTAACCGAACTATTGAATCGCGCTTTGATTGAAAACCCACCGGTATTAATCCGTGATGGCGGCGTTATTGCCGATGGCTTTGATGATGAACTGGATGAACTCCGAAATATCAGCCGCAACAGTGATCAATTCCTGATTGATCTTGAAGAACGGGAAAAACAACAAACCGGAATCAATACGCTTAAAGTCAATTACAACCGGGTACACGGTTTCTATATCGAATTCAGCCGCCTACATGCTGATCAGGCACCGGCCCATTACGTACGCAAACAAACCCTGAAAAATGTAGAGCGCTACATCACCCCCGAACTAAAAGAGTTTGAAGACAAGGTACTGAGCAGCCGCAGCAAATCCCTGGCACGGGAAAAACAGGTATACGAGCAGTTACTCAATACACTCAACGAATCACTTGCGGAGTTACAGCGCTCCATTCGCGCACTAGCAGAGATCGATCTGTTGGCAAACCTGGCAGAACGCTCCGTAACATTGAATTTGGTTCAACCCGAGCTGACCGAAGAGCCCGGTATCAACATAGAAGCAGGCCGCCATCTGGTGGTTGAGGAAATGCTGGATAAACCATTCGTTGCCAACGATCTGAAATTTAACGAAGAACGCAAAATGTTGATCATTACCGGCCCTAACATGGGGGGTAAATCCACCTATATGCGCCAAAACGCGCTGATCGTATTGTTGGCGCATATTGGTAGTTTTGTACCCGCTAGCAGTGCCACCGTCGGTATAGTCGATCGTATTTTCACTCGTATCGGCTCGTCGGATGATCTTGCTGGCGGTCGGTCAACCTTTATGGTCGAAATGACCGAGACTGCAAATATCACCCACAACGCCACAGCAAAAAGCCTGGTTTTGATGGATGAAGTCGGGCGTGGCACCAGCACCTTTGATGGACTGTCGCTGGCCTGGGCATGTGCTCGTTATCTGGCTGAAAAAATCCAGGCTTACACACTTTTTGCGACTCACTACTTTGAATTAACCAGCCTTGAAGATGAAATCCCATCGGTTGTGAATGTTCACGTAAAGGCGGTCGAACACGCCAACCGGATTATATTTCTCCACGCAGTGGAGGATGGTGCAGCAAACCAGAGCTATGGTCTTGAGGTTGCACGACTTGCGGGCATCCCAAACAAAGTCGTCAATTTAGCAAGAAAAAAGCTAAAACAACTGGAGAGCGAGAGTATTGCGGGGGCATCAACCGCTGCCCCACAACAACAGGAACTCTTCATGGAACCAGAGGAATCACCACTGATAGAATTGATCAACTCTATCAATCTAAATGAAACCACTCCTATTCAGGCAATGAACCTGCTGAATGAGGCAAAAAAACTAACTTAATCACCAAATCAGCTCACCGAACTGATTTCAGCCGCGAAAAAATTTGATAGAATGGCCGGCTAAGTTATGCCTCGGTGGATACGAAACACAGAGGTCTCGATTTAAAACTGGAGTTACGCATGACCTTTATCGTCACCGACAATTGCATTAAATGTAAATACACAGACTGTGTTGAAGTATGCCCTGTTGACTGTTTTTACGAAGGCCCGAATTTTCTTGTGATACACCCAGACGAGTGTATTGACTGCGGATTATGTATCCCTGAATGCCCCGCCGAAGCTATTTTTGCTGATGATGAAGTGCCCGCTGATCAGGTTCATTTTTTCGAAATCAATGAAGAGCTAGCTGAAATTTGGCCAAATATTACCGAGATGAAAGCACCTCCTGAAGATGCTGCGGAATGGGATGGAGTTCCCGACAAGCTCCAACACCTGGATCGAAACGCCGAGTAGCATTTTTGAAAGAGCGATACCCATAAAAGCGGTATCCATAAAAAAAGGTGGCTTAAAAGCCACCTTTTTTATTTGTGAGTGCTATTTACTAATTAGGCAAAAACCAGCTCACTGGAAAGCCCCTGCTGCTCGATAATCTCTTTCATTCGTCTCAGTGCTTCCACCTGAATCTGTCGCACCCGCTCCCGGGTCAGGCCAATCTCTGCACCCACATCTTCAAGGGTACTCATATCGTGGCCCCGTAGGCCAAAACGACGGGAAATCACTTCACGCTGCTTTTCTGACAATTCATCCAGCCAGCTATCGATGCTGCTTCGGAGATTACTGTCCTGGAGCATTTCGGCGGGATCAATCTGGTTATCATCCGCAACCGTCTCAAGTAGTGTCTTATCCGATTCCGAGGAGATCATGCTATCGACTGACGCAACACGCTCGTTAAGCTTGAGCATTTTGGACACCTCTTCAACAGGCTTATCCAAAAGTTCAGCGATATCCTCCGGGGTTGGATCATGATCCAGTTTTTGCGTTAATTCACGAGCCGCGCGCAGGTACACGTTCAACTCTTTAACCACATGTATCGGTAATCGGATCACACGGGTCTGATTCATAATCGCCCGTTCAATGGTCTGCCGGATCCACCAGGTCGCATAGGTTGAAAAACGGAATCCGCGCTCCGGATCAAACTTTTCAACCGCACGAATCAATCCAAGGTTACCCTCTTCGATCACATCCAGCAGGGTCAAACCACGATTGATATATTTTCTGGAGATTTTGACCACCAGACGCAGATTACTGACAATCATGCGATCGCGGGCTTTAGCTTCACCGGATAGGGAGCGACGGGAGAGGAATACCTCCTCCTGTGCACTAAGCAAGGGTGAAAAGCCAATCTCACCCAGATAAATTTGAGTGGCATCCAGGGTTTTCTGAAAGCCATCTTCACTTGGTGCAGCCTGTCTTCGATCTTGCTGCTTACGCCGATCGGTTTTACGTCGGGTCTTCTTTTCCGCTACATCAGGATCTATCTCTGCTGTTTCAGACAAACCATCCACCAGTTCACGCATACCGCTCCCACCTTCCGTTTCGACAACTACATCGTCGATTTTATCCAATAAGTCGAGTCCCATTGTTCCGATCCTTTTTTAGGTTGTCAAGCTAACCTACTGATTGTAATAGCCAAGCATTGAAATATTACTTTATTATTTGGGTACAAAATCCTGTCATATTCAGCGCAAATATTTGCTCGGATCAACCGAGACACCTTTATGCCGAATCTCGAAGTAAAGAATCGATTCCCCACTCCCGTTATTACCTGTTTCGGCAATTACTTCGCCAACTTTAACTATTTCAGCTTCTTTTTTTAAAATTTTTCGATTATGTGCATAAGCGCTCAAAAACCCACCCGGGTGTTCGACAATGATCAACTTCTCTAATCCACGGATTCCCGAACCCACATATACAACCGTTCCCGATGCTGCTGCCTTAACTTTTGAGCCGATCGGTGTACTTATCTTTAGTCCTTGATGTAACGGATCATTCCGTTTAAAACCGGATAAAACCTTGCCTTTTAAGGGCCATGCCCAACTATAGGAAGCGGTTTTGTATTGCTTGCCACCAGATGCCCGCTCTGTTTTTTTCGGGGCACCTGTATGCTTTCCGGAACTGCTTGAGCGACCTGATCCTGAGCTTTTGGGCACAGAGGGAGGCGAAAGATACAACATTATTTTCTGGTTCGGATATAGCACATAGGGCCTATCTAAATCGTTCGCTCGCGCAAGCTCTTTATAATCCCAGCCGTAGCGCCAGGCAATCTGAAACAGCGTATCGCCTTCACGAACTAGATGATATCCACGGGTCACACGAGGCATCTGCTTGCTGTAGTGATCTTTTGGCAAGTCGACACTGCAACCAGAACCAAACAGTAAGGAGCAGCCAAGTAGAAAGCCGATGGAATACTGAGATACTGTCACAACACCCACGCAACATTGAGCTGTTCAGATCTCTTCGAGGCACAAGCAGCGGAACGCATCATTTGAACCATAAAGCCCGAAGCATTTTATACGGAGTTCTTTTTTCCGGTTAAAAAATCCGGTAGAAATACGATTACTATTCCGACTACCATCATCAACAGTGCTACCAGTAACTGTGGTTCGCTACCGGTAATCTCACCAAAATCTGCAGGAAAAAGATTGCGATGGACAATGGCAACCTGCTCTCCGTTTGATTTAATCTGGTAAGCCAACACCTCTTTCCAGGGCCATACCCGGTTCAGAGAGCCCAGCATCACCCCCAGTAGCACAGCCATTGTTATGTTGTGAGCATGTTGCAACAACCAGCTGAGCAGCCTTGAAAAAGCCAGCAGCCCCACCAGGCAGCCCGCAGCAAACACCGCCATTATCGGCAGATCAAAGCCCTTAACTGCTGACAGCACATTTACGTACATACCTAACATCAACAAAATAAAGCTACCGGATATGCCCGGTAAGATCATCGCGCATATTGCGATAGCGCCGGAAATAAACAAGTAGGTATAGCTAAATTCGGTTTGTACCGGTGCCAACTCTGTTAGCAGATAGCCCGCCACTATTCCGGCAACCAGGTAGACCAAAACAGACTGTATTTTCTCGATGGTTGCGCCCAAATGCAGTGAGGCAGCAAGGATTAATCCAAAAAAGAACGACCACATAGGTATCGGGTAGCTATGCAACAAAAACAGGATGGCATGGGATAGCAATACAATACTGGTTAACACCCCTGCAAACAGTACCAGTAAAAACCAGCCGTTTACGTGGTTCCAGGCTACACTTAAACCATCCTTAAATAGAATCTTCAGTGCAACAATACCCAACTTGCTGATCGATTCCACCAGCTCCTGATAGATACCGCTAATCAGCGCAATGGTACCACCAGATACTCCTGGCACCACATCCGCGGCACCCATTGCTATGCCCTTGAGGTAAAGCAATATGGTGTCCCTGTTTAGGGCGGGTTTGTTCATTCAATAACTCCCTTTAACATCGGCACAAAACAAACCGGCTCAATCAACTCCTGAGAAAACCCAGATTCGGTGCGACGCACCCGGCACAACGCCTGCTCACCGTTTTGCTCAACCGGGATCACTAAAACCCCATCGGCTGCCAGCTGTTGAGTCAGGGATTTGGGGAATGACGGTGATGCAGCAGTGACAATAATCGCGTCAAATTTCATAGTGGTAGGCCAGCCGCCATTACCATCGGTATGGCGCAAGCTGACATTATTAAGGCCGACTTTTTGCAGCACACCCTTAGCGCGATGATGCAGGGCTCCGATGCGCTCGACGCTAAACACCCGGTCAACCAGCTCAGCCAACACAGCAGTTTGATAGCCTGATCCGGTTCCCACCTCCAGCACCGTTCGTAACGGACCGCCCTCAAGCAATAGTTCTGTCATGCGCGCCACAATATAGGGCTGGGAAATAGTTTGATCAAAGCCGATCGGCAAAGCCGTATCTTCATAGGCTTTGTGGGCCATTGCCTCTTCGATAAACAGATGTCGAGGCGTATCGCGTATCACATCCAGAACCTGCGGACTGCGAATACCCTGCTGCTTTAACCGGTCTATCAGACGATCACGGGTTCGTGCCGATGTCATGCCGATACCGGCTTCGGTCTGTGGATTATTTAACATAGTTGGAGCACTACTGTATTAGAATTACTGATCACCGGACCAAATCAAACCTTAGTCTTGATCCAGTAGATTGGCCTGATCCAGCCACACGCCGATCTGATCAAAACTTTCATAAAAACTCATATCAAACTGCAGTGGCGTGATTGAAACACGGTTCTGGCTAACTGCATAAAAATCGGTGCCTATACCACCGTCATCTTCTTTTCCGGAGCCCGCTAACCAGTAACTTTTATCGCCCCAGGGATCGTCCACAACATGAGGGTTTTCAGCCGGGGATCTATGCCCCAGACGGGTAATTTCAATCCCTTTGATCTCTTCGATCGGCACATTCGGTATATTAATGTTTAATACCGTTTTAGGTGGCATCGATAAGGTCTTTTCCTGCTCGAGCATACGCCGCACGATGATCGCCGCGGTTTCGTAGTGCATATATTTCTCGGTGGGCAAACGAACGAGCGATACCGCAATCGATGGTTTGGCCATCCGACGCCCCTCCATTGCCGCCGCAACTGTACCGGAATAGAGCACATCATCACCAAGGTTTGCGCCGGCATTGATACCGGATACGACACGTTCCGGCAGACCATCGACAAAACAGTACAACCCTAAGTAGACGCAATCTGTAGGTGTTCCAGGCAAACCAATAAAACCATTATCGTGATAGCGGGGTTTAAGCGGGCGATCCAGTGTCAATGAGTTACTAGCACCGCTGCGATCTCTATCTGGAGCAACAACGGTAATATCGGCAATTTTATCCAGCTCTGCGGCCAACACTTCTATCCCAGGCGCGCTCACACCATCATCATTCGAAAGCAGTAGTTTCATATCAGTTTTTCCTGACCAGGCAAAAGAAGTACCACCGCATGTGCGGCAATCCCTTCTCCACGCCCTTCAAAACCAAGACCCTCGGTGGTAGTGGCTTTAACATTAATTTGAGTAATTTCGGTTCCCATATCCGCCGCCAACTGCTGACGCATCGATTCTATATAGCGAGCTACTTTTGGTTTTTCCGCAACCAGGGTTAAATCAGCATTACCCAATACGTATCCATTTTCAGCTATCTTCTCGATAACCTCTGTCAGCAATTTTCGACTACTAATGCCTTTGTACGCAGGGTCTGTATCGGGAAAGTGATGGCCAATATCTCCAAGACCTGCAGCGCCTAAAAGCGCATCGCAGAGGGCGTGAATCATAACGTCACCATCCGAATGAGCAATAATGGCACGATCAGAGGGTACCTCAACACCACCTAACGCGATCATTTTTGGCTCGCCATCTGGCTCGGCAAAACGATGTACATCGTACCCATGACCAATTCTCATATCGCCAAACTCGACACTGTTTTTTAAATCCTTTCGGCATTACTCAGATAGTAGGCCGCCAATTCAAGGTCTTCCGGGCGGGTAATTTTTATATTTTTTTCGCTACTCTCCACCATCAGCGGATGATAACCCGCCAGCTCCATCGCAGATGCCTCGTCTGTTACCAGTTTTTTGAGCTCTATCGCCTCCTGCATAGCGGAGGTCAACAAACCTAACGGAAACATTTGTGGGGTCTGGGCATGCCACAAATTAGATCGATCCACGGTGTCCGAAATCACCGTAGATCCGGCTTTTACCCTTTTAATAGTATCTCGAACCTGAATACCCAGCAGGGCGCCGCTGGCGCTTTCTCGGCCAACCTGGATCAATCGATTCAGATCCGACTTTGTAAGGCAGGGCCGGGCTGCATCGTGTACCAACACCAACGCATCAAGATTATTTCCCTCACACAGATATTCCAGCGCACTTAATACTGAATGACAGCGCTCTTCACCACCAACAACTAGCTGGATTTTCGGATGGTCAGCCATTGGTAGATCAGCCCAGTAGCTATCCTTTTTGCTAATAGACACTGACACCCGCTTGATATCGGGGTGATCACAAAGGGGCTGTATAGCATGCTCAATCACCGTTTTACCGGCTAGTGGCAAATATTGTTTTGGAGTTACGCTGGCCATTCGACGACCAACACCAGCAGCTGGTACTACTGCAACGAGAGCCGCAGGCTGGCTTATGCTTTTGTCCATCGTTGCGCCCGACATCTGAAGGCCCTGCTAAGGGCTCTGATCCGAACCGGTAAACAGATAAAAGGTTTCGTCTTTCTTGATCATGCCCAGCTCTTCCCGGGCAAACTGCTCCACAGTTGAAGCGCCCTGCTTAAGTTCAAGCACTTCATTCACCAGGGTTTGATTTCGTTGTGACTTTTGATCATTCAGCTGTTGCTGCTGTGCAACTTCCAACTGTAGATTCCGAACATCAGCCATACTGCCAGCACCGACCCACAGGCGATACTGAAGGCCGATTAACATCACAAGCAAAAGCCATCGAAACCATTTCATATCAATAGGTTATAATCTCAAGCTAATTTAAACTCTGAAATACCACGATAAGGTGCTTTGCCCTCAAGCTCCTCTTCAATACGTAGCAATCGATTGTATTTTGCGACCCGATCAGATCGGCAAAGTGAACCGGTTTTAATCTGCCCTGCCCCCGTTGCCACCGCCAGATCTGCAATGGTGGTATCTTCCGTTTCACCGGATCGGTGTGATATGACCGCAGTGTAGCCAGCGTCCTGTGCCATCTTGATCGCTTCCAGTGTTTCGGTAAGGCTACCGATCTGATTGAACTTGATCAAAATCGAGTTGGCTACGCCCTGATCAATACCCTGTTTCAGAATTTTGGTATTGGTTACAAACAGATCATCACCTACCAGCTGGATTTTATCACCCATTATTTCGGTCTGATATTTCCAGCCTGCCCAGTCACTTTCATCGAGACCGTCTTCAATTGAGATAATCGGGTAACGTGAGGTTAGCTCTTTCAGGTAATCGGAGAATTGGTCTGCAGAGAAAGATTTACCTTCACCGGATAGGCAATATTCACCATCCTTATAGAATTCCGTAGCGGCACAATCCAGAGCCAATGTGATATCAGTACCTAGCTTGTATTCAGTTAACGCAATCGCTTCCTGGATAATCGCCAGAGCGGCTTCGTTTGACGGAAGGTTAGGTGCAAACCCACCCTCATCACCCACTGAGGTACTCAGGCCTTTCTTTTGCAGTACTGATTTCAGTGCCTGGAATACTTCTGCACCACAGCGTAGTGCTTCGCGGAAGCTGGAAACGCCTACCGGCTGAATCATGAACTCCTGAATATCGACGTTATTATCCGCATGTTCGCCGCCATTGATAATATTCATCATAGGCACCGGCATGGTAAATTTCCCATCGATGCCGTACAGCTCACCGATATACTCGTAGAGGGGAATTTTTCGCTCCGCCGCGACTGCTTTGGCCAGCGCCAGGGAAACCGCCAGAATTGCATTGGCACCCAGATTGGCTTTATTTTCTGTACCATCCGCCTTGATCATCTGCCGATCCAGCTCGACCTGCTGTTCCGCTTCCTGACCAATCAATAGTGATGCTATTTCATTGTTAATGGCTGATACGGCTTTTAACACGCCTTTGCCATGGTAGCGGGCGGGGTCTTTATCCCGTAGCTCTAGTGCTTCCCGGGAGCCGGTTGATGCTCCCGACGGCGCACAGGCTGAACCCAGCGCACCTGATTCGAGAATCACATCCGCTTCGACCGTGGGATTGCCCCGTGAATCCAGTACTTCTCGTGCTTTAATTACGAAAATCTTTGACATACTTTACCTGTTTCTAGTGAATCAACTGCGTTTCATCAAACACAGATCTCTTTTATCGGTTACCGATTATTTTTTATCGTGCTGAACCAACGCAGCCTGAACAAACCCACTGAATAGCGGGTGGCTATCCCATGGAGTTGAGGTAAATTCTGGGTGAAACTGACAGGCAACAAACCAGGGGTGATCAGGTACTTCAACGACCTCTACCAAGGTATCATCAATCGACCAGCCACCTATTCTCAGGCCTGCCTGCTGCAATTTATCAAGATAGTTATTGTTCACCTCATAACGATGACGGTGCCGTTCGACAATAATATCCTGTTTATAAAGCGACCGAATAGTAGAGCCTGGTGCTAATCTGCACTGCTGACCACCCAGGCGCATAGTACCGCCGAGGTCTGAATCTTCAGTTCGTTTTTCTGTGCTGCCGGTTTCTGTGGTCCACTCTTCAATTAAGCCTATAACCGGATCAACGGTTTTTCGATCAAACTCTGAGCTATGGGCAGTTTCCAGCCCCAGCACGGTTCGCGCATATTCAATCACCGCCACCTGCATACCCAGGCAAATACCAAGATAGGGGATTTTGTTTTCCCGCGCATACCCTACCGTGCTAATTTTCCCTTCGATACCGCGCTGACCAAAACCACCTGGTACCAGAATGGCATCGAGCCCTTCCAGCACTTCTGTGCCTTCAGTTTCTATTATTTCACTGTCTATATAGCGAATATTCACCCGAGTACGATTATGAATACCGGCATGAATCAACGATTCAATTAATGATTTATAAGCCTCCAGCAGCTCCATATACTTACCGACCATGCCGATGGTAACCTCTTTCTCCGGGTTCAGATGTGCATCGACAATCTTCTCCCATACCGAAAGATCTGCGGATTTGCATTCAAGCTGAAGTAATTCCAGCACTAACGAATCCATCCCCTGCTGATGCAGCATCAACGGGATTCGATAAATGGTATCCGCATCCTCAAGCAACACCACTCCGCGGGGCATTACATTAGTGAACAGGGCGATTTTTCTTTTCGCGCCTTCAGAGATCTTGTGATCGGAACGGCAAACCAGCAGATCAGGCTGCAATCCGATAGAGCGCAACTCCTTAACGGAGTGCTGGGTCGGCTTGGTTTTGGTTTCACCAGCGGTGGCAATATAGGGCACCAGAGTGAGATGTATCAGCAGGCTTTGGGCCACACCCAGCTCAATTTTCAGCTGTCGAATCGCTTCCAGAAATGGCTGCGATTCAATATCACCAACGGTTCCGCCGATCTCCACCACCGCTACATCGTGATTGGCGCCACCTTCTATAATGCGGCGTTTGATTTCATCGGTAATATGGGGAATAACCTGTACCGTTCCACCAAGATAGTCACCACGTCGCTCTTTACGTAAAACCGTTTCATATACACGGCCAGTCGTGAAGTTATTCAGCCGACTCATCCTGGTATGAAGAAATCGTTCGTAATGCCCCAGATCCAGATCTGTTTCCGCACCGTCTTCTGTAACAAATACCTCACCATGCTGGAATGGGCTCATCGTACCCGGATCCACATTGATGTAGGGATCCAGTTTTAGCATAGTAACGTTCAGCCCGCGGGATTCGAGCACAGCAGCGAGGGAAGCAGCGGTAATCCCTTTTCCAAGGGACGAAACCACACCACCTGTAACAAAAATAAACTTGGGCATATATACCTGATATTAATCTGAGCTAACAGAATAGCTGACAAACTGCTTAGCTTGCCGGGAAAAGAACTCCACGTATTGGCTAAATCAGCTTTCTATTGGGGCAGTTCTTACTATAAAAAGAACCGTTTCCGAATTTTACCAAATTGCCCCTCGGTATGAAACGAATAAAGAGGTTCGATGACGCTTAACTAGTTAATTGTTCCTGGACCATCTCAGCTGAATCGCTTGCCCGATATCCACGGCCTGGAATGACTCACAAACAAAGCAATTTAGCACTGCGGCCAGCTCATTGCCGAAATAGATCAACGGCACCCGATCACGTAGCCAGGGTTCGACTTTGTACTCGTTGAGCAGTTTCTTCAACGAGCGGGAACCGCTGCGACCGACCGGCCTGCAGCGTTCACCACCTTGGCGAAAGCGAATGCTGATCTGTTCATCTTGAGGCTTCCTCAAACTGAGGCCAAATCCTGGTGAGGCTGTATCTACAACCAAAATACCACTACCCGGCAATATGAGCGGTCCATTCAAATCCCATTGGAACGACTTTGATCCATCAAATTCAAGCTGAGATCCAAACTGCTGGCTATCCAACAAATAAAGGAACCCGTTAAAGCGTCTAATCTGCCAGCCTGTGGTTTCAAATATCGGCGCTGCATCCTCAGCAGCCATCGCAACTTCATCGAGAATGGTTTCAACCCAGCCATGTTCAGGGTTATTACAGCCATTCAGGTTTAGCCAATGGCGAATCAGGTTTTTTTGCCTGAACCGATCCAGCTCAAGCAACGGCTTCAATCGAAGTTGTGAAAGCTCCGAACCGGTGGCATACAAATAGTCCTGTGCTGCAACTTGATCAGCGAGCTGGGCGTATTCGGAAAATACTCCAGCAGTGCGGGACCAAGTTTTTCGATACCCCGGCCAACGCTGCTCAAGCAACGGCAGTACCGAGTGACGCAAATAGTTGCGATCATGTGTTATCGAGCTGTTACTCGGGTCTTCAATCCATTTCAATTTTTTGAGCGTAGCGAATTCCAACAACTGCTGACGACTGATATCCAACAATGGCCGGAACAGGATTGATCCATTAACCGATTCATTAATAAGGCGCTGCTTTGGAATTCCCGCCAAACCCGTTGGCCCCGCGCCCTTAAGCAAGCGCATCAACATGGTTTCCATCTGGTCATCCAGATGGTGAGCCATCAGCAGCAAGCCTGAATCGCCAAGGTACTTTTCAAAAACCCGATAACGCTGAATACGTGCCTGCTCTTCAAGGCTAAAGCCCTCGTCTGTGGCAACCTCCACAGATTCACAGATCAACGGAATCTCAAGCTCGGCACAAACCTGTTCGCAGTGTTGTTGCCACTGATTTGAGTATTCGCTTAACTGATGATTGATATGAATGGCACTTAATTCCAGCTTACGCGTGGAAAAGGCATGATCGGATTTAATGGTTTTGAAGGCCTGCTGCGCGATCAGCAACAGAATGTGGGAGTCCATGCCACCGCTATAGGCGACATGGATGTGGTCGAGTTGAGGGTGTTTGGTCAGAAGCGCATGAAGCTGCGCTGTACAAGCAACTATGCAGCTATCGAGGCTTTCCTGATAGGCAGATTCGATCAATGAACAAGCCTAAAGCAGTCGCTATTTGTAAATCCCATAGGACATATAACGCTGGTATCGCTTCTCAAGCATCTCTTCCTCGGAAAACCCTTCAACCATATCCAGCTTTTCAATAAGCTTTTTCTTGATACGGCCAGCCATATCATCAACATCACGATGGGCGCCACCAAGCGGCTCTAGCACACGCTCATCTACCAAACCCAGGTCTTCTAGCTTAGTGGATGTCATCGCCATCATTTCCGCTGCACTTGAAGCTTTCTCTGCAGTTTTCCACAAAATAGTAGCGCAACCTTCGGGGGAAATTACTGAGTATGTGGCATATTCCAGGATCAATAACTGATCACAAACCGCCAGTGCCAACGCCCCTCCGGAGCCACCTTCACCGATAACAATTGAGACAATTGGTGTCTTCAGACGCGACATAACCGCCAGGTTCTGAGCTATCGCTTCACTTTGGCCGCGCTCTTCAGACTCAACCCCGGGGTATGCACCGGAAGTATCAATAAAAGTAATAATCGGTACCTGGAAGCGTTCTGCCAATTCCATCAAACGCAGTGCTTTACGGTACCCTTCGGGCTGCGGCATACCGAAATTTCTATACACCTTGTCTTTAGTTCCACGACCTTTTTCATGGCCGATCACCATCACCGGTCGTCCATCAAGCCTTGCAAGACCACCAACAATCGCGGGGTCATCACGGAAATGCCGGTCACCATGTAGCTCATCAAATTCGGTAAAAATCCGCTTGATATAATCCACTGTGTAAGGTCGCGCGGGGTGACGTGAAAGTTGAACAATTTCCCAACTACCAAGGGAAGAAAAGATACTCTCGGTAAGCTTCTTACTTTTCTCCTCCAGCTTGGATACCTCATCCTGGATATTGATTTCATTATCGCTACCCACATGACGAAGCTCATCAATTTTCGCTTCCAGTTCAGCAATGGGTTGTTCAAAATCGAGATAGTCGAGATTCATTCAAATGCCTGATTGTTATCTATATATGGGTTGAACTGGGTTTTTGTGACCCGGATAAGTGAGATTGTACCAGTCTCAGTAGATAAGCTGTACCTTGTCGGCACCCACCATTTCGGTCAATTGGCTCAGCACTTCATCCGACGGCAGTATCGCCTGCTCCAGACTGATCTGTGTTTTTGCGGTAGCGCCCCGATAATGGATTCGAACCGGGCAGCGGCCACGGGGAAAGCGGGAAAACAGTGAGCCGAGTTGCTCAAGTTTTGCATGGTCAACATCATCACCATTCAGATCAAGCTGAAGGTGTCGGGAAAAGTGTTGCCTTGCTTCATCCAACGACATCACGGTTTCACCCTGGGCGCGCATCCCATCGGAGTATTCATCAAAACTCACATCACCCTGTATTACCAGTATGCTGTCCCGCACCAACTTCTCTCGGTAGAGTTGATATGCCTCGCCAAAAAGTGCCACTTCGACCCGCGCACTGCGATCATCGAGGGTCACAAATGCGATGGTCTGGCCACGTTTACTCTTCATGGTACGGATACCCACCACCAATCCGGCCAGAGTTTGGGTACTGTTTTTTACCGCCAGTTCCGCCAACGGCGCGGTGGCAATCTGTTTGATTTCGCCCTCATATTGATCGATCGGATGACCGGAAAGGTACAGCCCGAGGGTCTCTTTTTCTGCGCTCAGCAGCTCCTTCGAATTCCAGCTTCGGGCGGGTTTGTAATCGATCAGATCCTTCTTTGGCCCCTCATCCACGGGTGCAGCAAATAGATCCATGGTGCCGCTCGCAATGGTTCGGGCATTTTGATCCGAGAGCTTCAAGCCCTCGGAAACATTGGCCATCAATACCCCGCGATCAATGCCAAAACAATCCATTGCACCCGCTCTAACCAGCGCTTCAAGTCCGCGTTTATTGACCTTTCGGGTATCCATGCGAACACAAAAATCGAACAGGCTGGAGTACATCTCTCCGTCCTTTCGCCCGTCTACAATCGCTTCAATGGCACCTTCTCCCAATCCCTTGATAGCGCCAAGGCCGTACAAAATCTTGCCTTCATCATCAACAGTAAAACGGAACTGTCCGGAATTAATATCAGGTGAATGCAGCTCCAGCTGGTTATTTCGAGCGTCCTCGATAAACACAACAACTTTTTCGGTATTATGCATATCCGCAGACATCACCGCCGCCATAAAAGCTGAGGGGTAGTGGTATTTTAGCCAGGCAGTCTGGTAGGAAACCAGTGCGTATGCTGCGGAGTGGGATTTGTTAAAACCATAACCGGCAAACTTTTCCATCAGGTCGAATATTTCTGTAGCGATATCCGCATCGACATTGTTTTCCGCAGCACCTTTAGCAAAAATTTCCCGCTGCTTTGCCATCTCCTCGGGTTTTTTCTTACCCATGGCCCGGCGCAACATATCAGCCGCACCGAGGGTATAACCCGCCAGCACCTGAGCGATCTGCATCACCTGTTCCTGATAAAGAATCACGCCGTAGGTGTTTTCTAAAATCGGCTCCAGGCTGGGGTGAAGGTAGGTAACGTCGGCTCCATGTTTACGATCAATAAAATCATCCACCATGCCAGAACCCAATGGCCCGGGCCGGAACAGCGCCACCAACGCAACGATATCTTCAAAACAGTTGGGCAACAGTCGTTTGATCAGATCTTTCATACCACGGGATTCAAGCTGGAAAACCGCTGTGGTATTGCCCTGCCCCAGCAACTTATATACCGCCGCGTCATCAAGCGGAATGCGGTCGATATCAACTGGCTCCTCGCCCTTCTCAGCCAGCTCTTTGTTGATCGTCTCCAGCGCCCAGTCGATAATCGTCAGGGTACGCAGGCCGAGGAAATCAAACTTCACCAGCCCAACAGCTTCCACATCATCCTTATCAAACTGGGTGACCAGATTTTCGCCGGACTCATCGACATAAACCGGTGAAAAATCGGTAATGCGACCCGGTGCAATCACTACTCCACCGGCATGTTTTCCAACATTACGCACCACGCCCTCAAGAATGAGGGACATCTCCATAATTTCCTTCGCTTCTTCGTTGGTCTCGGTAAACTCCTTAAACTCCGGCGACTCTTTCAGCGCCTTAGTCAGGGTCATGCCCACTTCAAAAGGGATCAGTTTCGACAGTTTATCTGCCAGCCCGTAGGCTTTACCCTGCACACGGGCAACATCACGCACTACCGCTTTGGCCGCCATAGTGCCGAAGGTAATGATTTGGGAGACCGCTTCGCGACCGTAGGTATCTGCGACATACTGGATTACCCGGTCCCGGCCATCCATGCAAAAATCGATATCAAAGTCAGGCATCGAAACCCGTTCCGGGTTCAAAAACCGCTCGAATAGAAGCTCATATTTGATTGGATCAAGGTCGGTAATGTTGAGCGCCCAGGCCACAATAGAACCCGCACCGGAGCCACGCCCAGGCCCAACAGGAATATCGTTTTCCCGCGCCCAGCGAATAAAATCCATCACAATCAAAAAGTAACCGGGAAACCCCATCTGAATGATGATGCCCAGCTCATAATCAAGCCGCGTGTAGTATTGAGCGGAATCGACAAGCTCGCCCTGCTCATTGGTCGGTGCGGTATGTTGCAGCCGTGCATCCAATCCCTCCAGACACACTTTCCTGAAAAACTCCTTTTCCGTCATCCCCTCTGGAATTGGGTAGTCCGGCAGGTAATTTTCCCCAAGGGTTAGCTCAAGATTGCAGCGTTTGGCAATCTCAACACTGTTCTGCAGTGCGACCGGCACATCAGCGAATAGCAACCGCATCTCTTCAGCGGAACGCAGATATTGCTGATCAGAATGACGACGTGGCCGACGTGGATCATCTAGTGTCCGGCCTTCGTTAATACAGACTCGTGCTTCATGGGGTTCAAAATCTTCTGAGCTTTGAAAGCAAACCTCATTGGTAGCTACCGGCGGACACTCGAATTCCGAGGCCAGTTCAAGTGCCCTGGCAATATACAGCTCCTGATTTGGACGGCCATTGCGCTGTAATTCAATATAAAAGCGCTCGGGAAAAACATCCATCCACTCCCGCAAAACTGATTTTGCCAGGGGGCGATTACCCTTGATCAGGGCTTCACCAATTTCGCTCTCTACTCCACCGGAAAGCACAATAAGACCCGCCGCATGCTGATGCAGCCATTCTCTTTTGCAAATCGCTTTTTCCTGATTTCTTCCCTCCAGAAAGCTCAGCGAAATGATTCGGGTAAGGTTTTGGTAGCCCTCGTTGTTCGAGGCGAACAACACCAGCTTCGAACAGTTACCTGAATCATTCTGATGCTCAACCCAAACCTCTGCGCCAACAATCGGCTTGATACCCTGGGCTATTGCCGCACGGTAAAACTTAACCAGGGCGAAAAGATTGCTGACATCGGTAACCGCGACCGCTGGCATACCCAATTCGAACACCGATTTAACCAATGGTTTGACACGAATCAACCCATCAACAAGCGAGTATTCAGAGTGAACGCGGAGATGGATAAATTCGGGGAACATAAAAAACAGAGCAAAATAGTTGAAGGGTTTAGCGAATTATAAAGCCGTAATTGCAGCGCCTACATTACCATAGACAGCGATTTTAATCGGTGCCAAATACCGAAAAAATCAAAGCAAATCGATCGAAAGCGGATGGAATATATGCATCATCCAGCGTTTATATCCCTTCGGGTGGTGATCATATTTTTCCCCGCGATCAATCACCCAACCCCGTACGGAAATTGATTTACCCTTGACACCGTAAAGCATCTGCGTATCAAAATAACCGATATTTTTTCTGCTAATACGTAGCACCAACGGGCCATCGAGCTCCAGCCACCAGCTGTTTTTTGTTTTTGATACCTTTGTGACACGACCGCCGAGCAGCTGAAAACCTGCTTTCAAGCGTTTGTTTGGCTCAATCACCTGAAGCGAAAAATTGTGCCACAGGCCCAGTTGCTCAGAACGAGCCAGCGCTTCAACCTTCTTCAGACAAGATGCCTGGTTCAGATTAGGTGGAATAGCCAGTGAATATCCATAGCCCCGGCGAATCAGCTGTGCCGCAGCGCTGGTTATATTGCTTTCTTTGCCACCATAAAGGTGAGCAAGGGCACGGCCGTATCGATCCGTTTTTTCATTGCCCAGGCTTATATAAGTCTGGCTAGCACTACCAACCCAGCTCTCAAGAAAGTGCGTAGCTTCCCTGGCATAGGGTTGCGGCACCCCATCAGAATTGTATTTGCGCCAATTCATCTCCGGTGTGTTCACACCAATAATGCGCAGATGGCGACCATCGCCCAGCACCACTGTATCGCCATCAATCACCCGCTCTACCTGTACCGATTTGAGCGACTGCTGTGCGGGACACAGGGGTTCAAATTCAGATTGGCCGGAACTAGCAATTGCCGCGTTAGCGAGCAGGCATAGCGCAACAAATGTCAGGCATAAAAAAACAGCCGTGGAAACATCTCTGTTCCAGCGGCTGTTTTTGATCAACACGCCAACACTCGTTGGGTATTGATGTGGCCTCGCCTGTCTACTGTGGGAAGTAGAACTATTAAGAGGTAGAACGTGAACCGAAACGTTGTTTGAAACGGTCTACACGGCCACCAACATCTGCAGTTTTCTGCTTACCAGTATAAAACGGGTGGCAGGATGAGCAGATATCAAGGTGAATATCTTTGCAAAGAGTAGACTGGGTTTTGATCTCATTTCCACAACCACAGGTTGCTGTGATCTCGCTGTACTTTGGGTGTATATCGTTTTTCATACAAAAGCCTCAAATGATCGGGGTATCGCCGCCCTATTCCGGTATTTTTAGATGATTAGAATCGATCTATCGACCTCAGTTCTAATCTAAAAAACACCTTAGGAACCATACCCAGCTTTTTGGGTGATTAAAAAGGGAGCCGTATTCTACTTGAAAAACCGTATTTCACAAAGCACTGTTTTGATATAGAACCGCTACCGATCCGACAACAGTGGTAGAAAGTCCGCAACATAATGCCATGTCAGTAGCACTCCCTTAATGAAGGCGTTGGCTGGAGCAAAGGGTGATGGTGCATTTATGCTCTCCATTACCAAACTGCAAGGCGTGACTATAACTGCCCACTAAATCTTGGTACTACCAGCATTACCCACTGTAAAGGAGGTTCGATTGATTTATATTGACTGTTGAAACCATTGAAACTATATGCACTACAAGCTAACATCGTATGCATAACTTAGGAGACATATAATGAGAACCACCCTGGATTTACCCGAGAATCTACTCAGCGAGGCAATGAAGCTCACCCATACCGACACGAAAACAGCAGTTATTATCAGGGCTCTTGAAGAATTAGTAAGAAAATCAAAGATTTCCGATATAAAGAAGTATCAAGGAAAGATTGATTTAGATATAGATCTCAATGACTTAAGAGATCGCCACTAGTGGAAGTATTGGTTGATACTTCCGTATGGATCGACTACTTCAGGAGCGGGGATAACTCCAAAGACTTGGATTATCTAATAGATGAGAACCTTATACTTACCAACGATATCATTCTCGCTGAGTTAATCCCTTACTTGAAAATCAAAAGACAGACTAAAGTCATCAAGCTTCTTAACGAGATAAACAGAACCCCATTATCTATTCACTGGGAAGGGCTAATCGAATATCAAGTGAAGTGTTTAAGGCAAGGAGCGAATGGGGTGGGCATCCCTGATTTAATTATTGCCCAGAATGCCACACAAAATAGTTGCAAGGTTTACTCACTTGATAAACACTTTAGATTACTGAATCAGGTGCTGAAAGTTGAGCTTTATGGATCACAAGGCTAATCGCAGCGTAAGCAAAACAAAGGTAGACATCAAATCAAAGAACCTCAGCCAGCTTGATCCGCAAACGATTCACTCTTTCTGTCTCCGCCATGCGACGTTAGCTTTGTTGGCCTTTTGATCAATCGGCTTATCCGCTTGTGGAATCTTTTATCACCAAAAACTTCGCCGCGCATGGTGGCCTGGGTTATTAATCCTTCATCGCTTGATATGTCTGTTTCGTCGAATAACGATTTATAGGAGCTGCAACGTTGATCGGTCGTTTTACCCAACGCTTTGTATAGTTTGTGATCAGTAACCAAATCATCAGGAGCAGCGAGCGCGTTGCGGGAGTAACTTGACCAGGGATAGTTGGCGGGGCTTTTAACCATCCCCGCTTTGACGGGGTTCATTTCAATGTATTTGTACAACGTAAACAGGTAGTGGGTGCTGTCTATCACGGAAGATTTGTATCGCCCTTCCCACAGGGTACCGGTTCTGCCATGTTTGGCGTTGTAGTATCGAACGTATCGATTGCTCAAACACTGCATAAAGAACGCAAGAGACTCTCTATCTATTGGTGTCACCAGTAAGTGAAGGTGATTGCTCATAATGACGTAGGCGTGTAACCGACAAGAGGTCTTAGATAAAGCGAGCTTAATGTCTTCCTTAATCCGAATCATATCTTGCTCGGATTCGAATATATCCTGCCGATTATTACCGCGATGGATAATATGCAGGGGTTGATTGGGTA
>JAHRWD010000038.1 GCA_019090315.1 Pseudomonadales bacterium
CAATCGACCTCGCAAATGCCTCAACTATCGGACACCCAATGAGGTCTTTTTAAAAAATGCAGGTGGTGCGGTTTTAACTTGAATCCACCAATCAGTGAATGCAACTAGCCACTAAAATCTGACGCCCCGTCGAGCGCGCCTGGTCGTGCCGAACGTTCCCCTGCATATCATCCAGCGCGGTAATAATCGACAGGCATGTTTTTTTCATGATGATGATTACATGATATACCTTGACTGGTTGTTGGAGTATTCACAGAAAACGGGCTGCACCATTCATGCCTACGTGCTCATGACTAATCACGTTCATCTATTGCTAACACCGAATGAAAAAGACAGTGCTGGCAGCTTGATGAAACGGCTTGGGCAACGCTATGTGCAGTATATCAATCGAACCTATCGGCGCAGTGGAACACTATGGGAAGGGCGATTTCGTTCCTGTATCGCACAGGAAGATAATTACTTACTCCATTGCCAGCGATATATCGAGCTCAACCCCGTGCGCGCGGAGATGGTCGATCATCCAGCGGATTATCGATGGTCTAGTTATCGAGCGAATGCGCAAGGAGAACCGAGCAATGTGATTAAACCTCACTTTATGTATCAGAGTCTGGGCCAAACAGAAGAGGCAAGACAGGCAAACTACCGCGAGTTGTTTAGACACGACCTGGAGCCCGAAATAGTGGATGAAATACGCAAAGCGACGAAGGGTAATTTTGTGTTGGGAAGCAGTCGATTTAAAGAAGAGATCAGTAAGACTTTAGGGCGACGAGTGATACCTGGAAAAGCCGGTCGGCCGGCGAAAGAGTAATCGTGGTCTGTCCACCTATTGTCCAATCAAGCTTGCTTACATTGCCGGCCATAACTACAATGTAATTATGTATTCGTATACATTCGAATGGGATCAAGATAAGGCTGATTCAAACATGGCAAAACACGGTCTTGCTTTCGATGAAGCAAAAACCGTGTTTTATGATGATCATGGTCGTTTAATCCCTGACCCAGACGACTCCAATAATGAGGAACGTTTCATTTTAGTTGGGCAAAGTGCTCGCCTTAAAACACTCATTGTTTGCCACTGTTATCGCAGTGGAGATGACGCCATCCGTATAATCTCAGCGCGTAAAGCTGATAGAGCTGAACGCGATCAATATGAGGGTTTTCGACATGCGTGAACAATACGATTTTTCTAAATCAACTCCGAATCCTTATGCGAAAAAGCTTAAAAAACAGATAACGATACGCTTGGACGAGGATGTTATTGATTACTTCAAAGGGCTATCAGAAAAAAATGGTATTCCATATCAGAATCTAATCAATTTATATCTAAAAGACTGTGCCATGGCACATAAAGAATTACAGCTTGATTGGCAGTAAAAGGCTAAGGAGTTTGAAGGCTTGTTTGCTGCCAAGACTTAACCACTATTGTGCAGGCTAGCAGATGCGCTACTGTGAATTTTCAGCACTTGAACCCAATTTACAAACCACCCATATTGCAGCGGTAAGTAGTAGTAAGGCTCCGCCCTGGTGGGCAACCGCCAGGGGCACCGGCACAAACAATACCAGCGTGCTGATTCCCAGCGATACCTGCACCACTAACATACCTACAAAAAGCACTGCGGCGGTTCTTACGCCTGAGTCTGTACTTGTTTGCAGCACCTTCCAGCAGAATAGCGGTACTAATACACAGAGTGTATAGGCGATCATTCGATGGTCGAATTGTACCGTGAGTTCATTCTCGAAGAAATTGCGCCACATTGGTTGGTGAGCAAGTAAGCCTTCGGGGATAAACCGACCTTTCATCAATGGGAAGGTACTGTAAACAAAACCCGCATGGGTGCCTGCCACAAAGCCGCCGGACATAATCATCACAATAATCAGCAGCACTAATGCCATGCCCTGCTTACGCAGTTTTGTGAGTTGTGCGGAGAGCTTTTGCGCGCGCTCGGGAAGCGTTAAGCCAAACGCGACATAGAGTATGTAGGCGTAGATCACTACCGCGAGAATAAGGTGTGCGGTGAGCCGGTATTGACTCACTTTCGGGTCGTTTACCAGGCCGCTTTTGACCATGTACCAACCCATCAAACCCTGCAGCCCACCGAGCACTAACATGCCAAATAGTTTTAGCGTCAGTACTCCACGAGTCTTGCGGGTAATGAGAAAGTACAGGAAGGGAAGTGCGAATAGCATGCCGATACCACGCCCCAACACACGGTGAGCATACTCAACCAGAAAGATGCCTTTAAATGCTTCAAGGGTCATGCCCTGGTTGATCTGCTGGTATTCAGGGAATTGTTGGTACTTATGGAAAACCGCGAGCCACTGGGCTTCGCCGATCGGCGGGATAATGCCCATCAGCGGCCGCCATTCAACCATGGAAAGGCCGGAATTGCTGAGGCGGGTATAACCCCCCAATACCACCATGCCGAAGATTACGGCACAGCAGGTGAATAGCCAAATTGCGATCTGGCGCTGATGTTGGCTGTTTTGAATCACGCGTTAACTATCTATCAGCAATAGTCGTTTACGCAAAGAAGGCGTGAATAAACTCGCGTGCGTAATGATCGAGCAACAGGAACGCGAACAGTAATCCAAGGTAAAGAATCGAATAGCTGAAGGTTTTCATCGCATGGTCGTCACCCTCTTCTCTATACAACACGACTGCGTGATAGATGAAGCCAATACCTAGGGCGACGGCACCAGCGAGATAAATCAGCCCGCTCATTTTTATGATGAAGGGCATCAGGGTTACTGCGAACAACATCAATGTATACAGCACGATATGTTCTTTGGTGAACTTTACGCCGTGGGTCAGGGGTAACATTGGCACGTCAGCACGGGCGTAATCTTCACGCCGTTTGATCGCCAGTGCCCAAAAATGCGGTGGCGTCCAGATGAAGATAATCAAAAATAGTAGTAGTGCTTCGGTATTCACTTCACCGGTAATCGCTGTCCAGCCTAGTAATGGTGGCGTGGCTCCCGCGGCTCCGCCGATCACGATATTGTGGGGCGTGCTGCGCTTTAGATACATGGTGTAGACGACGGCGTACCCAATCATTGAGATGAAGGTCAGTATCGCGGTCAGTGCATTTACATAAACCACCAGCAGAAACATGGAAATAGCGCCCATCAGCAGGGCAAAGATGATCGCATTTTTTTGTGTTACATCACCCTGTACTACCGGGCGATTCATGGTGCGTGCCATCAACGCATCGATACGGTGATCCACCACATGGTTAACCGTAGCACCTGCGGCAGACCCGAGGGATATTCCCAGCAAAGCAATCGCCATTAGCCCGATAGAAGGCAGATCAGGCATCGCCAACAACATGCCTGCCAAAGCCGTGAATGCGATGAGGAAAACCACATTGGGTTTGCATAGCTCGTAGTAGCTCTTCCAGGGGAACGGGCGTTTAGCGGTTTGAATATGTTCAGTCATAATAGTCTCGTCGTTTTGCAACGTTGGGGCATGCTCATTCCGGTTTGAGTCCCCCCAATATGGGTAAGCCTGTTTGGCTCCTATGCTGACAGGCTGCTTACGATCTCTTCTATTTTTGCTGGATTTGCTGGATCGCTTTGAATCGTTATTACTTTGGCTTAAACACCTTAAACAGGCGTTCGAGATCTGCCAATATATCCTTCGGTTCTGTACCGGGCTTGTAATACATCATAATGTTGCCCTTGAAATCGATCAAATAAACAGCATTCTCGCTTGGCCCATAGTCTACCGAAAACTTGCTCAGTAGTGCGCTGGTGGTTGAATCAGTTTCGACAATATTTTTCATGCCATCGAAGTAGTGAGCATCATCCGCAACCGTTGCGCTAAATGGTTTGCCATCCAGCGATAGGAATACCCTGTGAACATGTCTGCGGTTAACACCCAGAGCCTTACGCACCTGCCTCATTGAGATAACATTGTCACGGCATTGATCGATACAGGCGGATTGCCCAATAGTGAGTATGGTCCATTCGCCATTATTCTCGTCTATATTGAAGGCTTCACCGTCGGCCAATCTATAGGGACCGCCATCTAGCGGTCGAGCTGGACTGATGATTTTACCATGATTGCTCTTACCGAAGGATGAAAGCAGATCATCCGAGTTGATAAACGAATATACCGCCAGATAAGGCGCACCAAATGCCGCCGCCATAAAGAACAGCACCCAAAGTGCTTTTTTACCAGCTGATCGATCTTGTGATTCTTGAGTCATAAGCTATCTCTAAATTCTAATTAACTTGGCTGCTGCCTGTAACATCAGGATTTTCTTCATCCTTGGTATTTTTGTTGATGCTCATCGACAGGTAGATTACCAACATAATCACAGCAAATGAAAACCACATAATCGCATAACCTACGTGCATCATTACCTTGGCATCGTACTGACCCCAGATTCTAACAAATCCGTACTCTGTGTCCGGTTCCTGTTGAATCCAGTAGTCACCAACGGCGATGTTTTTCTTTTCCTGATAGTAATCGGTGTCAAAATAGAACCAGGCGATGTCGTTTTCCACATCCGGTTTCACATCATCACCAATCAACGGCGACCGAGAAGGAAGCAACACAACCGTACCGGTAATTACGACCTCATCTGTCGGGGTATCAAATACCGGCAAAGCCTTGCGGTTTCCTGTTCCTGCAACCCAGCCGCGATTTATAATCACTCGGCGGTCACTATTACTAAGCCGTATCGGTGTTAATACATGGAAACCCGCGGTGGTTTTGTGCGTTTGATTGTCGAGCAGTATTTGATTGTCTGCCTCTAGATGCCCGACCAACTTCACTCTGTGATAAAGTAGTTCACTTAAATCGCCGGTATCGTTAACAATTTCGACGACCGGTTTTTTTACGGCTAGATCATACGCTTGTTGCAATGCCGATTTCTCATCAGCACGACTCACTTGCCAGGATCCTAATGCGATAAACGCACAGATTAACGCTGTGCAAAATGATGTTAGTCCGAGTGAAAATTTATACGTCATGAATAAACCGTAGGGATGTTCGAGCTTGATCGAGCGCAGAACATACTGAGCACTTAAGAGATAAATATTATGCTATATAAAATTTTGATTCTGGCGATTCTTGCCGCGATCCTGGTCAGCTTGTTTTCAGGTGCAGTATTTCTTGCGAAGGACGACAGTGACAGTAAACGAATGCTAACCAGTTTGACCCTTCGAATTAGCTTGTCGCTATTGCTGCTAGTAGTACTTATTGTCGGCTTTGTGACCGGACAAATTCAGCCCCACGGCCTATAACCAAAAAAGGCACTTGCCAGATTAGCAAGTGCCTTTTGCTCGATTCCTATCCGTTCTCTTACAACCAGTAAACGAACAAATACAATCCCAGCCAAACCACGTCGACAAAGTGCCAGTACCAAGCAACCGCTTCGAAAGCAAAGTGATGTTCATTAGAGAAATGGCCTTTCAACAGGCGCACTAATATAACAAACAACATCAACGTACCCATGGCTACGTGGAACCCGTGGAATCCGGTCAACATGTAGAAGGTTGCGCCGTAAATACCAGAGTTAAGCGTAAGGCCCATCTCCTGATAGGCGTGATAATACTCATACGCCTGACATACCAGGAAGATAACGCCGAGCAATACGGTCAATACCAGCCCCCAGACTTGCTGGAAGCGATTACCATGTTTTATTCCGTGGTGAGACCAGGTCAAGGTAACGCCACTTGTTAAAAGAATAATGGTGTTAGCTAACGGTAGTCCCATTGGACCCATCGCTTCCTTCGCTTCGGCGTATAATCCGCCACCGCCGTTAGGTAGTGATATTAGAGGCCAGGCCGCTGCAAAATCATCCCACAACATGTTGGAACGCGCCATGGTTCCTTCACCGCCAAGCCAGCCCAGTGAAATCGTCCGCAAATAGAACAGGCAACCAAAAAAGCAGAAGAAGAAAAATACTTCAGAGGTGATAAACCAGGCCATACCCATTCGGAAGGTTTTGTCGACCTGAGCATTGTATTTTCCTGACATGCTCTCTTCGATCACCTGACCGAACCATCCAAAAAACATATAGCCCATGCCGACCAAACCAAGGCCGGTAATCCACAAGCTACCGCCGTTGACCCAAAGTACAACACCAAGCAAGGTGATGAACAGCGCAGTCGCGGCTATTACCGGCCACTTGCTCAATTCCGGTAGATAATAGCTATCTTCGTTGCTTGTCATCTTCTAATCCCCTGTAAATAAAACGCTAGGTTTCTTATATCTATAAATTAGTGTTTAACCAACCCGGCATTGGCTTTTAAAGCCGAGCGATCTGTATCCATCAATGTGTAGGACAGCGTCAAAAATTTAATCTCTTTAGGCAGCCGCGCGTCAACAGTAAACCGCAGCGGCATAACCCTGCTTTCTCCCGCAGCCAACGTTTGCTGTGTAAAACAAAAGCACTCGGTTTTATGAAAGTGCTCCGTTCCTTGCCATGGTGTTATACCCGGTATGGCCTGTCCAACAATCTCGCGGTTCGAATAATTTTTGACGTAAAAATCAGCTTTGTAACTCTTGCCCGGCGTTACTTCAAGCTTTCTCACCAAAGGCTTAAATTCCCACGGCAGACCCGCGTTAATAGTTCCGTCAAACGTAACTGTCACTGTACGGTCAAGATCTATCTCCTGACTGATATCAGCAGTACTTGCCTGGGCGCTGTTCGAATCAATACTATTCCAGCCAGTTACGGAACAAACCAGTTTATATAACGGCACCATTGCAAACCCGAAACCGAACATACCCACCGCCAATATAAGAAGCCATTTAATGGTTCTTCGATGGCCAAAAACAGTTTGCGAATTAGTTTCGATTGTCATAACCCTATATCAGATAAAGAGCGGGCAATATTGCCAATCCAATCGCAATGGCTGCGATAGAAAAAGCGATGCGCATATTGGATTTTGCTATATCTTTTTTTTGATTCGATTCCATAATTTTCCGTAGTTACTCCCCGCATCACTGCAGGGAGTAAAGTTAATCACTTAACCACTGGTGCCTTTTCAAAAGTGTGGAAAGGAGGTGGCGATGGAACCGTCCACTCCAGACCAGCGTATCCGATGCTTGAACCATCCCACACTTCCGTAGTGGCTTTCTCACCGCCTTTGACGGTTTTGATGATGATGTACAAGAACAACAAGTGCGACAGACCAAAGGCAAACGCGCCAACACTGGACATCACGTTGAACTCTGTGAAAATCATATTGTAATCAACGATCCGACGGGGCATTCCAGCCAGGCCCGAGAAATGCTGAGGGAAGAAGGTCAGGTTAAATCCGATGGTAGTCCACCAGAAAAAGATCTTCCCGAGGCGTTCGTTGTACATGTGACCTGTCCACTTTGGCATCCAGAAAAATACAGCCGCATAGAGACCAAATAGTGAACCTGGAATCAATGCATAGTGGAAATGCGCAACAACGAAATAAGTATCGTGATACTGAAGATCAGCCGGTACAACCGCTAACATCACTCCGGTTGTTCCCGCAAATGAGAACATCAGGATAATTGCCAGCGCAAACAACATCGGTGTTTCAAAGGTAATAGAACCTTTCCAAAGCGTAAAGATGAAGTTAAAGATCATCAGTCCGACTGGAATCGAGATCAAAATGGTACCGATCATGAAGTACGTTGTTGTTTCGATAGACATACCAATTGTGTACTGGTGATGAGCCCATACAATCAGGCCAAGACCATAGAGTACGGCCATGCCATAAACCAATGACTTGTAGCCGAACAGCGGCTTACGGGAGAACGTCGGGATAATCATGCCCAACACGCCGATAGAAGGCAGCAGCAGTACGTATACTTCAGGGTGTCCAAAGAACCAGAAAATATGCTGGAACAATACCGGGTCACCGCCACCAGCCGCATCGAAGAAGCTGGTACCGAAATGACGATCAAACAGCAACATGGTCACGCCACCAGCAAATACCGGCATGATCACAATCAGCAATAGTGCAGTGAAGAACCACGACCATACGAAAATCGGCATCTTCATCATATTCATGCCAGGAGCACGCATATTGATGATGGTAGTAATAATGTTAATTGAACCCATGATCGACGACACACCAAGGATGTGAACCGTGAAGATCAGGAAATCCATGCCCATTCCGGACTGGATAGAAAGGGGTGGATAAAGTGTCCATCCGGTATTAACCGTTTGACCGCCACCGAAGAATGGCACAATCATCGAAAGAACAAGCAAGATGGCCGCAGGTGGAAGCAACCAGAAGCTCATATTGTTCATTCGCGGCATCGCCATATCCGGCGCACCAATCATTAACGGGATCATCCAGTTGGCAAGACCAACACCCGCTGGCATTACTACTGCAAAAACCATGATCAACGCATGGTTGGTCACCAGGTTATTAAAGAAATCAGGCTCAACTAGCTGTAACCCCGGCATCCATAATTCCGCACGGATAACCATCGCCATTGCGCCGCCAAGAAACAGCATGATGAGCGCAAAGATCAGGTACATGGTACCGATATCTTTATGGTTTGTGCTGTATAACCAGCGTTTAGCCCCCGTTGGAGGACCGTGATGATGTGCTTCGTGTGTTATAGCGTCACTCATGGTTTTACTCTCACTCCAAGGTTCTTATCGCGCCGATTTAACATCAGCAGGTTGTACAAGGTCACCAGCATCGTTGCCCCAGGCATTTCGCTCATAGGTTACGATGGCAGCAACTTCCAGGTCGTTTAACTGACCGCCCCAGGCAGCCATTGCAGTTCCAGCTTTACCCTTGATTACGACATCCAGGTGATCAGCGACTGCTCCGGTTGCAATTGCACTACCCTTAAGTGCAGGGAAAACCGGAGGTATACCTTCACCGTTTACCTGATGACAAGCCACGCAATTTTTCACATATAGCTCTTCGCCTCGCGCCATAAGGTCTTCTTTCGACCATACTTTATCTGCGGAAGCTTCAGCGGCAGCAGCGCTCGCCTCAGCCGTTTTTAATGCAACCCAGTCATTAAACTTCTCTTTACTCACTACCTGTACAACGATAGGCATATACGCGTGTCCGGTACCGCAGTTTTCTGCGCACTGGCCATAATAGGTGCCTTCTTTGGTAATGCGTGTTGAGGTTTCGTGAATGTAACCGGGTATAGAATCTTTCTTAATCGCAATAGCGGGAACCCACCAGGCGTGGAGTACATCGGTGGCGGTGTGCAAGAAACGGATATTGGTATCAACCGGCAATACAAACAGTTTATCTACTGAGCGCAGGTAACCCGGTTCATTCGGCTCATGCTCCTGCAAATTTGAAACCACACGTACATCGTTATCAAGATAATCGTAGGTCCATTTCCACTGAGAGCCGGTTACTTTCACTGTCAACTCAGCATCTACATGCCTTTCAACCTGATGCAGTGTTTTAGTACCGGGACCAGCAATACTTAAATCAATGCCCAATACAATAATTGGCACCAATAACCATGAAAATACACCGAATTTCCCTTTGTGCATCTGCATATCTGCTTCTGCGCCGGAGGAGCGACGATACTTAACCAGGATATACACAACAAGAACTGTAATGATGACACTGATATAAAACGCCAGCTTGGCGGTCAACATATGCAGATCAAAAACGCTTCTTGTGATCTCAGATGCAGGCTCTACAAGGTTCAGCCCATACTCTGCAACCGCTGAGTTACTCAGGACGAACAATCCGCCAACCGTAGCCAGCCGTAGCTTACTCTCTCTTTTAAGGTGCACTTTTATCTCTACTCCCTTCTTTAAATTTGTGGCCCAGCGGTGTCCGCAAAAGCGGTTAACCCATCTGCCCAGTAATAGTTGTACGTTTCAATAAGGCACAAAAAGGCCCCATCGAAAGTATTTCAATATACTTCTCTTGATTACTCGCTACCTAAGATAGCTATAGGGGACGACGAGCCTGTCGCAATCATCACATAGATGCGCTGCTTCAACCTGATTTTCCCTGCGTCATTTTGACGCAGCGGGCGATTATAATCAGGCGATGGCTATTAATCAATCATTACTATCCACCCATAAACCAACCCATAACGCTCACTAGTCTGGTTGAAAACGCAGCGGTTTAGGCGAAACTGACTCCATCCGTCGCTCTTCAAATTCACAGCGTATACAAACTCGAAACTCAAGTTTATGCCTTAGATCAATGTATGTAGTATCAATTTTTGCGCATGATGGACAGCTCGCACCCGCAATGAAACGTCTTGATGGCTTTTTTTTGGTAACGCCATTCATAGCGCCAACTCTTTCAATGACTTATTGTGACAGCAGGGCATTAGGACTTCCTCAGACTGCAAATAATGTCACGGGTTAACGGTCTGACCTTCCGCCAGATTGAAAAGGATTCGGCGGCTTGCTCTACCAGCATCCCCACGCCATCCACCGCCTGAGCTGCGCCATTTTTGATGGCCCAATCCAGAAACACCCGAGCATTTTGGCCATACATCATGTCGTAACAAAAGGACCCAACAAGCAGTGCTCCGTCGATCGCGGGTACCTTTCCGTGAAGGCTCGCAGAGGTGCCGTTGATCACCAGCCCAAACCCGATATCTGGAATCTGGCTGTAGGATGCGCAGGTTATATTGCCGAAACTGGAAAACTGCTGCGCTAGCAACTCGGCTTTTTCTGAAGTCCGATTGGAGATCACAAGCTGCTTTGGATTACGCGCAAGTAACTCTTTTAGTACACCGCGAACCGCTCCCCCAGCCCCCAGCACCAAAACATTCTTTCCTTCCAGATCGAGCTGCTGGTTGACGGTTAGATCCTGCAATAACCCCAATCCATCTGTAGTGGAAGCGTTTAGCCGCTGTTCGGAATCCAGCCAGAGCGTATTGGCAGCTCCCGCTGCGATTGCGCGCTGGTCTTTAATTTCCGCCATAGCAAATGCCTTTTCCTTGAAGGGCACTGTGATATTGAGGCCCTTACCGCCGCTTTCAAAGAACCGCTGAACGGCTTCCGGGAATTGATCCTCAGCAACTAAAATCGCCCGATATTGCAAACGTTCACCGGTTTGCTGTGAAAATTCGCTATGAATGGCCGGTGACACGCTATGCTCAACCGGGTTGCCCATCACTGCATACTGGTCGAGATCCGATTGACTCATTTAACTTGACCCTCTAATTATTTCGTCAGTTAGCAGATCACGGATGATTGAAGGCTGCTGCGCACCGCCCAGCTCACCCGATACAATACCGTCCAGCCGAGTACTAAAATAAGCCTCAAGTCCTGCGGCGGTAGTTGCCGCGGGCAGACCCTGAGGGTTTGCCGAGGTAGACACCAGCGGACCACCAAATTCGACACACAATTGTGCCGCCACCGCATGTGCAGTCACACGCACAGCAACCGTTTTGTGATCACCGTGAATCCAGGCGGGTACACGCTGGCGATGTGGGATTAACCAGGTCGTTGGCCCTGGCCAGCTAGAATGGAGTTTGGCAAGCAGGTCGCTGGCCAAATCATCCAGCAAAAAAGCAAACTGCTCGATGCTTCCAGCAATTAAAATGAGACCTTTATCGACCGAACGGGATTTTAGCGTTAACACTCTGGATACCGCTTTTTCATCGAAGGGATCACAACCCAGTCCCCAGACCGCTTCCGTGGGATATGCAATAACAGCACCCTGCTTTAACAGTGGCACTGTTTGTTGGATATTCATTCCTGATTTTTGCACGCGCCGACCAAATTACGCTCTTGCTACCATTAGGTTACGCGTTCAACTGTTCTTGTAGCTTACTGTTTTTAGCAATTACCGATTCACGGTTTGCCTGTCGGCCATCAATACAGCGCTGAGCCAGCGCCGAATCTGCAAGAGACAACATTTGAGCAGCCAAATGCGCAGCATTCTTTGCGCCGGCTTTACCGATTGCAACCGTGGCAACAGGAATGCCCGCGGGCATCTGCACGGTAGAAAGCAGCGCATCTATACCCTTAAGGGCGCCAGCTTCTAACGGCACACCGATTACTGGCTTAAGCGTTAAAGAAGCAACTACACCAGCGAGATGCGCAGCCATGCCAGCCCCGGCAATAAATACCTGACAACCGCGCTTTTCAGCATCAGTAACATAGTGATGTGTTTCATCCGGTGTTCTATGGGCGGATGTGATAATCATTTCGAAGGGCACACCGAGCTCTTTAAGCACGGCGGTTGTGGCTTCCATAACCGGCAAGTCCGAATCGGAGCCCATCAGAATCGCTACAAAGGGAGTTGTCATCGCCATTTAACCTGTTGTTACTATGAATAAAAGGGGGCGTGAAAATATACCAGTTAGCAGATCAATGCAATAACCTGTCGTTCAGCCTGATACGCGCGCCATCGTTGCAGCACTACTGATCGCGCTGTTTTATAAAGGCCAGCAGCTCGTCCGCCGGGATTGGCCGGCTAATCAGGTAACCCTGAACAAAATCACAACTTTCTGCCCTGAGCAAAGCAAGCTGCACCTGGTCTTCCACCCCCTCAGCAATAACCTCAAGATGCAGAGCATGCGCCATAGCAATAATCGCCTTGGTCAGGTTCAGGTCATCGGCATCATCGACGATATTTTTGACAAAAGAGCGGTCAATCTTCAACGCGTTGAATGGGTATTTTTTCAGATAGCTAAGGGAGGAGTAGCCGGTTCCAAAATCATCCACTGAAAGCCGCACACCAAGCTGTGTAAGCTGATACAACATTTGGGCAACTTCATTGCGCTCCTCCAGCAGCAGGTTTTCGGTAACCTCCAGTGTCAGTGAATAAGCAGGAACAGCTGTTTTCAGTAACGCGGCCTTAATTGAATCAACAAAGCCAAAATCCTGGAACTGTTTCGAGGATACATTCACCGCAACCCTTAATCGCTCATATCCCTGCGCCCGAAATTGCTGCAAAGTGGTACATGCGGTATCTATCACCCAGGAGCCGATTTCATGAATCAGTCCGGTTTCTTCGGCAATCGGAATAAATTTGTCCGGCGGGACTGATCCAAACCGTTCATTTTTCCAGCGCGCCAGCGCTTCAAACCCAACCACATGGCCGCTGTAGCCATCCACAATCGGCTGATATTCAAGATATAACTCATTTCGTTCCAGCGCATTACGTAACTCGAATTCGATATTCAAACGCTGATGGGCTTCCGCATCCATCTCTTCTGTGAAGAAGTTAAACCGGTTTCTACCTTTGTCCTTTGCGTGGTACATAGCGGTATCGGCATTGCGCAGCAGGTCCGATACCTCTTTAGAGTCGTTTGGATACACTGCCACGCCCAAGCTCGCAGTTACATATAGCTCGTTACTGCCCACCTCAAAAGACCGATTAAAACAATCAATAATTTTGTCTATAATCGGCTGGGTGCGCTCAATACGCGTTACATCCGTCAGCAACACCAGAAATTCATCCCCACCCAGGCGCGCTACGGTATCTTCGCTACGAATACAGTTTTTCAGGCGCTTGCCCGCTGCCTTGAGCAGTTGATCTCCGTAACCGTGACCAAGGGTATCGTTAATGGCTTTAAAGTGATCAAGGTCGATAAAGATCACCGCCACCATATGGTCATTGCGATCTGCTCTCGCCATCGCCTGACGTAACCGCTCGAATGCCAACATCCGGTTGGGTAATTCCGTTAGCGGGTCATAATAAGCCTGTCTAGCTAACTGTTCCTCCTGTTGACGACGCAGGCTGATATCTTCTTTTACCGCCAGATAGTGGCTGATTTCACCCTCATCATTGTGAATAGGGGAAAAAAATACATTTTCCCAATAGGCTTCACCGGTTTTCTTGCGGCTCTGGGTTTCGCCACTCCAGGTCAAACCTGTGGTGATTTTATTGATAACGCTGGGGAATTTGGCATCGGCACGGTTATAGATTTCAATCTCAAATGGGGTTTTCCCCTCAATTTCCCGAAGCATATGCCCTGATGTACGCTCAAACGCCGGGTTCACATATTCAATCAAACCCTCCGAATCACAGATCATTACCGCCGATGGCGACAACTCAACCGCCTGGGAAAGTTGTTTGAGTTTCAATTCGGCCTGCTTTCTATCGGTAATATCCCTGACATTTACAACCAGGCCGATTATTTCGCCCGCTTCGTTGTAGCTTGGGTAGTATCGAAATTCGGCCCAGCCCTCGTCACCGCTTCCGGGTTGATACACTTTTTGTTCATAACAAACCACCTCCCCGGATAAAGCACGGTTATATGCGGGTATAAATACCTTCTCAAACCGCTCACTATCACCATAGATATCCAGCACCGTCTTACCGAGGATCTCACCAGCGGGCCGCCCAAAATAGGATTCATACTGTTTGTTTAACGCAACAAAACGGTACTGCAAGTCCAGCATGGCCATGTAATCCTGACTAGCTGAAACGATGTCTTTGTAGCTCCGCAGATCTTCTTCGGTTTTGCGGCGGGCTGTAATATCACGGGCACTCGACACCAGCCCCGTGATCACACCATTTGCATCCTGAAACGGATAGTAGATCACCTCAAAAAAGTGCTCTTCTCCGGTTACAGGGCTTCCGATAGCCTGCTCAAACTCCAGCACTTCACCCGCTAAGCATCGCTCGTAGCGGGATTTGAATAGATCGGAAAGATCCTCTCTGTCGACGGCCTGCACCAGGCTTTTAGTACCCAGCACATCCTTTCGATCAAAATCAAAAAACTTCACAAATGCATCATTAACTGCCGCCAGTTTATAATCAGGCGTCACGAAGGACATTAAATCATGAGTTGCCGACAGTATTTGTTCGTATCTACGGAGCCCCTCCGATGCCTCTTCCAGATCCGTAATATCATGAATGGTAACGACCAACCCGACAATATCACCGGACTCATCCCTGTAGGGACTATCCTGGGCAACCACATGCCGAAGACCCAGGCCAGGAAAATCAAGCGCGGCCTTGGTAGTGATGACCTCTCCAGCAAGACACCTACGATGGTTTTCCAGAATATAAATTAAGGCTTCAGGTGATTGACCCAAAACTTCGCTTACATGCATACCCACCAGGTCTTTGAAGGGAACCTTGTAGGCCTCACAATAGGCTCGGTTGGCGGACAGATGATTACCATTGCGGTCGTACAGTGCCATCATATCGCTGGTAAGATCGAGAATGGTCTGGGAGTATCGCAGTGCCTGCCGAGTCTGATTCAGCTCAGTAATATCCCGGCTGATACCCAGCACCCCCATCACAAAACCATTACTGTCTCGCACCTGTAACTTCCGTGTATTGTAATCAGGGCCTGTGCCCACCTGGCGCTCCTCAATTTCAAATATTGCATCGGGGTCTGGATTATTAATTACACTGAAATCTTGTTGGCGAAACTGCTGTGCCACCTCTGTGGGGAATAAATCCGCATCGGTCAACCCCGCAATTTGATCATTCGAACGAGCGGCTGCTTTTTCGAAAGCTTTATTGACCCGCTGGTATACGCCATTTCGATCCTTAAAATAAACCAGATCAGGCAACGCGTCGGAGATGCCTACAAGCAGCGAAAGCGTCTGATCAAGATCTCTGCGCTGACGAGTTCTTTCCGTGATATCAAGAAGCTGCGATACAAAGTAGTCGACCTCACCATCGGTGGTGCGCACTACATTGGTGTTCACCTCAACATGGATTATCGAGCCATCCTTACAGATACGCTTGCTCTCAAAGGAGATCTGATCAAGCTCGCCGGTTAAGATTTTTTTAGATATCTCCAGGTCGGCAAGGCGTTCTTTGTCGGAGAGCACATTCTTCCAACCCGCTGAAAGTAGCTCTTCGCGACTGTATCCCAGCATTCGGCACAGCTGTTGATTCACATCCACCCAGCCCAACTCAGGGTCAATAATGGAGATACCGGTCAGGGATTGTTCAAAATAATCTCGGAACCGCTGCTCGCTTTGCTGTAGCCGCTGTTGCGTTTGTAATCGTTCAGTTACATCTTGCGCTAGGGTAACTACTCCTATCGCTACACCATGTTCATCCACCAGCGGTGTGTTGTACCACTCACAAAAAACCTGCTGCCCATCAGCAGTGATGTTTTCATATACGCCAAAGGTACCGGAGATCTGGCCAAGCAGATCTGCAAACTCTGCCGTCACACCCGAAAACCGGTGATCCGGGATAATCAACTCGTTAGCATGTTTACCGATGGCTTGCTCAGCACTGTAACCAAAAATTTGCTCTGCGCCCGGGTTCCACTGCTCTGCTTCCAGACAAGTATTCCAGCAGATAACGGCAAGCGGGGCTTCCTGCCAGTCAAGGCTGAGCAGCGCCCGCGCGGCAAGGTGATTTTTCAGGGTATCTGACGGTAGTCTGGGCACCGCATTCAGGAGGACTCGGGGCTCTTCCCCGGCCGGCCCCGTTATTAACATCAAGCTCAGCGATACTTCTACTTTTGCGCCCAAGGATTGATGGCGTGAAATAAGAGACGCGTGCAGGCCCGAAGCTTGCTTGTCTGCCAGATCAGCTAATGAAGCAGGTTTGCCATCAGCCAATAGAATTTCAAAGCATTCTTCTAGCTGCATTCCCACAGCACTTTCAACTGCCAAGCCGGTAAGAAGGCTAGCGATTTCGTTAAACTGGAGAATTGTTCCTGCCTGGTCCAACAGTATTGATGCCACCTGTTGCGTTTCTAACAAGCCAGCACTGAAATCAGCAGATCTATTCACGGTTGTTCCAATACATAACTATTCCCTGTTCAGGCTGAAATTATTTTGGCCACGCTATCAGGATAAACCAGGATTTAACCAATATCGGCCGCTGTCACTACTCAGCCATCCCTGTAGTTCCATATCCAGAAGGGATCCGGAGACCCGGTAAACCGGCAAACCGGTTCGCTCGACAATTTGATCAACACTGGATGGTGCATGATCAAGCTGCCTAAGACAAATTTTTTGATCCTCTGACAGGGTATCAATACAAAGACCGGTTGTTTTTTCAGTCTCCATATCCGAATCCTGGTCGAGTACGGCTTGCCCCAACTGAAGCGCAAGGGGCCCAAGATCCTCCAGTATATGCGC
Organism: Pseudomonadales bacterium; assembly: GCA_019090315.1. GTDB lineage: Bacteria > Pseudomonadota > Gammaproteobacteria > Pseudomonadales > JAHRWD01 > JAHRWD01. The sequence continues at coordinate 16,971 of JAHRWD010000038.1, forward strand.
TGTGGTTTCTACCAACTTTGCACCCTGACGAATAATCGAGTGGCAGCCTTTGCTCATCGGGTTGTGAATCGAACCAGGGATAGCAAAAACCTCCCGTCCTTGTTCCATCGCATATTTAGCGGTAATTAACGAGCCGCTTTTTAATGCCGCCTCTACCACCAGCACACCCAAACTTAGACCGCTGATAATACGATTGCGCCGAGGGAAATTTTGAGCGCGGGGTGGTGTTCCCAACGGAAACTCGGACACAATCACACCGTTGGCGGCTATCTGTTTAGCCAGTTCATGGTTTGTTCGCGGATAAACTCGATCCAGACCGGTGCCAACCACCGCAATAGTGGGCTGCCCGGCAGCCAGTGCACCTTTATGTGCGGCCGCATCAACCCCCAAAGCCAACCCACTGGTGACCAGCAGTCCTGCTTTTGCCAGGGAGCTGGCAAAACTTTCAGCTAGCTCGCCGCCAAACACAGAGGGATTCCGGCTGCCCACCATTGCCAGCTGCGGCCACAATAGATAGTCCGGATCACCGATACAATAGAGAACCAGTGGTGGACTCGGAATGTTTTTGAGAAGGGGTGGATAGCTATCCGAAGAGATCGGAATTAAATGATGCGCTTCATCTTCTAGCCATGAACGATCCTGGGCTATTTTTTCTGCCAGGGGATGGCTATCCGGTGCACTTTGATATGCTAGCAGCTGTTCTCGGCCAACATCCCCAAGCCCAGACTGCTTAAGCCTTGAGCCGGTTGCCGAAACAACCGCTGACGGTGAGCTATCATTCACCGTCAGCTTACTAAAACAGCGGTACCCAAGGCCGGTTACACGGCTTATTACCAACCAGTCGGTTAGTGCTTGTTGATCCATACAGGTTCTTCAGGCGACACTATTTGCTCTTAACGAGATCACCCACGGAGAGGGGTCGACTGGCCTCCATTACCAGCGCGTAGCTCATTTTCTCAAACACCCGGTATACCAGAATTACACCACCTTTTTCAGCAGGTAAGCGGATACGCCTATCTGCTATCTCATCCGCAACAAGCTGGCCCTCCTTGTATATCGACAATACATTTCCCGGCTCAATACCCTCTCGGGCACCTCTATTGAAGACAACCACATTGTATTGGCCAACCTGGGTAACCCCGCCCACAACTGCGGCGATAACACCTTCTACAGGTTGTGAAGGGGGTTTTGGGTATATAGTAGAATCAATACGCTGCTCCATCAGGGGCAACAGCCGATCCTTTATCCGTACATCTGCCGAGGTCCGCTCTAAAAATACCGAGGCAATACCATCATCGATTCCAACAACCGTACCGGTACCCAGCTGGGTCGCCTCACGCCCCAGTAGCTCACCGGTTTTTGGATCCAGATAGGTTCCACCTTTACGGTAAAGGCCGTAAACAATATTGTTTTGATCGAGCTCTCCACGCACATAAACCGTGTCGCTCCCGCCCATGATCAACCGACCCTCCTGGCCAGATACGACATAGGGTGCAGACTCAAGCTCCCCCAGTTCCACTATCCGGTTTCCAGACAGATATTTACTGATACTGGCCAGTGAAATCTTCTCAACATCCGCAGCGATTGCACTCGCCCGAATTTTTGGCGATAGCTTTTCATCACGCGAGACAATGGTCAACCTTGGCTCACCATTAACGTAAGTAAGCTGAACCACATCACCGGGGTAAATCAGATGTGGGTTTTCAATCTGAGGATTAAATTTCCATACACTCGGCCAACGCCAGGCGTCCTCAAGAAAGGTTGCGGAAATATCCCATAAAGTGTCACCTTTCTTTACCACATAGGTTTGTGGGTGCCCCTGTTTCAGGGCTACGGTATCGGCCTGAGCCATAGGAATGCATGCTATACACATAACACCGATCCAAAATTTCAAATGTCTCCACATCATAAATTGTCCTGTCTAGTTTCCTTTTTGTGGCCGCTATTTACCAAACGCACAGGATTTAGCCGAAAATATCACCAATAAGGTTGGTTTATACCCAAACTCGGGGTGATGCATCGTATCTCTGTGCCGTGATCTATTTTTTACCACTTTTCGTTACAATTTTCAGCTACCATTTTTCTCAACGCAACCTCTTCGCAATCTTGAATAGTAACCACTTGCTGGCCGATCTCGGGATCAAACACACAGCCATTGCCTTATATTGTAGTTGGCTCCACGTTGAATAATGAAAAATCGCCACAATTTATTCATTAGCCTGATAATTACCACTCATAATTTATCCGTTAATCGTACGAGCGTGAACCCAATGAATCGTGCCTAATATAGCGATACAGGGCATAATGCACCCAATTTTTTGCACTCTTTTATATTTTTATATCAAAAATGGCGATACTGAATATTCTCGAATTCCCCGATCCCCGGCTGCGCAAAGTTGCGAAGCCGGTCACTGTATTTGACGACAGGCTGAAAATGCTATCGGAAGATATGATCGAAACCATGTATGAGGCACCGGGCATTGGCCTGGCCGCAACCCAGATCAATGTGCATAAGCGTATCGTTGTAATTGATGTATCTGAAGACCATTCTGAACCGATGGTTTTTATTAATCCGCAGATTACCGTGCTTTCGGATCAGCAACGGGAATGGGAAGAGGGCTGCCTTTCGGTTCCCGGCTTTCACGAAATTGTTGTCCGACCGCGAGATGTTCAGGTGAGTGCGCAGGATGTAGATGGCAATAACTTCGAACTTGAGCCGGATGAGTTACTTGCGGTCTGTATTCAGCATGAGATTGACCATCTCAATGGCAAACTGTTCGTTGACTACATCTCCTCTATAAAACGACAGCGCATACGCAAAAAACTTGAAAAAGCCCACAAGCAAAGCAAATAAATCCGACACTACACTTGGCCCCCAACAATATGATAGACATATGACTGATTCCCCTCGTCCAACCGAACGGGGCGAGCCGCTTCGCATAATCTATGCGGGCACGCCAGATTTTGCTGTGCCCGGACTCGCTGCGTTACTGGATTCTAGCCATCAAATCGTAGCGGTTTATACGCAACCTGATCGACCTTCCGGGCGTGGCCGCAAAATAAAGCCAGGTCCGGTCAAACAACTTGCACTGGAACATGATATTCCGGTATACCAACCGCTCAATCTTCGTAATGAAGAGGATCAGCAACAACTGGCTGCGCTCAAACCAGATCTGATGGTGGTTGCGGCCTATGGCCTTATATTGCCGAAAGTCGTGCTCGATACGCCGACTCTGGGCTGCGTCAACATTCACGCATCACTGCTGCCGCGATGGCGAGGTGCCTCGCCGATCCAGCAGGCGGTGCTCGCCGGCGATACAGATTCCGGTGTCACCATTATGCAGATGGATATAGGGCTGGATACGGGAGATATGCTGGTCAAGGATAGCTGTACCATCGAACCAACCGATAGTGCCGCAGCATTGCACGACAAACTGGCAGCATTAGGCGCGCCTCTTCTGCTAACCGCCATTGATCAGCTGATAACAGGCGATGCTACGCCAGAAAAACAGGATGATAGCCTATCAACCTACGCACCCAAAATTCTGAAGCAGGATGCCCTCATCGACTGGAATCAAACTGCGACACAGATATCGCGACAGGTGCGAGCCTATAACAACTGGCCAATCGCCTATACCCAGCTGGGTGATGAGCGTGTACGAATCTGGGAAGCGCAACCCGTCGATGCACAATCATCATCTGCGCCCGGAACCGTGCTTTCGTGTCAGCCGGAGGGCATACAGGTCGCCTGTGGTATAGGTGTAAGTGTCGGCGTATTAAATTTAGAAAGGATCCAGTTCACTGGTGGCAAAGCGTTAACGGCTCGAGATATTTTCAATGCTAATAAGGTGCGTATAAAAGAAGGCGACCTATTTGATTCCCCCGCTACCGAAATAGAGCAGCCCGGCCTCACCCCATAAGAGGGGCTGTACGCCTACACCATGGACTATTCAAATCCGCGAAGCGCCGCCGCCCTTACACTGACCGCAGTTGTTACGGAAGGGAAATCCCTGTCCAGATTGCTACCGGTCATGGCTGAATCGATCGATCCCAGACAACAGAGCCTTTATAAAGAGCTTTGCTACGGCACCGTGCGCTGGCACTCGCGGCTGATGTTTCTTCACTATCAATTGTTGGAAAAGCCACTTAAGACCAAAGATAGCGATCTTCAGGCGCTGATACTGGTTGGTTTGTATCAACTATTATTCACCCGCATTCCTGCCCACGCGGTGATCAGTGAAACCGTCGCTGCTACCGCCGCCCTCGATAAAAAATGGGCCCGGGGACTGATTAACGGTGTACTGCGCAATTTTCAACGTCAGCAAGAATCACTGCTCGAACAGGTCAAAGAAAACCCGATTGCTAACAGTGCGCACCCACGCTGGTTTTTGAAAAACATCCAGAAAGCCTGGCCCGATCAGTGGCAACAAATTGTTGATGCCAACAACCAGCGTCCGCCCATGACCCTGCGGGTCAACCAGCAAAAAACCACGGTTGCCAAATACCAGCAGCTGCTGCTAACAGAAAATATAGAAAGCTCCGCCTGTCAGTTTTCAAACCACGGTATCACGCTCAGTTCAGCCTGTGACCCACTTACCTTGCCCGGTTTTGAACAGGGGTTTGCCAGTGTTCAGGATGAAGCGCCTCAACTCAGTGCAGATCTGCTGGCACCAAAACCCGGTGAATATATCCTTGATGCCTGCGCTGCGCCCGGCGGTAAGAGCTGCCACCTGCTGGAAACCGAGCCCAGTATAAAATTACATGCGGTCGAAAAAGAGGCTGAGCGCAGTAAACGAATCGAGGAAAACCTGTCCCGGCTGCAGATCAAAGCCCAAATCAGTATTGCGGATGTAGGGGACACGGCGAGCTGGTGGGATGGCCAGCCATTTGACCGCATTCTTCTTGATGCGCCCTGTTCCGCAACCGGGGTCATTCGGCGTAATCCGGATATCAAACTACTACGCACTAAAGAGGATATTGTTAAGTTAAGCCAGCTACAGCTACATCTTTTAACGGCGGTTTGGTCCACGCTCAAGCCTGGCGGAGTCTTGCTGTATGCCACCTGTTCGGTGCTACCACAGGAAAATGAACAGGTTATTGAACAATTTTCAACAACCCATGACTTTACCATCAAGCCAATCGTTGCCGACTGGGGTATCCAGCAAACATATGGCCGGCAATTGTTGCCCATCACTGGGCAGCATGATGGTTTTTATTACGCCAGATTACAAAAGCCACATGCACCATAAAATCGTTTATATTTTGACCGGCCATCACTTTACAATCGAAAATAACCGGCGCATCATTGCCCGCCTATGAAAATCATAATTCTTGGAGCAGGGCAGGTTGGCGGCACGCTGGCACAAAGCCTGGCGAGTGAACACTTCGATGTCACCCTGGTGGATGAACGCGCAGATGTGCTCCATTCATTACAGGACAAATATGATATCCGCACCGTGATGGGAAAAGCCTCCTATCCAAGCGTGCTTCGACAGGCCGGGGCTGAGGATGCGGATATATTGATCGCTGTCACCAATAGTGACGAGGTCAATATGCTAGCTTGTCAGATTGCCTATCGAATATTCAATACCCCCACCAAAATTGCCCGCATTCGCTCTACCGCCTACCTGCTGAGCAACACCCTGTTTGGAAACGATGCGATACCGGTTGATGTTGAAATTTGCCCGGAACAACTGGTTACCGACAGTATAAAAAGGCTGATCGAACACCCGGGAGCACTGCAGGTACTGGATTTCGCCGAGGGCCAGGTGAAGCTCGTTGCAGTACGTGCTTTTTACGGTGGTCCATTGGTTGGGCATGCGCTATCAACCCTGAAACAGCATGTACCCTCAGTGGATACGCGGGTCGCAGCCATTTTCCGGAAAGGTCGGCCGATTATCCCCCAGGGCGATACCGTTATCGAAGTCGATGACGAAGTGTTCTTTATCGCTGCAAAAAACGATATTCGTACTGTGATGAGTGAACTACGTCGACTCGAAAACCCCTACAAGAAAATCATGATTGCCGGCGGTGGAAATATCGGCGAACGACTAGCGGAGGGAATCGAGTCCCGCTATCAGGTCAAAATCCTCGAACGCAATGCCGATCGTTGTAACTACCTGTCCCAAAGCCTTGATAAAAGCATCATCCTCAATAGCGATGCCTCTAACCAGAATCTGCTGCTGGAAGAGAATATCGAAAATACCGATGTTTTTTGCGCACTGACCAACAATGATGAAGCCAACATCATGTCATCACTGCTGGCCAAGCGGCTTGGCGCCAAACATGTGATGACACTAATCAGTAATCCAGCCTACGTTGACCTGATTCAGGGAGGCGATATCGATATCGCAATTTCACCACAGATGATCACCGTCGGCCATCTGCTTCGCCATGTACGCCAGGCTGATATCGCCAATGCATACTCGCTACGACGTGGCGCAGCGGAGGCGATTGAGATTATTGCACACGGTGATTCTCGCTCCTCCAAAGTGATCGGTGAAAAAATTGAGGATATCAAACTTCCCGCTGGCTCAACCATCGGTGCACTGGTGCGAGAGAACCAGGTATTGATTGCCCACGATGACATCGTGATTGAGCCGGAGGATCACGTCATTCTGTTTTTAGTCGATAAACGGCGTATCCGCGAGGTGGAGAAACTGTTCCAGGTTGGCGTCAATTTTTTCTGATCCAGTGACTTAAACCCTTCCCGAATATGACCCAATAGACACATGCACTACACCGTCATCCTGCGAATATTAGGGTTATTGCTGATGCTATTTAGCATTAGTATGCTGCCATCTGCGCTGATCTCCGTGATTTACGCTGATTCCAGCTGGATCGTATTTGTCCAGTCCTTCGGCTTTACATTGCTTACAGGATTCATCATCTGGTACCCGGTTCATCGTGCCCGCGGTGAACTACGTTCCCGGGATGGTTTTCTTATCACTGTGCTGTTCTGGCTTGTTCTCGGACTGTTTGGATCCATCCCGTTTGCCTTACTTGACGGTCTGCAGCTCGATTTTACCGATGCGGTATTCGAATCGTTTTCTGGTCTAACCACAACCGGTGCAACGGTCATCACCCAGCTGGATGACCTACCAAAATCGATACTTTTTTATCGCCAGCAACTGCAGTGGTTTGGCGGCATGGGCATCATCGTACTGGCCATCGCTGTGCTACCGATGCTGGGTATCGGCGGTATGCAGCTCTACCGCGCAGAAGCACCGGGACCGGTAAAAGACAGTAAGCTGACCCCGCGCCTGGCCGAAACGGCAAAGGCGCTCTGGTATATCTACCTGGCCCTCACCATCGCTTGCGCCACTGCCTATTGGCTATCAGGGATGAGCCTTTTTGATGCCATCTGTCATAGCTTTACAACCGTCGCGATTGGCGGTTTTTCTACCCATGATGCCAGTATTGGTTATTTTGACAGTCGAGCTATCGAGCTAGTCGCCGCATTTTTTATGCTAATTTCAGGGCTTAATTTTGCACTCCATTTTTCCGCCTGGCGCGAAAAGAAAATAAGCCATTACTGGAAAGATCCGGAAGCAAAGGTCTACCTACTGATTTTGGCTGGCGCAATTCTATTTTGTTGCCTGTTCCTCACATTTAACAGAGGGGCCTACGAAGGCTCTATATGGATTACCGGTGCGTTTGAAGTGATCTCTATCGCTACAACTACTGGATTCAGTGCATCGGGATATTCAAATTGGCCTAATTTATTGCCCTTTATGTTGCTCTGGCTGGCCTTTGCTGGAGCCTGTGCCGGTTCAACCGGCGGCGGCATGAAAATCATACGCGTGATACTGCTCTGGAAGCAGGGCGTCAGGGAGATCCATCGACTGATTCATCCAAACGGTGTATTTATCGTAAAGCTGGGGCGAACCCTGGTACCACCTAATGTCACTGAAGCGGTGTGGGGATTCTGCACCGTATATGCCGTGACATTTGTGGCGATGTTGATGGCGATGCTAGCTACTGGTGTGGATATGATCACCGCATTTTCTGCAGTCGGTGCCTGTATCAACAATCTCGGCCCCGGACTTGGGGACGTGGCTATGCACTATGCGGAGCTCAACGACGTTGCTAAATGGATCTGTACCTTTTGTATGTTGCTGGGCCGTCTGGAGATCTTTACATTACTAGTCCTGTTGTCGCCGATGTTTTGGCGACGGTAGCACGACCAGGCGCCTTAACTCGATGTCCAATCAACGCTGGCAACAACAATACCTGAATAGCGATGGGCCAGGAGCCCCGGCTGAAGTGTTGTTACAAAATCAACACCTGCTACCGGCGAAGGGCAAAGCACTTGATCTGGCCTGCGGTATAGGAGCCAATACACTGTTTTTGGCAGACAGGGGATTGAATTGCCAGGCGTGGGATTTTTCATCGGTCGCGCTGGAAAAGCTTGATGCCTGTGCCCGGGAACAACAATTATCCATTCAGACCAAAGAGATCGACCTGGAAAGGGAGCCTTTCCCAGACCAGCGCTTTGATCTGATCGTGGTCGCACACTATCTGCATCGACCCTTATGTGAAGCGATATGTAGGGCGCTTAATCCTGGTGGGCTACTGTTTTACCAAACGTTCTGCCAACAAAAAACTTCGGATCAGGGGCCGAGCAATCCGCAATTCCTGTTGGCAGAAAATGAGTTGCTGACGCTTTTTCAGCCACTTCAGCCGGTCGTATATCGGGAGGAAAGGCTGATCGGTACAGTCTCAGAGGGGTTTAGAAATCAGGCCATGTTGATCGCCCAGAAACCGCTTCTAGCGGGCGAAGAGCCTATCGAGGTTAAACCTACGTAACGAGGAAAGACCCATATCTGACCTTCCGCAATAAAAGATTCCTACACCCAGCGGGGTCTCATATCGTACTCTCTGAATAGTTGAGTCCAGCCAACATCATCACCTTCTTAATCCACGGCCCAACTAAGGTATAATCTGCCGCTTCGTTTAATTGATCTGTATTGGGCTCCTTCGTTGACTACACAATCCCCCTTTGACCTGACTACCTTTCAGGGTCTGATTTTCGCACTACAAAATTTCTGGGCTGATCAGGGCTGCGTTATCCTGCAACCGGTGGATCTCGAAGTAGGTGCCGGTACGTTTCACTCTGCAACCTTTCTACGCGCTATCGGCCCGGAATCATGGAGTACCGCCTACGTTCAGCCCTGCCGCCGACCCACAGATGGACGCTACGGGGAGAATCCCAACCGCTTGCAACACTACTACCAGTTCCAGGTATTGCTGAAGCCATCTCCGTCTAACATACAGGAACTTTACCTTAACTCCCTTAAATTTCTCGGAATTGACCCGGAAGTGCACGATATCCGGTTTGTCGAAGACAACTGGGAATCACCCTCACTAGGGGCATGGGGATTAGGCTGGGAGGTGTGGCTAAATGGTATGGAAGTCACCCAGTTTACCTATTTCCAACAGGTTGGCGGGCTTGATTGTTATCCGGTCAGTGGTGAGATCACCTATGGCCTGGAACGCATTGCGATGTATCTGCAGGGGGTAGACAGTATCTACGATCTGGTATGGGCACGCTCAGGCTCGGGAGTTGTAACTTACGGCGACGTGTTTCACCAAAATGAGATCGAAATGTCTCACTACAATTTCGAACATGCAGATAAAGAACAGCTATTCCGATATTTCAGCGAATACGAGCAACAGAGCCTGATGTTGATTGAGCAAAATCTACCGCTACCCGCCTACGAGTTTGTACTCAAGGCATCCCACACCTTTAACCTGCTGGATGCCCGTCGCGCTATTTCAGTAACCGAACGACAGGGCTACATACTGCGAGTTCGTACACTGGCTCAGGCGGTTGCGAAAAGTTACTTTGATGCACGCTTGAAACTCGGTTTCCCACTTGCCGAGGATGCGCTTCGAGATGAAGTGATTGCCTCCCAGGATAAAGGAGAGAAATCATGAGCCGTGATAACTTCCTGGTTGAAATTGGCTCTGAAGAGCTACCACCCAAAGCCCTGAAAGGCCTGTCACAAGCCTTCACCAAAGGCGTGCGAGACGGTCTGGAAAAGGCTGGCTTACAGTTTGAATCATTGCAGGCCTACGCAACGCCGCGGCGACTGGCTGTCACCGTATTGGGGCTTGTGACTCAACAGCCGGATCAGGTGAGTGAACGCCGCGGTCCTTCGGTTGATGCCGCCTTTGATGACGAGGGTAAACCAACCCGCGCAGCTAGTGGATTCGCACAATCCTGCAAGGTCACGGTTGACCAGCTCGATCGACTCAAAACCGATAAAGGCGAATGGCTAGTTTTTAACTCCCGCAGCGAAGGAAAACATACAGAAACACTGCTGCCCGCAATTGTTAAGCAAGCGATCGATGGCCTGCCTATTCCTAAAAGGATGCGCTGGGGAAGCACCCGGCATGAATTTGTACGGCCTGTACATTGGCTCATCATGTTATTCGGTGAAAAAGTAATACCTTGCAACATTTTAGGTATCCAGTCCGGTAATCAAACCTGGGGACACCGGTTCCACGCTAATCAACCCATTACCATTACCGATGCAGAACAGTACGAAACCGTCCTCGAGCAGCAGGGTAAGGTCATCGCAAATTACGATCAGCGTAAGGAAAAAATTGTCAGCGGTATCACCGCAGAGGCTGAGCGTTACGGTGCTGAGGTAGTGATTGATCAAGACCTTCTTGATGAAGTCACCTCGATGGTGGAGTGGCCCGTTGCTCTTTCCGGAAATTTCGGCGAAGAATATCTGGCATTGCCGGAGCAGGTATTAATCTGCTCAATGATTACCCATCAAAAGTTTTTCCATATGGTTGGCTCCGATGGAAAGATGCTGCCGAAATTTATTACAGTGGCGAATATTGTCAGTAGCAAACCAGAAATGGTGGTAGCCGGTAACGAACGAGTGATCCGCCCACGGCTTGCCGATGCTGCGTTTTTCTACCAGAACGATCAAAAGCAAACCCTCAGCCAACAACGTGAACGTCTGAGAGGGCTCGTTTTTCAAAACCAGCTAGGGTCAGTGTTTGACAAGACAGAACGGATCGCCCAACTGGCATGTTTTATCGCAACCCAGCTTAATATCGATACCAACCTGGTTCAGCAAGCGGGTGAACTGTGCAAATCAGATCTCGTTACTGATATGGTCGGTGAGTTTGCCGAGCTTCAGGGTTTGATGGGCTATTTTTACGCACAGAAAGAGGGGCTCGATCAGCCCATCGCAGATGCGCTAAATGAACAGTACCTGCCAAGTTTTTCCGGCGGGCCATTACCCCAAACCCAAATCGGATCGATCATATCCATTGCCGACAAAATTGATACGCTCGTCGGTATATTCGGAATCGACAAACCACCCAGCGGAACCCGTGACCCGTTTGCACTACGACGCTCCTCCCTCGGAGTATTGCGTATTCTAGTTGAAAATAATCTGGATATTAATTTACGAGACTGCCTTAATAAAGCAGCCTCTCTCTACCCATCACTTCCCGCTGGGGAAAAGGTAGTCGACCAGGTTTTTCAATACATGATGGAACGCTTCAAGGTCTGGTACCAGGATCAAAACGTACCGGTCGAAGTGTTTAATGCGGTCTGCAGCCTTGGGATTCCTAACCCGGTCGATATCGATAAACGCATTAACGCGGTGAACCGTTTCCGTACGCTCGAAGGGGCTAGCGACCTAAGCGCGGCTAACAAACGTGTTGCAAATATATTAGCAAAACAAGAACAAACATTTCCCAACACGCCTAATTCCAGCTTACTGGAAGAGGGTGCGGAAACCGTGCTTGCCCAACTCATTGCCAATAAACAAAATCTGGTTGCACCCATTATTGAAAGTGGCAATTATTTTGAAGCGTTAAATAGCCTGGTCGAATTAAGATCTGCTGTCGATGAATTTTTTGATGACGTGATGGTCATGTGTGACGATGAAGCTATAAGAAACAATCGCATGATCCTGTTAAGCAATTTAAGATCTCTTTTTCTTGAGGTCGCAGATATTTCTCTTCTGCCTAGTAAATAGCAGTTAGAGGATATCTGTATCAACGGCCTTTCGATTTCTGTTTTAAAAACCAACGGAGCTATTTCAATATAATGTGGTCCAATATACGCGCGTTAGTTTTTTATTTCGGATACGCTATTTTGACGATTTTGCAGGGATCTTTCGGCCTAATCATCGCATTCTTTTTACCGCCTAAACTCCGCAACGATTACATAGCACTTTGGTGTCGCTCTGTACTTTGGTGGTTAAAAATCACCTGCGGTGTTAGTTATACGATTGAAGGGAAAATACCGAAAGGAAGCTTTGTGGTAGCGGGTAATCATCAAAGCCCCTGGGAGACTATTCTTTTTCAATTTTTAGTTTCACCTATTTCTACAGTCCTAAAAAAGGAACTATTACGAATTCCTTTTTTCGGATGGGCAATGGCAATGATGAACCCAATTGCCATTAATAGAGAGGATGGCCGTGGCGCTGCCAAGCAAGTTATTAGAGAAGGAAAAGAACATACTGAAGCAGGTTTTTCAGTACTAATTTTTCCAGAAGGCACACGGCAAATTTACGGAAAAATTGGTCGATTTAATCGCGGTGCAGCTAATTTGGCCGTTGCGGCAAATGCACCCATATTGCCCTTCGCTCACAATGGCGGAAAATTCTGGCCTTCAAAATCCTTTGCAAAAATACCTGGAAATATTCAGTGTATTTTGGGTGAACCCATAAGCCCAGAAGGGCTTACCTCAAGAGAATTAAATCATAAACTTGAACAATGGGTCGAGGAAGCTACGGATAGAATTAACAGTAACAATTAAATATAACCCAGCACTTTTTAGCGTTCGAACAGATGGAGTTTTTCAGAACCGTACTTTTGGAAAACTACTTGATATTGATAAATAATTCCCTGCTATTTAGATACCCGTTTAAGCAACAGAAAAATTTATCGATGCCTACAGAAGAAAAATAATACAGCAAATATAATACTGAGAAGCTACCAAACGTTTAATTGGTCATTTAGTAGCTTTCCGACTTACTGGTTAAACATCCAGGTTCGCAACCTTGAGAGCATTCTCTTCAATAAAGGCTCTGCGTGGCTCAACCTGATCGCCCATCAACGTTGTGAACATCTGATCACATGCAATCACATCCTCAATGGTTACCTGAAGCATACGGCGAGTTTCAGGGTCCATGGTAGTTTCCCAGAGTTGATCAGGGTTCATCTCTCCAAGTCCTTTGTAACGCTGAATGGCACAGCCGCGTTTGGCTTCGCCCATCAACCAGTCCAACATCTGCTGGAAGTTTTCGACTTCATGCTTCTTTTCACCCCGCTGAACAAAGGTTCCCGGCTGGTCAAAAAAGGCGCCGTATTTCCCCTTGAACCCTGTTATTTTCTCATAGGCAGAAAAAGACAAAAACTCCTGATTAATCAGGTAGTTATGAGGAACCCCGTGGATAGATAGATCGATACTTGGTAGATATTGATCAAACTCCTCATCATGGAATACCGATATTTTTGGCACCTGACTTTCAGACAAATGGCGCTTTTCAATCCCGGCGATCAGTTGATCTACCCATTTTTGTACTGTTTCAGTGCTCTTCAGGTCCTCCGTTGAAAGTACCGGCATATACACCAGTTGTTCCAGTACAACCTGAGGATAACGGTTGGATAACTTGTTAGTAACTTGTCGAATCTCTGCAAATGAGTTGAGCAAACTTCGGAAATCATCACCATCTAGTCTGGTTTGAGTAGATTCCAGATGGGCGTTTTGTAGCGCAGTATTCACCAGATACGTATCAAGCGCTTCATCATCCTTAATATATTGTTCCTGTTTTCCTCGCTTGATTTTGTAGAGCGGTGGTTGGGCGATATAGATATGTCCGCGCTCGACCAACTCTGTCATATGACGAAAGAAGAAAGTAAGCAATAAAGTCCGGATATGGGAGCCATCTACATCCGCATCGGTCATGATGATAATGCGGTGATACCTAAGTTTCTCAGGGTTGTATTCATCCTTACCAATACCACAACCCAATGCGGTAATAAGGGTTCCTACCTCTGCTGAGGACAACATTTTGTCGAAACGCGCTTTTTCCACGTTAAGAATTTTACCTTTCAACGGAAGAATCGCCTGGTTTTTACGGTTTCGGCCCTGTTTTGCCGATCCACCCGCAGAGTCACCCTCCACCAGGTATATTTCTGATAGAGCCGGGTCCTTTTCCTGGCAATCTGCCAGTTTTCCTGGCAGCCCTGCTATATCCAGCGCACCTTTTCGACGGGTCATTTCACGCGCCTTACGCGCCGCGTCCCGCGCTCTGGCGGCATCTATAATTTTTTGGGTGATTAGGCGTGCTTCCTGGGGGTTTTCAAGCAGATGCTCCTGAAGCTTACGGCTCATCTCTTGTTCAACTGCCGTTTTGACCTCAGAGGACACCAGTTTATCTTTGGTCTGGGATGAGAACTTGGGGTCTGGGACTTTCACTGAAATAATCGCTGTCAGCCCTTCACGCGCATCGTCACCGGATACATTTACCTTCGCATTCTTCTGGCTGCTCTCTCTTTCCATATAACCATTAAGCGTTCTCGTTAAACCCGCACGAAAACCCGCCAAATGTGCACCACCGTCTCGCTGAGGAATATTGTTGGTGTAGCAGAAAATATTTTCCTGGTAAGAATCATTCCACTGCATGGCAACTTCTACACCCACGCCATCGCCATCTTCTCTATCGACCTGGAAATAAAATATTTTGTTAAGAGGTGTTTTATTTTGGTTCAAATAGGTAACGAAAGCCTCTAAACCACCCTCGTAGCGGTACTGGTTTGAAACACCGGTTCGTTCATCTTCAAGATTAATGGAAACGCCTGAGTTCAAAAATGATAACTCCCGAAGCCTCTTGGCCAGGATTTCATAGTGAAATTCGATATTTTTAAATGTTTCGGGGGAGGGTTTAAAATGACATTCGGTACCGGTCTTATTGCTTTCACCGACCTCTTTTAGCGGAGCTACTGCATCTCCATGGCTGTACTGTTGCTCATATACTTTCCCTGATCGCCGGATCCGTAACGTCAACTCGGAGGACAGCGCGTTAACCACCGAAACACCTACTCCGTGTAAGCCGCCGGAAACCTTATAGGAGTTATCATCAAACTTTCCGCCCGCATGCAGTGTTGTCATAATGACTTCCGCTGCAGAGATACCTTCCTCTTCATGGATATCAACAGGGATCCCGCGGCCGTCATCAGAAACGGTAATGGATTCATCTGGGTGAATAACCACCCTTATGTCACTACAGTGGCCCGCCAACGCTTCATCGATAGAGTTATCAACCAACTCAAATACCATATGATGCAACCCGGTGCCATCATCAGTATCACCAATATACATTCCAGGGCGTTTGCGAACTGCATCAAGCCCTTTTAGCACTTTAATATTTGACGAATCGTAAGTTTCTGAATTATCCATTAACACACACTTTAATTGGTTGTTTTCTATTTATGTAACATACAAATCACGCGGACAACTTCTGATAGAACAGGCCAGCTACCCCTACCTTACTCGAGAAAAGCTGCCTTGTTCCACGTGAAACACAGCTCCTTCAACTAATCCAGGCAAATTCACGTCAAACCCCTGCGTGATGCTCTGTTCGTCAACGGCGGTGACAAACACTTGCCCTCTTGCTTCTATCAACTGCGATAAAAATATGCGCCTGTTTTCTGCATCAAGCTCTGATGGCAAATCATCTACAAGGTAGATTGCTTTATACCCTCTAGTGGCAGATAACATATCGCCCTGCACAAGCTTCAGCGCACACACGAGCATCTTGCTTTGGCCTCTGGATAGTTGATCAACCGCGGGCAAGCCATCCAATGTAATACGCAGATCCGCTCGATGTGGCCCTTCTTTTGTATGCCCCAGCACGCGATCCCGATCCAGATTATTCTGTAGGCTCTCAGAAAAACCACCCCCTACATCCCAGCCGGGGCTATAGGACACACCCAACCCAGAGACAAGACACATTTTTTCAAACTTTGTTTCTATCTGAGACGCCAGCTCAGTCAGATGGGGCTTCCGATATTCATGGATCCTGGTCGCGCAGGTCGACAGCTCTTCGTTCCAGGGCCTAAGCTCCTGACCTAAAGTGTTAAGTTTACCATAACGGAGCAGCTGATTTCTCTGCCTGAGCGCACGGCTATAGCGCTTCCAGTAGCTGGCATATTCCTGTTCCACGTGGAACAAACCCCAGTCCATGTATTGTCTTCTTATCCTTGGGCCTCCCGCCAGCAGCTGGAAAGTATCCGAATTGATTAGCTGGACTGGTAACGAATATGCAAGGGCGGAAGAGCTTGTAACGTTGGCTCCATTTTGACGAGCACGCACCTTTCCATTGCGAGCAACTTCCACGCCCTGGGAATGTTCAACACCTATATCAACCATCTTATTCTGGATAGAGCCATAAACCATGGCCTTTGCATGGTCACCATTCACAACCCTGCGCAATCGGGTTGTGCGAAAAGATCTACCGGAACCCAATATATAAAGGGACTCAAGAAAGCTGGTTTTCCCGCTACCATTTTTACCAACAACAAGGTTGAGCGCGGGGGAGGGTAGGATTTCTGTAGAGTTAATATTCCTAACACCTGATATAGATATCCTGGACAATTTCATATCAAGTTACTTATCGAACCAGTAAAGATAACAACGCAACGGAATCCCGCCTTCTCATCCACAACAAAGGCACAGAAGAGAGCTTTCTGACCACTTATAGATAGCTCAGAGAGGAAGTGTCATTGCTGCCCAAAAGCTAAATTTTCATCGGCATAACAACATACAATGCATCAGGGTTATCCAGTCGCTCAATGATCACACCATTGTCCGGCCCGGAAAGGGTAATCCTGACCTTTTCACTCGACAGGGTATTCATTACGTCGATCATATAGGTCACGTTAAAACCGATCTCTACAGAACCGCCGTTATAGTCTACCTCAATATCTTCTTCAGCCTCTTCCTGCTCCGGGTTATTAGCTTTGAGCTTAAGCAGCTCTTCACTCAAGAACAGCCTCACTCCATGAAACTTATCACTGGACAGGATAGAAGCCCTGACAAAGGAATCTCTTAATAGTTGGCGGTCAGCGATAAGCTCTTTATCACCACCAGACGGGATAACGTTTTGATAGTCCGGAAATTTACCATCAACCAGCTTTGACGAAAACAGGAAGTCATCTGTACCTACTCGTACAAAGCCACTACCCAGGGTCACGGTTGCTACACCCTGTGAATCACTCAGCAATCTGGAAAGCTCAACAGCACCCTTTCTTGGGATAATTATCTGGGTGATCGGTCCGGAGGTCTGCTCAGCACCAACTTCTGCATTGCAAAGCGCAAGCCGATGTCCATCGGTAGCAACAGTGCGGATTCGTCCCTCGCCAACCTCCATCAGCAAGCCATTCAGATAAAACCGGACATCTTGCTGAGCCATCGCAAAGCTAATCGAATCAATAAGGTTTTTCAGTACCGATTGCTCCAACGGAAACTCTATATCTGATCCCTTTTGTTCTGTTTTAGGGAAGTCATCCACGGGTAACAGCGACAATCTATAGCGGCTACGACCCGACTTAACCAGTAGCCGATTTTCTTCAAGCTTAAGAGTGATAATTGCTTCATCCGGAAGTGACCTGCATATATCCATCAGCTTTCTGGCCGGCGTAGTGACCGAACCGGTAGTAGCTACAGCTTGAGGGGTACCCCAGGCAACCAGCTCTACCTCAAGATCAGTACCGGTAATTGATAATTTATCCTCAGTAACTACCAGCAATGCATTGGACAAAATAGGTAGTGTTTGCCTGCGCTCCACAACACCTGTAACCAACTGAAGGGGCTGAAGAAGGGCTTCTTTCGAGATTGTACATTCCATTATCAGGTTACGGTTATAAAATTCTTTATAAATATCAAGCAGTTAACAATCTCTTCAGATTTATGTAATCTTCCGATATATCGGTTGTACTGTCTCGGAGTTCTTTGATTTTACGGCACGCATGAAGCACCGTAGTGTGATCACGACCACCAAAAGCCTCTCCAATTTCTGGAAGACTGCGGTTGGTCAGCTCTTTGGCTAGTGCCATTGCCATTTGGCGCGGCCTGGCAATTGAGCGCGTTCGGCTTTTTGATTTAAGATCGGCAATCTTTATCTTGTAATATTCTGCGACCATTTTCTGGATATTATCGATATTAACCTGCCTGTCCTGCAACGATACCAGATCCTTCAGGGACTCCCTAACCAGATCAATGGTGATAGGCCGATTGGTAAAGCGAGCGCTAGCGACTACACGCTTTAACGATCCCTCCAGCTCTCTGACATTGGACTGGATCATATTTGCAATAAAAAACGCAGCATCGTTTGGCAACCCAACGCCTATCTGCTCCGCTTTTTTCTTCAGGATCGCAACCCTGGTCTCAAGATCAGGTGGCTCAATAAAAACGGTTAAACCCCAACCGAAGCGTGACTTCAAGCGCTCCTCCATACCCTTTATCTCTTTCGGATAACGGTCACAGGTCATAACAACCTGCTTGCCACTCTCAAAAAGGCTATTGAAAGTATGGAAAAACTCCTCCTGGGTCCGCTCTTTACCTGCGAAAAATTGAATATCATCGATCAATAATGCGTCAACGTTGCGGTAGTACTTTTTGAACTCGTCGACCTCATTCATTCGGATCGCTCTAACCATATCCGCGACAAAGCGCTCGGATGATAGAAATACCACCTTCGCATCGGGTGTGCTTTGTATAATAGCGTTGCCAACCGCATGCATTAAATGGGTTTTCCCCAGGCCAACACCGCCGTATATATAAAGTGGGTTAAAGGCGCCGCCTGAGTTTTCAGCTACCTGCAACGCAGCAGCTCTACCCATCTGATTCGACTTGCCTTCAACATAGGTTTCAAAGGTAAAACTGGAGTTTAAACTTGAAATGTAGTCCGTGCGCGAGGGGGCAATACTGGGGGCGACATTAGTCCGAGAAAATTGCTTCTTCGAGCCATTAGCTACATGTATTCTACCCGAGCCGTTTTTTGCACCCAAACCATCTGTATTCGCGCCCCGGGCTTGTTTTAGCTTTGCCGGGGGGGCCGGCAATGATGACCCTGCTGCCGGCTTACTACCCACCTCAAGAAATACACTTGGGCAGCTATCGCTTTCTTTCTGATTCTGTTCGTCAAGTAATTCGGTAATCCGGTCTAAAAATTTTTCTCTGACCCAGTCCAGTACAAAACGGTTTGGCGCCAGAAGCCTGAGTTCAGATTCACTTTCTTCCACCTGCAACGGTCGAATCCAGGTATTAAACTGCTGGGCCGTTAGCTCTGTTTGCAATGAGCTTGAACACCTGCTCCAATACGATAAATCCACCCACTATTCCCCTGATACATTCCGTTGCAGGCAGCACCTCCCTGTAAAACAGGCTCGCCCCTTCGGTATAATTTTTTCAGTTATTCTAGCGACAATAAACCCTATTATCCACACAAAATCACATTGTTAATAACTCAATAAAACACATACTTTTCAATTGGTTACCGCATAAAACAAGATCAAAAAAAATCATCATGGCAAATAATACAAAAACCCAAAACTGATACCATGTGGGCAACCTGTGGATAACTTTTCCAGAGGATATGAACTTTTATACACCGCGTCCTTGAAGTTATTAATCAATCTATTTAGAATGGTGAGTTCTCAGAAAAATGACCTGTGGATTCCGCGCGTCAACTCAAACCGTGTTACAGATTTTTTGGATATTCGAATATGAAACGTACCTTTCAGCCTAGTGTTATAAAACGTAAACGCACCCACGGCTTCCGTTCTCGCATGGCCACTAAAAATGGGCGAGCACTTATTCAGCGTCGTCGAGCTAAAGGTCGCTCTCGTCTAGGTTGCTAAACCATACAAATAGAAGTGGCTTCCTTCGAGTTCCCGCGAAACAGTCGCCTTAACAGCCCTACTGATTTTGACAGGGTATTTAAGGAGACTGACTTTAAAGTATCTAACCGATTTTTATTGTTGCTTGCTCGAACCAACCAAACCGAGCAAGCACGCCTTGGTCTAATCGTCGGTAAAAAGAAAATTGGCCATGCTGTAGATCGCAATAGGGTAAAAAGACGGCTGCGGGAGTCTTTTAGGGTAAAGCAGGCCGAACTTCTTGATCTGGATATCATTGCGCTGGTTCGCAGTGACTCGGGGCCAAAGGAAGACAATCAGCTGTCTATGCAAATAGGTGCTCTATTTGATCGCCTTATCGATATAAGCAATACCGAACGCTCAAAAGACCGTCATTAACCCTGGAAAATATCATCGGTATCTGATGAAAACCATCGCTATTTCGTTGATCAAAGGTTATCGCTATTTTATCAGTCCGATGCGTCCGCCATGTTGCCGTTTTTATCCCAGCTGTTCTGAATATGCAATTACGGCATTTAAGGATCACAATTTTATCTATGCGCTTTTCCTTTCAATAAAGCGTGTTTTGAAATGTAACCCTTTCCATACCGGCGGTATTGACGAAGTCCCTCCGCCAATTCAACAGAAATCCTCTACAAGCACCCAATAATTCATGGATATTCAACGATTAGTTTTGCTGGGAGCCCTCGGCATCAGCGCCTATATGCTCATTCTTGCCTGGAATGAAGATTACAATCAGCCCGCACTGCCTACCGAACAGGTAGCAGCACATCAGGGTTCCGGAGCCGCTCCGTCAATTCCCAGTACTGAATTTAACGGTAGTTCCTCTATACCAAACAGTGGCGAGGGCGATATTCCGGCGGTTGTTCCAGCGGCTGACAAGCCAGCTGTTATCGGATCGATGGACTCCCCCTCTTCAACCCAACATATTCAGGTACATAGTGATTCACTAAATGTCACCGTCGATCTGAAGGGCGGGGATATTACACACGTATCTCTACCCAAACACGCCGTACATATTGAAACACCGGATATCCCGTTAACTCTTCTGGAAAATAACGCGAGCCGGGTTTACATTGCGCAAAGCGGTTTAATCGGGCCAAATGGGCCGGATTCAAGCCCCGATGGTCGGCCTCTTTATAGCACTGACTTCACCGAATACTCTCTCGACGAGGGTGACAACCAGCTATCGGTAAAACTCAAATATACCGATAGCACCGGCGTACAGTTCATCAAAGAGTTTGTTTTTACCAGGGACAGCTACCTGATAGATGTCCGATACCATATCAACAACCTCAGTACCGCCCCCTGGTTGGGAAATTTCTTCGCTCAAATTAAACGCGATGACAGTGACGATCCCGGTGCTGGGGCCAGTTTCGGTGCACAGGCTTACCTGGGTACCGCTCTTTATACGCCGGAAACACCCTATACCAAGCTTGATTTTGATGATATTGCGGAACAATCATTTAAACAGGATATAGAGGGCGGCTGGATCTCTATGATCCAGCATTACTTCGTCAGTGCCTGGATACCCTCCGCGGACAGCTCCCACTCATACCAGACCCGCAAGGTTTCCAATAGCAATCAATACATTATTGGTTTTACTGATCCTGCTTTAACTATCCAGCCTGGTGATACCGCTTCTATCGGTGCGGAATTCTATGTCGGACCAAAAATTCAGGGTGTACTTGAAGAGATATCCCCCGGTCTGGAGCTTACTGTCGACTATGGCTGGTTATGGTTTATTGCCCAGCCCCTTTTCTGGTTATTGACCTTTATCCAGGGGATCGTCAGTAACTGGGGTGTTTCTATCATCTTGCTAACCGTATGCGTTAAAGCCGCATTCTTTAAGCTATCCGCTACTAGTTATCGTTCGATGGCGAAAATGCGAATGCTTACCCCGAAAATGCAGGACATAAGGGAGCGCCACTCGGACGATCGCCAAAAAATGTCCCAGCTGACCATGCAGCTATACAAGGATGAAAAAGTAAATCCCCTTGGAGGTTGTTTGCCCATACTGGTGCAGATGCCGGTATTTATCTCTCTTTACTGGACGCTAAACGAGGCAGTTGAGCTCAGACATGCCGGCTTTCTTTGGTTAAATGATCTCTCCGCTATGGATCCCTATTTTATCTTGCCGATCGTTATGGGGGTTACGATGTTCATTCAGCAACAGCTGAATCCAACACCTCCCGATCCTATTCAGGCCAAGATGATGAAGGCGATGCCGATTATATTTACCTTCTTCTTTATGTGGTTCCCATCCGGTTTAGTATTGTACTGGTTGATGAACAACCTGCTTTCGATCGCGCAACAATGGGTCATCACCCGAAAAATCGAAGCGGAAGGCAGCTAAAAAATTGTGCAATTGAACTTCTCTGCGATGCCTGATTTTTTCTAACAAACCAGGCATCGGGAGTTGGCTTCGCACAAACTAAGCGGTTCGCTAGTGTTTATTTTTTGGAAGCCGCACTCTAGCTAACAGAGCGGGTAGCTGAACACTCGCATAAGCATCCATACCGACTTAGAGGCTCCTGTGGAACCCCAACACAACACTGACACCATCGTAGCTATCGCTACCCCGCCGGGTCGGGGTGGTATAGGTGTTATCCGGGTTTCCGGCCCCTCTAGTATCCATATCGCAAACAAAATTCTTGGCACTATTCCTGAGCCAAGAAGAGCTTACTATGGTCCTTTTTCCGATACCGGCGGTAATGTGCTGGATGAAGGAATCGCTCTGCTGTTCAAGCAACCGAACTCCTTCACCGGCGAAGATGTTCTAGAACTACAGGGTCACGGTGGCCCGGTCGTACTGGATATGATCATTCAACAACTGGTCGGCTTAGGTTGTCGTATGGCACGGCCTGGAGAGTTCTCTGAACGGGCTTTCCTGAACAACAAAATAGATCTTACTCAGGCAGAAGCGATAGCCGACCTGATCGACTGTAGCACCCAACAGGCTGCACGTAGCGCATTGAACTCTCTTCAGGGTACGTTTTCCGCTCTTATCGATGAACTGATCGAACAACTGATAGACCTTCGCTGCTACCTTGAAGCATCCATCGATTTCCCCGACGAAGAGTTGGATCTACTAGCTGAGGATAAGATCAGCCCCAGGATTAGAGCGATACAACAACAACTTGATTCGACCCTTGAGCAAACCAAACAGGGGGCATTGCTCAAAGAGGGGATCCAGGTTGTGATAATCGGTAAACCCAATGCGGGTAAATCCAGTTTACTCAACTGCCTGGCGGGTAGCTCCAGAGCCATCGTCACAGATATCGAGGGTACTACTCGGGATATACTGGAAGAGCAGATCAATATAGATGGCTTGCCTATCAACTTTATTGATACCGCAGGTTTGAGGGACCCAAAGGATCCTGTCGAAGCAGAGGGTATACGACGCGCAATGGAGCGTCTGGAGGTTGCTGACTGCGTTTTACTGTTAGAGGACGCAACCGCACAACAGCAGGCAGAAATTGATGAAAAATACGCTTCCAGGCTACCGGCAGCTATACCGATTATTCGACTGGTAAATAAGGTCGATCTGACCGGCGCCATACCTGGATTGCTACCGACCAGTGCTGATCAATCCTACCCAACATTGCAAATATCGGCAAAGGACAAGCTTGGTATCGATTCACTTAAAAAGTACCTGAAGGAGATAGTGGGTTATAACAGCACGTCAGAAAGCACCTTTACTGCACGAAGACGGCACCTTGAATCTTTGGTTGAGGCCAAATCAATACTGGATGACGCTCTGAACCAGTGGCTTGGTTCAAATGCGGAAGAGTTACTGGCAGAAGATATGCGAGCGGCTCAAAAAAGCCTGGAAACCATAACCGGACGCTTTAGTAATGAAGATCTACTGGATGTTGTTTTTTCCGGGTTTTGCATCGGTAAATAACCCCTTGGTAGATCCTGTATAACGCCTGAAATAAACAGGGATAAAAACTGCCAAAATGTGGAGAACTATTTGCCAAGCCTGAAATGGGCTACTTACTCACAATTCATGCAACTCTTTCCACTGGATAAAAACAGGTAAACAACAACATAAAATATACAGCAACTTATTGTTTATTATATTAAAAATGAGCTTATCCACAGAAAACTAGCTTACTAATAATAATAAACATAATCTTTATTAAATAAATTTAATTCTATTATTAGTAAGTACTTAATAACTACTTTTAATTCACAAAGGCCAAATAACTAGCCCATCTATGACGTCAAACAACCAATACAAAGTGATCGTAATAGGCGGAGGTCATGCAGGCACAGAAGCTGCTTTGGCTTCCGCAAGGATGGGTGTATCTACACTGCTACTAACTCAAAACATCGAAACCGTTGGTCAGATGTCCTGTAACCCGGCTATCGGTGGTATTGGCAAAAGTCATCTGGTAAAAGAGATTGATGCTATGGGTGGTGCCATGGCAACCGCCACCGACCTGGCCGGTATTCAGTTTCGAGTACTAAATGCCCGTAAAGGCCCGGCGGTGCGGGCAACCCGGGCACAGGCGGACCGAGCCCTGTACAGAGCCGCCATTCGTTATCAGGTAGAAAACCAGTTAAAGCTGTCATTTTTTCAACAGTCTGCGGATGATCTTATCGTGGAAAATGGCCGGGTAATTGGTGTGATTACCAATACCGGTTTAAAATTTATGGCCGAAGCGGTGGTATTAACCACCGGCACATTTCTTGGTGGCGTGATTCACGTTGGGCTAGAAAACTACTCCGGCGGCCGAATGGGTGATCCGGCCTCCAACAACTTATCTGTTCGACTCAGGGAGTTATCCCTCAACGTCGGGCGTTTAAAAACCGGTACACCGCCGCGAATCGATGGCCGCACCGTAGATTTTTCGGTAATGGAGCCGCAGCCGGGGGATCAACCCCTGCCGGTGATGTCCTACATTGGAAACGTTGATCAACATCCGCAGCAGGTGAATTGCTACATCACCCATACCAACGAACAAACCCACGATATTATTCGGGCAGGTCTGGATCGGTCGCCTATGTACACCGGTGTAATCGAAGGTACAGGACCGCGCTATTGCCCATCGATAGAGGATAAGATCAATCGCTTTGCCGATAAAAACTCCCATCAGATTTTTGTTGAGCCGGAAGGATTAACCACCCATGAACTCTATCCAAACGGTATCTCGACCAGCTTGCCTTATGATGTCCAGCTGCAACTGGTTCAGTCGATCAAGGGTATGGAGAATGTACATATCACCCGCCCGGGCTACGCCATTGAATACGATTATTTTGACCCACGGGGCCTGAAATTTAGCCTGGAAACCAAAGATCTACCGGGCCTCTACTTCGCTGGCCAGATCAACGGCACCACCGGATACGAAGAAGCGGCTGCTCAGGGGTTGTTGGCGGGCATCAACGCAGGATTGCAGGTACAGGAAAAAGAAGCATGGAATCCCGCCCGAGATGAAGCCTATATTGGCGTATTGGTGGACGATATTACGACCAATGGCGCGTTCGAACCCTATCGCATGTTCACCAGTCGCGCAGAGTATCGGTTGCTGTTACGGGAAGATAACGCAGATCTTCGACTTACCGAACAGGCACGTGAATTTGGTCTGATTGACGATAACCGCTGGAAAACATTCTGTGAAAAGCAGGAGGGGATTACCGAGGAGTTCAAACGGCTCGATAAAACCTGGGTTCAATCTGGTACAGAGCAAGCAACAAAAATAGGGGAGGTCGTAGGCAAAGAGCTCAGTAGGGAATATAACCTGACTGAACTGCTACGCAGACCCGAGTTGACCTATCAGCAATTAATGGATTTGATCGACCTGCCCGCAGCACAACCACAGGTCGCCGAACAGGTTGAGGTGCAGATAAAATACAAGGGTTATATTGAGCGCCAGCAGCTTGAGGTGCAGCGACTCAAGGCAAACGAGCGCGTACTCTTACCGCTTGAGATGGATTACAGCCAATTGAGCGGTTTATCCAACGAAGTAAAACAAAAACTAACCGATGTACGCCCCGCAACACTCGGGCAGGCGGCGCGAATACCTGGCATAACCCCCGCCGCAATATCGCTATTGCTGATACACCTGAAGAAAAAATCCCTGATTCGAAAACAACCCCTCGATTGATCCAACGCTGATTATTTAACACCCCTATGGCAAACCAACGAAAACCGTCGCAACTATCACCAGAACGATTAGCCGAGTTAACCCTGACCCTTAGCAGGGGCAGCGAAAAGCTCGGATTGAGTTTGTCAGAACAGCAGATAAACCAGTTGATCGCTTACATGCTGATTTTAAGGCGATGGAATCATGTATATAATCTTACCGCTGTTGATCAGCCCGAAAAAATGGTGGTGTACCACCTGCTCGATAGCCTGAGTATCGTTCCTCATCTACAGGGAGAAAGTATTATCGATGTGGGTACTGGCGGTGGCGTGCCGGGAATACCCCTGTCAATTGTCTATCCGGAAAAACAGTTCACTCTGCTGGATAGCGTGAATAAAAAAACCCGTTTTTTGCTAGTAGCCGTTGCTGAACTCGGCTTGAAAAACGTTACGGTAGTGAATGCCCGGGTCGAAAATTGTGTCGATCAATGTTTTGATACGGTAGTAACCAGAGCATTTTCCAGTATTGAATTGATGCTTCAGCTAACAGGGCATTTAACCCGGGTATCGGGATTGTTCATGGCGATGAAGGGTAAACCCCTCGGTGATGACGAACACAAACTACCTGATGGTTTTGTCTGGCTCGATGAACAGGTGTTGCAAGTACCGGGTCTTGATGCGAAACGGCATCTGTACAGAATAAAAAAACAGGAAATTCGAATTGACTAAAGTGATCGCAATAACAAACCAGAAGGGTGGTGTGGGAAAAACCACCACAAGCGTTAGTTTGTCTGCGGCATTGGCGTTTTTAGGGCAGCGCATTTTACTGATCGATCTCGACCCTCAGGGAAACGCCACGATGGGAAGTGGTGTCGATAAAAACACCTTAACCGATTCGGTTTGTGAGCTGCTGCTGAATCGCGCATCCTACCGTGCGGTGATACAAAATTGTCCCGAAGCGGGATACGATCTGTTGCCATCCAATAGCTCGCTGACCGAAGCGGAAGTGGGTCTGGTTGGCGAAAATCAGAGTGAAATACGGTTAAAAAACGCGCTAGCAGCGGAAAAATCGAACTACGATTACATTATTATCGACTGCGCGCCTTCACTGAACATGTTAACCATCAATGCACTGGCAGCAGCGGATACCGTACTTATCCCGATGCAGTGTGAATATTATGCGCTGGAGGGTTTATCCGCGTTGATCAGCACCATTGAGGGAATCAAGACAAACCTCAACCCGGCCCTGACGATCGAGGGAATTTTGCGCACCATGTATGATCCACGCAATAGTTTAACCAAAGAGGTTTCGGCCCAGTTAAATTTACACTTTCCAGGGCAGGTGTATAACACGGTTATCCCACGAAATATTCGATTGGCGGAAGCTCCAAGCCATGGCTTACCGATCATCTATTACGATAAAAAATCCCGTGGAGCACTTGCTTACCTGACCCTCGCTGCCGAGCTGATGAGAAAAAATGAAACCCCCAGCTCACCCAAAACAGGAACCCCATGAGTAAAAAAACAAAAAAACCGAGTTTGGGTCGTGGCCTCGATGCATTGCTGAGCACCCCTACACCGGCGCAGCTTGAAACGCGTATAGATGAAAATGATGGCGAATTGCGTCATCTTCCTATTGAGTTTATGCAACGCGGGAAATATCAGCCCCGCAAGGATATGAATGCTGAGGCGCTAGAAGAGCTAGCGGAATCAATCAAGGTCCAGGGGTTAATGCAGCCAATTATCGTGCGTGCTGTAGGTAGCGATCGTTATGAGATCATTGCCGGCGAGCGACGATGGCGCGCTTGCCAATTGGCCGGCATGGAAACCATGCCGGTGCTGATCCGAGAGATATCTGATCAGTCCGCCATAGCGATGGCATTGATCGAAAATATCCAGCGGGAAGATCTTAACCCGATGGAGGAGGCCGTCGCATTAAGTCGGCTACAGGAAGAGTTTGAACTCACTCATCAGGAAGTGGCTCAGGCGGTCGGCAAATCCCGCACCACTGTAACCAACTTACTGCGCCTGATTACCCTTACTGATCGGGTTAAAACCATGCTGGAACATGGCGACCTTGAGATGGGCCATGCGCGGTCACTTATCAGCTTGCCAGAGCAGCAGCAGGTCGAAGCTGCAAATCAGATCGTTGACAAGGGGTTGTCGGTAAGACAGGCAGAAGCGCTGGTTCGCAAACTGATAGCAGCTCAGGAAAACACTGATGATGCCTCTTCAAATATCGAAAACAACCCGGATATTGAAGCTCTGCAGGAAAAATTGTCCAACCAACTTGGTGCAAATGTTTTGTTGAAGTGCAATGCTCGAGGCAAGGGAAAGATGGTGATTAGCTACAACTCACTGGATGAGTTAGATGGCATCCTTGCGCATATCCAGTAGCCAGAACAGCCCAATACTCGAAAATCTTATAGCAGTTTGGCTGCTTATAAGTTGATTGCATTGCCTTAAGCGAATATAATTCGCGCCGTTCATTCGATCGACGGGTGTTAAGTTACGCCCATGACGAATAGCGGTTTAGCGCCTTGGAGAACATTTGTTGTTAACAAAGCGCGATCAGTCAAATAGAACGCTGGCAAAAAAAATATCGGTGCTCCAGTTGTGTGCCGTCGTATTTGTAACGATATTGATATTTTTTATAACTAACGTGGCTGCCGCGTTAGCGGTAGCAGTAGGTGGATTGGTTGGTTATCTATCTAGCGCGATATACCTACGGGTAGCGCTGAAACCGCTCGATAATATGAACCCGAATAAAGTAGTTTCAAGGTTTTATAAAGGCGGCGCACTCAAGTTTGTTACTTTGTTTGCGCTGTTCTTTGTGGCTCTGAAAATTACAAAAGAGATTTCGCAGGAGGATTATATGATCTTCCTGTTGGCTGGGTTAGTTGTCTCCCAGCTGGTACACGCGATAGGCCCTGTATTGATTAAGCCGGGTAAGTAATTACGGGCCCCGTTGTATTGGGGCCGAAAAGTATTCCATACAGTAAATTGGAACTGTTTTATGTCAAGTGCAGAGCTGACCTCCGGCGAATATATCGCCCATCACCTCACAAACTTAACGTTTGGTAAGAAATATGACGGTACCTGGGGTTTTGCAGCGGATGGTGCAGAAGCGGCCCATATGGGTTTCATTGCATTAAATGTAGATACCTTTGGTTTTTCAATAGCGCTCGGCGTACTGTTTTTATATGTTTTCCACCGCGTCGCAAAAAATGCTACATCGGGTGTGCCTGGTGGGCTACAGAATGTGGTCGAAATGGCGGTTGATTTTGTAGACGGCAATGTTAAGGGGATGTTTCATCACCATAACAAGATGATTGCCCCAATGGGTCTGACGATTTTTTGTTGGGTCTTGTTGATGAATGTAATGGATTTGATTCCTGTGGATTTTATTCCGCAAGCGGCCCATGCGGTCGGGATTCCTTATCTTAAAGTGGTACCTAGTACCGACGTCAACATCACTATGGGTATGGCTCTTAGCGTATTTTTGCTGGTGTTGTTTTACAGCGTAAAAATGAAAGGCCTGAAAGGCTTTGCAGGGGAGTTATCGCTTCACCCGTTTGGTAAGTGGGGCCTGCCAGCTAACCTGTTTTTAGAAACTGTGAACCTGATTGCTAAACCTATTTCGCTTGGTCTACGGCTATTCGGCAACATGTATGCGGGTGAGATGATCTTTATTCTCATCGCATTGCTACCTTTTTATGTTCAGTGGACGCTATCTGTTCCATGGGCAATATTCCATATTCTGATTATCACGCTTCAAGCCTTTATTTTTATGGTATTAACCATTGTATATATGGCCATGGCGCACGATTCTCACGAATAACCGATAAATTTAATTACATTTTATAACTGCAAAAAACCGGAGCAAATATGGAAACTAGTGCTGCATTAATCTATATGGCTGGCGCAATATTGATGGGCCTTGGGGCTGTCGGCGCGGCTATTGGCGTAGGTATTCTTGGTGGTAAATTCCTGGAAGGCGGAGCACGTCAACCAGAATTGATCCCAATGTTACGTACAGAGTTTTTCGTTGTAATGGGCTTGGTTGATGCTGTTCCAATGATCGGTGTTGGTATCGGTCTATATCTCCTGTTCGCA
>JAHRWD010000039.1 GCA_019090315.1 Pseudomonadales bacterium
AAAGGTCGTGTGGCCGCTCTAGCTGATGCAGCTAGAGAGTCAGGGCTTCAATTCTAAAAGGTTAAAACATGGCGTTTACTTCAGAAAAAGACAACCCCGAAGGCCTACAAGAGAAACTTGTACAGGTAAATCGTGTAGCTAAGGTTGTAAAAGGTGGTCGTATTTTCGGTTTTACCGCACTGACAGTGGTTGGTGATGGTAATGGCCGGGTTGGCTTTGGTCGTGGAAAGGCCCGGGAAGTGCCGGTTGCAATTCAAAAAGCTATGGAAGCGGCACGCCGAAACATGATTTCAGTAGATCTTGATGGCGCTACTATCCAGTACGCAGTTACCGCTCGTCACGGCGCATCTAAAGTTTACATGCAGCCAGCGTCGGAAGGTACCGGTGTAATTGCTGGTGGCGCGATGAGAGCTGTTCTTGAATTGGCGGGCGTTCAGGACGTTCTTGCCAAATGTTACGGTTCTACGAATCCAGTGAACGTAGTGAGAGCTACTATCAACGGTCTTAAGTCGGTCCAGTCACCAGAACGTGTTGCAGCTCGACGCGGTAAATCAGTTGAAGAGATTGTAGGTTAAGTCATGAGTGACGCAAACGTAACAGTGAAGTTGGTCAAGAGTGTTAATGGCCGATTGAAAAATCATAAAGCCTGTGTCCACGGTCTTGGATTGCGGAAAATTGGTCAAAGCGTAGACGTTAAAGGTACCCCTGAGAACTGGGGTATGATTAACAAGGTACGTTATATGCTGGAAGTTGGAGAATAAGCTGTGTCTGACAATACTCAAATGAGAATGAATACCCTCAGTCCAGCTGACGGTAGTAAAAAAGTACGACGCCGAGTTGGTCGTGGTATTGGTAGTGGTTTCGGGAAAACTTGTGGCCGTGGCCATAAGGGGCAAAAATCCCGGTCAGGCGGAAGTGTAAAGCCTGGTTTCGAAGGCGGACAAATGCCTATTCAGCGTCGGCTACCAAAGTTTGGTTTTTCTTCGCGGGTTTCACGTATTACTGAAAGTGTTCGGTTGAGTGAATTGCCTCTCGTTGAAGGTGATCTGATCGATATTGAGTCACTCCAGAAAGCAAACGTCATTAAGAAATCAACTAAGCGTGTAAAGATCTTTCTTTCCGGTACCGTTGAAAAGCCGTTTACCATTCGTGGTTTGGGTGTGACTAAAGGTGCTGCCGCGGCGATCGAAGCTGCCGGCGGGAAGGTCGAGGCGTAACTGCTGCAATGGCGACGAACGGATTGTCAGCAAACTCGACGGGCCTTAGCGAGCTTTGGACTCGTCTTCGGTTTTTGTTCCTGGCTATTATTGTCTATCGGATTGGTACCCACATACCGGTACCCGGTATAGACCCGGACCGCTTGTCGAGCCTGTTCGGCCAAAACCAGGGAACTGTACTTGGTTTGTTCAATATGTTCTCCGGTGGCGCGCTTGAGCGAATGAGTATATTTGCTCTGGGGATCATGCCTTATATATCGGCCTCGATTATTATGCAGCTGATGTCTGCGGTGAGCCCTCAACTTGAGCAGCTCAAAAAAGAGGGTGAAGCGGGTCGCAGAAAGATTACCCAGTACACCCGTTACGGAACACTTGTATTAGCGACGGTTCAGGCCACTGGAATGAGCTTCGGGCTTGCTGGCCAGGGGCTCGCCTATATTGTCGGGCCGATGTTTTATGTTTCTGCGATCGTTTCATTGGTTACAGGATCGATATTTTTGATGTGGCTTGGTGAGCAGATCACCGAACGTGGTATTGGTAACGGTATCTCAATGCTGATTTTCGCTGGTATCGTCGCCGGGTTACCGAGTGCTATCGGGCAATCGATTGAACAGGCGCGGCAGGGTGAAATTAATATTATCGCTCTTCTGGTTATCGGATTTGTAGCAGTAGCAGTTATCGGGCTTATCGTTTTTATAGAGCGAGGCCAAAGACGAATTACGGTTAACTATGCCAAACGGCAGGTTGGTCGAAAGGTATATAGTGGCCAAACCAGCCACCTACCGTTAAAAGTGAATATGGCAGGTGTTATACCCGCTATTTTCGCCAGTAGTATATTGCTGTTTCCCGCTTCGCTTGGTCAATGGTTTGGTCAGGGAGAAGGGATGGAGTGGTTGCAGGAGTTTGCCATGGCGATTGGGCCAGGGCAGCCATTGAATATTATTCTATTCTCTGCATTGATTGTGTTTTTCTGCTTCTTTTACACTGCGTTGGTTTTCAACCCTAAAGAGGTTGCTGATAACCTGAAAAAATCCGGTGCATTTATACCGGGTATTCGTCCAGGCGATCAGTCAGCTAAATACATTGATGGTGTATTAACTCGTCTTACATTGTTCGGCGCGCTGTATATAACACTTGTTTGTCTGATGCCGCAGTTTTTGGTGATCTTCTGGAATGTGCCCTTCTATCTTGGCGGTACATCTTTGTTGATTGTTGTAGTAGTAGTAATGGATTTTATGTCACAGGTACAGTCTCATTTGATGTCTCATCAATATGATTCGTTGATGCAGAAATCCAATCTCAAATCATATTGATTGTTTAACGCGCAGACACAAAATCTGCGCTCTGTCTGATTAAAGGTTTAGGTATGAAAGTTAGAGCCTCAGTTAAAAAGATATGCCGCAACTGTAAAGTTGTTAAAAGAAAAGGTGTAGTTCGTGTGATTTGCGATGTTGAACCCCGACATAAGCAGCGACAGGGCTGATCGTTAATCAGCACTCTTGATTTTTTACGGTGACGACGGTAAACTTCGTCACCTTTTTTTAGGCCGGTAAGGTGAATTTGTGATCGATTGTAATAAGGAGAGCGTCTAGATGGCTCGTATAGCTGGAGTAAACATTCCGGATAACAAGCAGGCTTGGATCTCGCTGACTTATGTCTTTGGTATCGGTAGAACTACTGCGCTGCGCATTTGCGAACAGGCTGGTATTGCGTTCGACACTCGTATCCAGGATCTCGATGACGAACAGATGGATCGGATTCGAACCGAAGTCGGTACTGTTACTGTCGAGGGTGACCTACGACGTGAAGTATCAATGAACATCAAGCGTCTACTTGATCTTGGTT
Source organism: Pseudomonadales bacterium (assembly GCA_019090315.1). GTDB lineage: Bacteria > Pseudomonadota > Gammaproteobacteria > Pseudomonadales > JAHRWD01 > JAHRWD01. The sequence continues at coordinate 3,063 of JAHRWD010000039.1, forward strand.
GTTACAGGGGCGTCAGGCACCGTAGAAACCTTCCTGTAAGAGGCCAAAGAAGTAAGACTAACGCGCGCACACGTAAAGGCCCGCGTAAACCGATTAGAAAGTAAACACTGCTCGATAGAAAAATTACGGATTAGTTTAGTATGGCAAAGCCAGAAGCTCGAAAAAAAGTCAAAAAGACGGTTGTTGATGGAATAGCGCATATCCACGCATCGTTCAATAACACGATCGTGACCATTACTGATCGTCAGGGCAACGCCCTGTCATGGGCAACCGCCGGTGGATCAGGTTTCCGTGGATCACGAAAAAGTACACCATTCGCAGCTCAGGTTGCTGGTGAAAGAGCTGGCAATGCAGCCGCAGATTTTGGCCTGAAAAACCTCGATGTTGAAGTTAAAGGCCCCGGCCCAGGTCGAGAATCCGCCATCCGCGCTCTTAACTCATGTGGTTATAACATCAACAGCATAACCGACGTTACGCCTATTCCGCACAATGGTTGCAGACCCCCTAAGAAACGTCGCGTGTAATATAGTTCACAACTGGAGAATTTGAATGGCCAGATATATAGGCCCTACCTGTAAGCTTGCTAGACGCGAAGGCACTGACCTTCTGTTAAAAAGTGGTATCAGGTCATTAGACTCAAAATGCAAAGCTGAAACACCACCTGGTCAACATGGAGCCCAGCGTGGTCGTCTATCAGACTACGGTGTACAGCTTCGCGAAAAACAGAAGCTTCGTCGAACCTATGGCGTGCTTGAGAAGCAGTTCAGAAGTTACTACAAAGAGGCAGCTCGTCAAAAAGGTGCTACAGGCGAAAACCTGCTTGTATTACTTGAGTCCCGTCTCGATAACGTAGTTTACCGGCTTGGATTCGGCAGCACACGGGCGGAATCTCGCCAGTTGGTTGCTCATAAGTCTATTTTGGTAAATGGTCAAACCGTAAATATCTGTTCTTACCAAGTTTCTCCAGGTGACGTTGTCTCGGTGCGAGAAAAAGCCAAGAAACAGTCTCGAATTCAATCAGCGATGAAAATCGCTGAGCAACGCACTGACATCAGCTGGATCGATCTCAATGCTGCGAAGATGGAAGGAGTTTTCAAGAACGTCCCGGATCGGGATGAGCTTCCTGCCGAAATTAATGAAAACTTGATTGTTGAGCTCTACTCCAAGTAGAGCTTGTCTAGCTAACCTTTTATTACGGGTAAGACTTGATGCAAAGTCCTTCTTTAGACTTGTTGACTCCGCGCCACATTGAAGTCACTGAGATCAGTAAAACCAACGCAAAAATTGTGTTGGAGCCTCTCGAGCGAGGCTATGGCCATACCTTGGGTAACGCCCTGCGTCGCATTTTGTTATCGTCATTGCCGGGTTGTGCAATTACCGATGTCGAAATTTCCGGAGTAGATCATGCTTACAGTGCGCTTGAAGGTGTGCGAGAAGATGTGATTGATATCATGCTTAACCTGAAAGGTGTATGCGTGAGCATGGAAGGCCGTGACGAGACTGAAGTAACTCTCGTAAAAACTGGCCCCTGTGTGGTTACCGCTGGTGATATCAAAGTTAATCAGGATATGGAAATCTGTAATCCTGATCACGTGATCGCCACACTGAACGACAAGGCAACTCTTGATATTAAAATGACCGTTGCCAAAGGCCGCGGTTATGAACCCGTCAGCGCAAGGCCCGTATTGGAAGATGCGACTGTACGTATCGGCCAATTGAAGCTTGATGCTTCATACAGTCCGGTTCGCATGGTTTCTTATCTTGTCGAAAATACGCGAGTTGAACAGCGTACGGATCTCGATAAGCTGATCATTAACCTCGAAACCAATGGGACGATCGCTCCGGAAGAAGCGATTAAGGCAGCGGCTACGTTGTTACAACAACAGCTATCGGTCTTCGTTAGTCTTGAGCATGCGGTTGAGCCAGAGCCAGAAGAGCAGGAAGAAGAAATCGCTCCTATTTTGCTGCGACCTGTAGACGATCTTGAACTAACCGTTCGTTCTGCTAACTGTTTGAAAGCCGAAAATATTTATTATATTGGTGATTTGATTCAACGTACCGAGGTAGAGCTGCTTAAAACGCCTAATCTTGGTAAGAAATCACTCACTGAAATTAAGGACGTACTTGCTTCAAAGGGTTTGTCCCTGGGTATGCGTCTTGATAACTGGCCACCATCTCGTCTTCGAACTGAAGAAGTAGTTGCCGGTTAATCCACATTAGTTAAGTTGTAAGGAACCCTAGCATGCGTCATCGTCAAAGTGGCCGTCAGCTCAATAGAAATAGTTCTCACCGGAAAGCGATGTTTCGGAACATGAGCGTTTCATTACTTGAGCGTGAACTGATCAGAACTACCCTGCCTAAGGCAAAAGAATTGCGGGGCGTTGTTGAACCCCTGATCACTCTATCCAAAATAGATACGGTCGCTAATCGCCGATTAGCCTTCGCCCGTACTCGAAGTGATGCGGTGGTAGGTAAACTGTTTACAGAGCTTGGTCCTCGATATCAGGATCGCCCTGGTGGTTATATCCGCATACTGAAATGTGGTCCTCGTACTGGAGACAAAGCACCAATGGCTTATGTTGAACTGGTTGATCGTCCAGTAGATCTGGATGATGAAGATGACGAAGATTAACTCTTTTGAGTTACGCTAGGTGCGCTGAGTTGCACTACGCGTAAGTAAATAAAACCGGGCCAACGTCCGGTTTTTTTTCGTTTTAAATTTGTGATAACGATTTCGAGTGAGAGCTTTTATTATGATTACTTCTTTTTATCCTCCTGTTCGTACCTTAATGGGTCCAGGCCCGTCGGATGTCAGCCCCCGAGTTCTATCTGCGATGGCTCGAAATACTATTGGCCATCTTGATCCGGAATTTGTTCGTATGATGGATGAGGTCAAGCTTATGCTGAAACAGGCATTCAAGACTTCAAATGAACTCACCATGCCCATTTCTGCCCCTGGTTCGGCAGGCATGGAATGCTGTTTTGTGAACCTGATTGAAAAAGGCGACAAGGTTATTGTGTGTCAAAACGGAGTTTTTGGCGGGAGAATGGCGGAAAACGTCACCCGGCTCGGTGGTAAGCTGGTTTTGGTAGAAGACAGTTGGGGTTCGGCTGTAACTGTTTCCAAAGTAGAGCAGGCAGTACAAAACCATCCTGATGCAAAGATATTGGCATTTGTACATGCGGAGACCTCAACAGGAGCACGCTCCGACGCGAAGGCACTGTGTGGCATCGCTGCTAATGCTGGGCTGTTAACAATTGTCGATGCCGTCACCTCGCTGGGTGGGATCGAAGTGGATGTAGATGGATGGGGAGTTGATGCTATCTATTCGGGCACCCAAAAATGCCTATCCTGCACGCCGGGTATCTCCCCCGTTAGCTTCAGTGATAAAGCAGTTGAGAAGATCAAAAACCGAGTCGAACCCGTTCCCAGCTGGTTTTTGGACACCAATCTTGTCATGGGCTATTGGGGAGCTGGCGCAAAAAGGGCATACCATCATACAGCGCCTGTTAACGCACTATACGCACTTCATGAATCACTGGTTATGCTGCTGGAAGAGGGGCTTGATGATGCCTGGGCCCGTCACCGGCTGAATCATAATGCGCTGGCCGCCGGTGTTGAAGCGATGGGTATGTCATTTGTTGTTGATGCGGATGACAGGCTACCGCAATTGAATAGTATTACCATTCCCGATGGCGTTGACGAGGCAAAGGTTCGCGGATTACTTCTGCAAAACTACAGCCTTGAAATTGGCGCTGGCCTTGGTGCTTTAGCCGGCAAGGTATGGCGCGTAGGGCTTATGGGAGAAAGTAGTACCCGCCGCAACGTGCTGTATTTTTTGAATGCGCTCGAAAATACATTCAGCGAGCTTGGTGTAGATATGAATTACGGTGTGGCGAATAAGGCTGCGTTGTCGATATACCAACAGTAGCAGAGTTGATTAATGCAGAATCAGCCAGCGGTATTAATCAATATTCCCGGCTGATTCCTGCATGTTTGTGATGAATTAGCTACAACAGTTTTTTCAGGTAGTCGCCGGTAAAAGAGTGCTCGCAGGCGGCAATTTCTTCAGGCGTTCCTACCGCAACGATCTCCCCGCCTTCACTGCCCCCCTCTGGGCCGATATCAATAACCCAGTCAGCGGTTTTAATCACATCAAGGTTATGTTCGATCACCACAATCGTGTTTCCGTGGTCTCTTAATCGATGCAATACCTGTAGCAGCTGCTGGATATCGTGGAAATGAAGACCGGTTGTAGGTTCGTCGAGAATGTATAAATTGCTACCGGTATCACGTTTGGACAGCTCCTTGGCAAGCTTCACCCGCTGAGCTTCACCTCCGGACAAGGTGGTTGCGGGTTGCCCTAGCCGAATATAGGATAGTCCAACGTCTACCAATGTCTGGAGTTTTCGAGCAAGTACCGGAACAGCGCTAAAAAACTCCAGCCCCTCCTCAGTAGTAAGCTCCAGTACCTCATTGATATTCTTTCCTTTGTACTGAATATCGAGGGTTTCACGGTTGTAACGTTTTCCTTTGCACTGGTCGCAGGGCACGTAAATATCAGGTAAAAAATGCATCTCGACACGAATTACACCGTCGCCCTGGCAAGCTTCACAGCGGCCGCCCTTAACGTTAAAGCTGAAACGTCCGGGTTTGTATCCTCTGGAGCGAGCTTCGTGTGTGCCGGCAAACAACTCACGAATCGGTGTAAATAGGCCAGTGTAAGTCGCTGGATTGGAACGCGGTGTACGACCGATAGGGCTCTGGTCGATATCGACCACCTTTTCAAACTGCTCCATTCCGGTGATCTTTTTATGGGGCTGTGCGGTTAGCTGAGTTGCACCGTTTAGCTCAGTGGCTGCAACTGGATATAGCGTCTGGTTAATGAGTGTAGATTTTCCGGAGCCGGACACACCGGTTACGCATGTCATCAAACTGAGCGGTATTTCGATACTGACATTCTTCAGATTGTTGCCGGTCGCGCCAACGATACAAAGCATTTTTTTAGGATCAGCGGTATGGCGCTTTTCTGGAACTTCAATACTACGTTTTCCGGACAGATACTCTCCGGTCAATGATCTAGGACTATCGAGGATGTCCTGATAGCTGCCCTGGGCGACCAGTTCTCCTCCATGAATCCCCGCACCGGGGCCGATATCAATAATGTGATCGGCACAGCGAATGGCGTCTTCGTCATGCTCAACGACAATTACGGTGTTACCGATATCACGCAGATGAGTCAGGGTATTGATCAGGCGAGTATTGTCGCGCTGGTGTAGCCCAATGGATGGCTCATCAAGAATATACATAACGCCCACCAGTCCCGCGCCAATCTGGCTTGCCAGCCGGATTCGCTGGGCTTCGCCGCCGGACAGGGTTTCCGCGCTTCGATCCAGAGTCAGGTAGGAGAGCCCAACATCAACCAGAAAACGAAACCGTTGCTTAAGTTCTTTAAGGATTTGTTTGGCTATTTCAGCACGTTTGCCACTAAGGGTCAGATTGCTGAAATAGCGATCAGCTTCGCCGATGGGCAGGGCGGTCAGCTCCGGCAAATTGTTCTCTTCGATAAACACATGCCGGGCCTCTTCGCGTAATCGAGCACCATTACAGCTGGGGCAATTATGAGTGCTGACATATTTGTTCAGTTCATCCCGTACATGCCCCGATTCCGTCTCCTTGAACCGCCGCTCCATGTTGTTGATCACCCCTTCAAAGGGGTGTTTTCGGCTGAACACAGAGCCTTTTTCATTGGTATAGGTAAAGTCGATAACCTGTTTGCCGCTTCCGTACAGGACAATTTTTTGGGTGGCTGCATCGAGCTCTTCGAAGGGTGTTTCAAGCTGAAACTGGTAGTGCTCTGAAACTGCTTTTAATTGATGGAAGTAATAGAGGTTGCGCCGATCCCAACCACGAATCGCTCCTTCCCCAAGACTTTTATCGGGTTCAGGGACCACCCGCAGAGGATCAAAAAATTGTGTAACCCCAAGGCCGTCACAATCCGGGCAGGCGCCCACTGGATTATTGAATGAAAAAAGGCGCGGCTCCATTTCGGTAATGCTGTAGCCGCAGGCCGGACAGGCGAAACGTGAGGAGAATATCTGCTCAGGTTGGTCCTCGTCCATCCAGGCGATGGAAGCCAGGCCATCGGTCAATCGCAGGGCAGTTTCGAATGATTCAGCAAGCCGCAGGCGAATATCATCGGTTATCTTGAATCGATCAATCACCACCTCGATGCTGTGCTTACGTTTTTTATCGAGCTCCGGCGTCTCATCCAGATCAGTAATAATGCCGTTGATACGCGCACGTATAAATCCACCAGCTCTAAGCTCTTCAAATAGATGCAGGTGTTCTCCTTTGCGATCACGAACCACTGGGGCCAACAGCATCAGTTTGCTGCCGACCGGTAGCTCCAGTACTTTGTCCACCATCTGACTTACGGTCTGAGCCTCAAGTGGTTCACCGTGTTTGGGACACCGCGGCTCGCCCACCCGTGCGAACAGCAATCGCAGATAGTCATAAATTTCGGTAATCGTACCAACGGTGGAGCGAGGATTATGGGAAGTGGCTTTTTGCTCGATCGAGATGGCTGGCGATAGACCTTCAATATGGTCTATATCCGGTTTTTCCATAATCGACAGGAATTGTCGAGCATAGGTTGAAAGCGACTCAACGTAGCGGCGCTGTCCCTCTGCGTACAAGGTATCGAATGCCAGGGAAGATTTCCCCGAGCCGGAAAGCCCGGTGATAACGATTAGTTTATCCCGAGGAATCTCGATATCGATGTTTTTCAGATTATGGGTGCGAGCCCCTCTGACAATGATAGTGTCCATCTTCCGCCCAGCAGCTAAAACCGAGGATTATACGATATTCCGGACAGGATGATGTAGTCGATCAATGGTTTCTCAAGGGCCATAGTTAAGCGCAGGTAATGAAGCTTTGATGAGGGTGGTTATGCTAGAATATTTCTCCATAAAACAGATGCCGGTAGCACCGGCTGATATAATTTTTGTCAGTCCAAAAACCGACCTCAACTCATCCAGCTATAACCTAGTTATAAAAACAGGAGACCACCATGGCGCGCGGTATTAATAAAGTAATTTTGATCGGCAACGTAGGCAAAGACCCAGAAGTTCGATATATGCCATCCGGTGGTGCGGTGACCAACATCACCGTTGCTACTTCGGAAAGCTGGAAAGATAAAAATACAGGGCAGCAGCAGGAACGTACCGAATGGCACCGGGTCGTATTTTTTAATCGCCTTGGCGAAATTGCCGGTGAATACCTGCGTAAGGGTTCAAAGGTTTATGTTGAAGGTAGCTTGCGAACACGTAAGTGGCAGGGTCAGGATGGTCAGGACCGTTACACTACCGAGATCGTAGGTAACGAGATGCAGATGCTCGATAGTCGTGGCGGTGGTGGAGCAAGTGCCGGCGGTGGCGATTATGGACACCAGCAGCAAGGTGGCGCTGCACCTCAGCAAGCACCCCAATCAGCGCCACAGCAGCAACGGGATAGCGGTGGCTTTGGTGAGCCTGCGCAATCTAGCCCGGCACCTGGCGGGTTTGATGATTTTGACGACGATATCCCTTTCTAGTAGCGGTCTAACCCTCGACTAGTCGGTAATAAAAAATGCCCCTTTTTCTGCCAAGAATACAGGGGCTTTTTTGTATCCTGGTTTATGATTGGGATCTGCCCGCACCTGTATACAAACTCAGCACGACTCTCCCATCTTGATAACCCCTATGTTAGTGTGGCCCACTGTCAGCTGGGCAGCGTCTGGTTTTGCCCTGCCCACTAATTTACTATCAAATAAATAATATAAAGGTAAAGAGAATGTCTACTCCCCCAATTATTCCGCTACACGGTCTTACCGAAGCGATTCACGTAAGCGAAACCGATGTCCCCTTTGTTGACTCTGGTAATGGCAGTTCCATGCAGTTATTGCAGGTCGATTTGAATCAGGGATTGTGGATCGTTAAAACCCGTATGCCTGGTGGTCAGGAGGTAGCCAAGCACTACCACACCGGCTCGGTATTTGCGGTGACGATTCAGGGGCAGTGGTTTTACAAAGAGTATCCAGAGTACATTAACTCCCCTGGCTCCTATCTGTATGAGCCAGCGGGTTCTGTACACACCCTGATGACACCAAAGGATCAGGAAGGCATTACTGAAACCTGGTTCGCCATCTACGGCGCAAATGTGAATGTTGATGAGGACGGAAATGTAACCAGCATCACCGATGCTCAAAGCATACTGGCAGCCTACCGAGCACTCTGTGAAGCGCAGGGCTTGTCATCCGACAAGGTGATTGTGAACGGCGAGCAGGCTGCTTCCTGATTAGTTGTCACATTATCTAGAATGAGCTGCTTAGGAGAACCCAGAGATGCGCGCATCAATTATTCGTAACGGCGAATTTGTGGTTGATCAATTAGCTAAGCCTGAACCCGGCTCGGGCCAAGTATTGGTGCGTAATCTGGCCTGCGGAATTTGCGGATCTGATCTTCACCTGTTCAGCATGTTGAAAGGTGCCGCACAGCAACCTGATATGCCCAGTACCGATTTTGTTTTGGGGCATGAATATTGTTCAGAAATTGTGGCTTTTGGCCCGGATACCCAGCAGCAACTGGCGGTTGGGCAACGGGTTTGCTCTATCCCTTTTCTGAAAACTAAAGAGGGGCAGGATGGAATAGGTGTTACGCCCCAGGCTCCCGGAGCCTACGCCGAATACATGATTCTCAGCGAAGAGTATCTGCTGCCTGTTCCCGATCACCTTTCTTCAGAAGCCGCAGCACTCACTGAGCCTTTGGCTGTTGGAATCCACGCGGTTAACAAAGCTAATCTTAAGGGCGATGAAATTGCACTGGTGATCGGTTGCGGCCCGATTGGACTTGCGGTAATCGCCGCGTTAAAAATGCGTGAAATCAAAACCGTGCTGGCCAGTGATCTGTCACCTAATCGACGTGAACGGGCGACCATGGTCGGTGCAACCGAGGTGATTAACCCCGACGAAGGTTCGGCTTTTGAGCCTTTGAATCAACGGCTCGATGAAAAACCGGCACCAACGGTGATTTTCGAATGTGTGGGTGCAGTCGGATTATTGCAGCAAATCTGTGCAGAAACCCCCGCCCATTCACGAATCGTGATTGCGGGTCTCTGTACCGCAGAAGATAGTTTTATGCCGATCGAAGCGCTGCGGAAAGAGCTAAGTATTCAGTACGTGTTTTATTACGAAGCACCAGAATTTGAACAAGCGCTAAATGCGCTGGCTGATGGCACCATTAGCTGGAAGCCGTGGCTGAGCGGAAAGGTCGGGCTTGATGGTATCGCCGACGCATTTGACCTACTCAAAGATCCCGAGAGCCATGCTAAAATTATTATCGAACCCTGGCGTGATGGTGCGGTTGAACCCATCAGCTCCTGAATTTCGAGTAGAGGTCAGCGCTATACATGAGTTTTAAGCGAATCGATGTCCCGGCCCTCGTACAGATGCGCGCAAAGCAGCAGGTGATCATCGCAGACATCCGGGATGATGCATCCTTTGAGACTGGTCACATTGACGGGTCGATTCAGCTAGGCAATCACAATCTACCTGACTTTATGCAATCCTGTTCCGAAACAGATCCCATTATAGTGGTCTGCTACCATGGCATATCCAGTCAGCCGGTTGCCGGCTTTTTGGTCGAACAAGGCTATAGCGATGTCTATAGCCTCGACGGTGGCTACACAGGATGGGCAGCCGCTCACACCAACCCGTAGCATCCCCCGTACTCCCCATATTGAGGAAACAATAGTTGCTGCAATTTTACCTCAGCAAAACCTTTTCAAAAGATATGTCCATGCACCTGTCCAATGGTGCCGAACCTATTGTTGATCAGCATCTGCGTGCCATGCAGTGGTACGCTCATCGCGTCACCGTGCAAAGGCGAAAATGCGTGATCGTGATGGAATTGCAAAGCCGCTACTCAATGGTCTTTTGCGGTTTAACCAAGCGGGATTTCGAGAATTTTCCAGCATTGTTTAGAGAACGGCTCCCCTGTGAAGTAGCATCAATCTGCCAACTCAACGACGAAGCACAGGACAAACTCACACCCATGGTGATCGCCCAGGCCGAGCAACAGGTATTCCAGACCGGTTCAAACCGCAGCGTTCAAGCTCACATCAATGATGTCGCATGGCACCTGGATCGCTGGGCATACGATATGGGTCGCTTGCCCGAAGATGACAGCGAATGCTTTGATTTCGGCGTATTCGCGAACCAACTGCTGCGTAAACGTGGGGGGGATAAAGACTACTTCGAACCTATGGAGCAGTTCCGACGTTTCTGGAGCACCATGACCGGGCTAATGAAACTCACGGAAGGGCGCCGCAGCACCATTGTCCAAAGGCCGATTCCTGATAACGTTTTGCCGTTTAATAGAGGGCCCTAGATACAGGTTCGTATGCCCCATTGGGTGAATTAGCTGCCCTGTAGAATCCGCATCACGCCAACACATCCGAAAAGTCGCATTCGCCGCACCGCCAGAAGAATATTGATCCTCAAGAGATAAACCAGAAACCACAGTGGATACTGGTCTGCGGCTCTCCATGGGTAAGCTTCACCGCGCCACGATGGGCGCCGCTGCAGTTGCAATCGGCTAGCCAGCGCCATTCCCGGTACATTGGTTAACCTCTCAATCGGTGGCAGCGAGCATAATAGTCTTGCCTTTGTCATTCCTCCAGCGCAGTAAAAGTCGGTGCCGACGCCAGCGACGTGAATGGCGACGGGCGGCGAATAAAGCTTAGCGTGAGCTGCTCTTTAAGCTGCTGTATCTTTTACGGCCTAATTTAATTCAATGGCTAAATACCGCTAGCTGTTTGACGCAAGTATTTTATTGATAGATACTTGAGTAATCAGCTAACTATCAAGGGTGTAGCGTGAAATCAATTCCAAAAGAGATGTCGTTTGTCGTTAATTTATGGGGCGCTAACTCGATGCTTTCTAAAAAAATAGATGGTAGCTTAGGTGCGATTCACGGTATTGGTTTTACTGAATATATGATTCTATTTCATCTTAGTAATAGCCATAACAACATAATGAGACGCATCGATTTGGCCAATAGCGTTGGGGTGACGGCTTCAGGAGTTACTAGAATAGTATCTCCAATGGAGAAAATTGGCCTGGTCATGAAAGAACAAAACCCACGGGATGCAAGGGTCAGTTTGGTTAAGCTCACGCCTGCTGGAGAGGTATTATTTCATGATGCGACGACCACAATAAAACAAAGTTCAAAGCGTCTACTAGACGGCACGAGTGGCGAGGGACTTATTAGTGCATTAGAAGTGTTCAAATCTATTTGCAACGATAGGTACGTCTAGAATGAACTATGAAGCAATGTTCTCGGTTGTTGGAGTCTTGTCTTTTGTAGGGTGGGGGGCTTTGGTTTTCTCTCTAGTGTCGTTATGGGGGCTTGAGCCCGAGTTGGATTATTCGTCTCTTAGTGGGGTTTCTAACGGCTTCTCAAATATGGGGCACCTTCTTACGGGCTGGATACATTTCCTTGCGTTCGATCTGTTCATTGGCGCTTGGCAAGTGGAAAGATCAGTGAAGGTAGGCATTCATCACATTGTGGTGCTGCTTTGTTTGGTGCTCACATTCCTATTTGGACCACTTGGCTTGGTGTTATTTTTAATGATCCAGTCGATTAAAACCAGGTCAATTGACCTGGCTTAAGCGACTATATTTGTTTGATTTGTGTTCGTCGGCCCGATGCTATTTGGAGATGTTTTTTTAAGGCGGTAAGCACATACCGCCAGATATACCGCCACAATGGAAGTTATATCAGTGCAGGTAGTGGATGTTTATGAACAAATGGGAAGGCTTGAACCCTTGTGATTAAAGGGTTTGGTGGACGTTGGTGGGTGTTACTGGATGGGTTTTTGGTGGCTATGGGTGGACTTGAACCACCGACCCCAGCATTATGAATGCTGTGCTCTAACCAGCTGAGCTACATAGCCATAAAATCGAGGGCGAATTCTCTATGTTTGACTCTATTTTGTCAAGCAATACCGCCCCGCTGGGTTGTTCTATACGTTGAATCGGAAGTGGACGATATCGCCATCCTGGACGATGTAATCCTTTCCTTCCAGCCGCCACTTTCCAGCATCCTTTGAGCCCTGTTCACCTTTGTTATCAATGTAGTCCTGATATCCAATCACTTCGGCGCGGATAAAACCTCGCTCGAAATCAGTGTGAATGACGGCGGCGGATTTTGGTGCGGTTGCGCCGATAGGAATAGTCCATGCGCGTACTTCCTGTACTCCGGCGGTGAAGTAGGTTTGCAGGCCGAGTAAATCGTAACCGGCACGTATAACACGGTCGAGGCCGGCTTCTTCCATGCCGAGGTCTTCGAGGAATTCGAGTTTTTCGTCTTCTTCCAGTTCAGAAATTTCTGCTTCGAGTTTGTTGCAGATGACGACAACAATGGCGTTTTCCTGCTCTGCTATGACGTTCAGTTGATCAAGAAACGGGTTGTCTTCGAAACCATCTTCATCGACGTTGGCGATGTACATGGTGGGTTTGATGGTGAGCAGATGCAGGTTCCGCACCGCGTGAAGTTGGTCTTCATCAAGATTAAGTGCACGAACCGGTTTCGCTTCATTCAGGGTTGGCAATATATACTCAAGTACAGCTTTCTCTTTGATCGCGTCCTGATCACCGCCTTTAGCGGCACGAATAGCTTTGGTGAGTGCTTTTTCAACGGAGTCGAGATCCGCCAGCGCAAGCTCTACGTTGATGATCTCGATATCATCGGTTGGGCTGATTTTGTTGGCGACGTGGATTACGTCGGGGTTTTCAAAGCAGCGTACCACGTGGGCAATCGCGTCGGTTTCACGGATATTGGCGAGGAACTGGTTGCCAAGCCCTTCGCCTTTGGATGCTCCTTCGACCAGTCCGGCGATATCAACAAATTCCATGCTGGTGGGCACGATACGCTCGGGGTTGACGAATTCGGCGATTTTGTCCTGACGTGGGTCGGGCACCGGTACTACGCCAACGTTGGGGTCGATGGTGCAGAATGGGAAGTTTTCAGCACCGATCCCTGCCTTTGTCAGTGCATTAAATAACGTGGACTTGCCTACGTTTGGCAGACCTACGATTCCGCATCGAAAACCCATCGGGATGACCTCTAGTTGGTGGGTGTGTTAGTTGGGCTGTGCAACTCAAACATGGCTTTTTGCCAGTTGCCGCCGATAGCCTGGGGAATAGCCCTCAGGGCTTGATCCAGGCTATCTTCAATTAAAAGTTGTTCCGGTTTGGACGCTGTGTGCAATACAAAATTTACGACCTGGCTGCGATCACCGGGATGACCAATGCCGATCCGTAAGCGGTGAAAATCCTTTTTTCCGGAGAATTTTTCGATGATATCCCGTAGCCCGTTATGGCCGCCGTGACCACCGCCCTGTTTAAAGCGGCTGGTGCCGGGGGGTAGATCAAGTTCGTCGTGGGCCACAAGAATGTTGGCCGGTGACAGTTTATAAAACTGCAGCAGAGCAATAACTGATTGCCCACTCAGATTCATAAAGGTATTCGGAATTAACAGGCCAATTTTTTTGCCATCAACATGGATGAAACCTGAATGGCCTAACAGTTTTTTATCCGCTTGAAGGGTGCAGTTATGCTGATCTGCAAGCATCGAAACGAACAAGGCACCCGCGTTATGGCGGGTGCCCTGGTATTTCGATCCGGGATTGCCTAAACCGACAATCCAGAGAAGAGGTTCTATCAAGAATCCTCTTCGGTTTCGTCTTCGCCTTCGTTCTCAGGTGCAACTGGTGCGCCTTCTTCTATCTCTTCTTCAATCGCTTTGCTTGCTACGACTGCAGCAACCTGAAGATCGTGATCTTCGCCATAGCTGAGGGCTACGCTCTCAATACCAGCAGGTAGTTTGATATCGGAGATGTGAATGTGTGCACCCAGATCGTGGTTTTCCATATCAATTTCGAGGAACTCAGGAAGATCACCCGGTAGGCAGCTGATTTCCAGTTCGGTCATCGCGTGGGAGATACGACCGCCACCCAATTTAACGCCGATACAGTTTTCTTCGTTCAAGAAGTGCAGAGGCACTTTAACCTGAATTTTCACGTCCATGCTTACGCGAAGGAAATCGGCGTGCAGGATCTTGATCTTGGCCGGGTGACGCTGAAGGTCTTTCAGAATCGCCTGGTCTTCACCATTGTCATGTTTAATGGTGATTACGTGGGAATAAAATGCTTCATTCTCCAGCGCTTTGATAAAATCTTTGTGGGTTAATGTGAGCATCAATGGCTCTTTGCCCGCACCATATAAAATGGCTGGTACTTTGTCCGCTAAACGACGTAGGCGGCGGCTCGCACCCTTCCCTACATCCGTGCGAATCTCGGCGGTTAGTTCATATTCGTTAGACATTTGCCTGTTCTCCTAAGTGAAAAAACACCTGCTTTCTGCGACCAAAAACAGATGGGTTATAAAAAATCGTAAATTAAATATGTGTATGCAGCGATCTACTATAAGAACATCGCGCTAATGGATTCTTCGTTACTGACTCGTCGAATCGCTTCTGCCAGCAGGTTGTCCAGAGACAGCTGGCGAATACGATCACAGCTTGCGGCTGCATCAGTAAGCGGGATGGTGTCGGTGACGACTAACTCATCCAGTATTGAGCCTGAAATATTCTCAATCGCTTTGCCCGACAGCACGGCGTGTGTGCAATAGGCTACGACCTTTTCTGCGCCATGCTCTTTAAGAGCCTCGGCGGCTTTGCAAAGCGTGCCAGCGGTATCCACCATGTCGTCGACGATTACGCAGGTACGGCCTTCAACATCGCCAATAATATTCATTACCTGTGCTTCATTTGCCTGTGGCCGACGTTTATCAATAATGGCCAAATCCGCATCATCCAGTTGTTTTGCGAAAGCTCGCGCCCTTACAACACCGCCCACATCTGGGGAGACTACGGTAAGGTTCTGGTAGTTGCAGCGAACAATATCGGTCAGCAAAACCGGTGAGCCGTAGACGTTATCTACCGGCATATTAAAAAAGCCCTGAACCTGATCGGCATGTAGATCAACGGTCATGACCCGGTCGATACCGACACCGCCAATCATATCCGCGACTACTTTTGCACTGATCGGTACCCGTGCTGAGCGTACTCGTCGATCCTGGCGTGAATAACCAAAATAGGGGATAACGGCAGTAATACGAGCTGCCGATGCGCGACGTAGTGCATCCGCCAAAATCACCAGTTCCATCAAATTATCGTTGGTAGGAAGACAGGTGGACTGGATGATGAAAACGTCGTGCCCCCGCACGTTTTCATTCACCTCTACGGCGACTTCGCCATCACTAAAACTTCCTACATCGGCGTTGCCCATTGGAAGCCCGAGCTTGTGGGATATGCTACGAGCCAGCTCAGGGGTGGCGTTGCCGGTAAAAATTCTAAGTCTGGTCACGTGTTTTGCTCTGCAGGGTGGGGGACAGGAAAAAACAGATTGGGGGTCTCATACTACTAAAAATGGCTGGGGCGGCAGGATTCGAACCTGCGCATACGGGGATCAAAACCCCGGGCCTTACCGCTTGGCGACGCCCCAATTCTTTAGACGAGACCTTTGTATGAGAGCAAAATCATCTCCCGTGCAAAGTTCTCTATATATATCAAATATTTGCCTGAATCTATTATAGACCCAGAATTTCATGAAGCGGTGATCGGTTTACTGTGGCAGCAACAAAACCTGAAAAAGACTTTGGTAGCTGCTTTAAAACCTCTTGAGCCTGTTGCTGATCTGCAAATAGTGCGAACAAACAGGCCCCGGTTCCAGTAAGCTGAGCATCGGCGTATTGGCCGAGCCAGTTCAGCCCTTGATCGACCGCTGGGTAGAGTTTTCGAACCAGCGGTTCGAAGTCATTTCCAGCACCCTGCTCCAGAAAGCGCGCTATTGTGATGGGAGAATGGTCTCGTGTCAATTCAGGGTGGGAAAATAATCGTGCAGTAGAGACCTCACAGTCTGGTTTGATTACCAATACCCAGCTGCTGGGCATATCCACCTTTTCCAGTTGTTCGCCGATACCTTCGCCCCAGGCAGTATTACCCTGAACAAAAACTGGTACATCCGCACCTAATGTCTGGGCTATTTCCAGCAGTGTTGATGTTGGATGCTGGGTGCCCCAAAGATGGTTGAGCCCGAGCAAAGTTGTGGCCGCATCGGAGCTGCCGCCCCCCAGGCCACCGCCCGCCGGTATTTTTTTGATCAACTTTATATCGGCCCCAGTTGTACAGCCGGTTGCCTGTTGCAGGGCAATCGCGGCCCGAACCACCAGGTTTTGCTCCGGTGGCAGCCCGGGTATATTGTCGAGCAGGTTGATTTGATCGTTGGATCGAAGCGAAAACTGTAGTTCATCGCCGTAATCGATTAGCTGAAACAGGGTTTGCAGCTCATGGTAGCCATCTGCACGGCGACCGGTAATATGCAGGAATCGGTTTATCTTTGCCGGTGCCGGTAGTATCAGTGGTTTTTTGTTCATATCAGGTTTTAGCAGAGTCAATCAGGGAACGGCGGAATCAATCGCCTGCCAGTTGAGGCGGATCAGTTTTATCTCGAGCTCGCCACTGACCATCACCACTTTCCCGGGGAGAACGGCGCCGTTAAAGGGCTGGTAATCTGAATACTCCAGATCCCAGTCAAGTTGCCGGAGCTGTTTTAATTGACCCCTGTGGTTTAGCCGGGGTTGGTAGGGTAGTTCGGGGTTGGGGATACCCCGTGCCCAGTAATAGAATTGTGAAACCGGCAGTCGGTAGCCAGTATTATCCCGTAGCAATTGTTCTGGTGAGCTGCCTGAGTAGGCTGGTTTATCGGGGATTATCAGCAATGATTGTTCCGCATTACCGGTTATTCGCATGGCTCCGGCACCCATCGGGCCAACAAAATCGATCTCATAATCTGCCTGGCCCTGTTGCCAGGCCAGATAGCCGCTGAACCGTTCATCCGCAGATTTGATGATGATTTTTGCGGTGACATACCAGCCAGCTATTTTTTGCACCTCATTGAGGTGCTGTTGCCAACGGATCGAATCGTTCTGCTCTGCGGTTTCCGGGCCGCGGTTCGAGGCGCAGGCACTTAGGAGAAGCATCGCTATAAAAACTGTCGTTTTAAAAAAAGGTGCGGCGGTAAATTTTGCTGGGCGCAATCGATAGAAAGCCGTTAACCGCATCCTTTTAGTTTGCCGTGGCTTCTGGTGCGGGTGGCTCAGGTGGCATAGGTATCTTGAATTTATCAATCACCATCAACAGCTGGGGATTGTCGGGTTGGGCCTTGAGCCCGTTATGCAGCAGTTCAGATGCGCGTTGCTTCTCCCCCCGTACCCAAAGTACTTCGGCCAGATGAGCAATCACCTCTGGGTCTTTGAATTTTTTATGGGCACGCTCAAGGTTTTTTTGCGCCTCATCAAGGGAGCCCATACGGTATTGTAACCAGCCCAGGCTATCAATAATGGCCGCTTCTTCGGGGTCTATTGCCAGCGCCCGAGTGATCAGCTCCAATGCTTCATCATATCGTTCTGTATGAACCGTCAGGGAATAGCCAAGGGCATTTAATGCCATGCTGTTGTCCGGTTGTTGTTCGATGATGGCACGCAGATCTGCTTCGGCCTGTTTTATGTCGCCGGTTCTTTCATAAAGCATTGAGCGGGTATACAGAAGCCCAGGATCATCTTTGGATTGCTGTAATGCACGGTTGGCCAGTTTTAATGCGGTATCCGGTTGTTTATGCCTTGCGAGCAGCTCGATCTCTATCTGGTATACCTGAATCTGTTGTTCCGGATACTGGCTTCGTGTTTGCTTGAGCAGGTTTTGTGCTTCAGTGTTTTTGCCCTGGCGGAACAAGATATCGGCGCGTTGCGTGATGGCCGCAAGTAGTGGCCCCCTGTCTACCTGTTGGTAGTGGATCAGTGCTTCATCCAGACGACCTGCCGACTCTGCAAACTGGCCAAGATAATAGTAGGCCTGGGCAGCGTTGTAACCGACAGCAATTTGTTGCTTCAGGTAAAGTTCGGAGATGTCGATCAGCCCGGCCTGGGCTGCAGTGCTGGACAGGCTGGTGATAGCGGCAGGGCTGCGGGGGTTTTGCAATAATATTTGATGGAACTGCTCGCGCAGCAGCGCTTCGTTCTGTCTGAAATACTCTTTATCCTCCGGGCGTCTGTTGATGAGCAGGATATGAATGTACTGCATCCGCAGGCGATAGTCCTTTGGGGTGTTTTCAACCGCATCCTGAATATGTGCCAGAGCATCCGGGTAGCGGTTTTCGGCAATTAGAATGCGGCTTTTGAGTAGATTAGGCTGGAAGTCATTGGGGTGATCCGCCAGAACCCTTTCCACCAGCACCAATGCTTGTTCGGACTGGTTCTGTGCCTGCAATAAAATAGCGGTGCCTAGCAGCAGGTCTTCTCTTTTAGGTTCCGTATTCAGAAGCTGCTGGTATGCGGTTAAAAAACGAGCAGCGGGTGATTCTTTGGGGGCGACGATCTGGGATGCGAGAAAATCCAGTTGGGTTGCACTCTGTTTTGCGATAATTTTTACGTACAGTTCAAATGAAGCATCAAACTGATTTGCCCGGGCAAGCTGCAACGCGGCCATCTGCATCGCTTCAATATTGTTTGGCTCTATTTCGTAGTAGAGCAGTGCGGCTTCCAGCAATGCAGAGTCAGATTTTACATATCGCGCAATCTGCATCGTACGTCTGATCACATTCGGATCTTTGGTTTTTTTCGCCTGATAAAGGTAGTTGCGTAGCGCGACGCCATACTGCTCCCGTGCTCCTGCCAGTTCTGCGGCTAACAGTGAATAGAGCGCGTCTGTCGGGAATGGGGTTGCAGGGGGTGGGGGTGTTTCCGCCGACGACATAGTGACCTGTCTGGTCTGCGCAGGGGCGTCGTCGGTGCTATCGATAGATGCGCAACCGCCCAGGAACAGGAATAACAGGCCTGTGAATATAGCCAATGGCCTGCCAGATCGTGTTGGATCAAAACGGGTGAATCGTTTTAGCGGCGATAGAAATTGTTGAATAATGATTATATAACCCAATTAAGTCTCAAATACCCTGCGTGGTGATATACTGCGCGGCTTTATACGTATTTTGACTCGGCGCGGAAGCCAGCTCCAGTCAGAAAGTTTATACCACACTCCAGTCAGCGTTGGACGGAAAATCGCTGGCCGAGTTCAATGGGTGAATTGCTTAAAATCTATCATGAGTCTTTTGGCCTTCGGCATCAATCACAATACCGCAGATATTTCTGTTCGTGAAAAAGTTGCGTTTAACCCTGAACAGCTGAGTTCAGCGTTGGCTGATGCAAAACAGAGCGCGCAACTAAAAGAGGTGGCGGTGCTTTCTACCTGCAACCGTACCGAATTTTATTGTGTATCGGATACGCCGGATCATGCATCTGACCGATTGATAAACTGGCTCGGCGATCATCGTCAGATTGACCAGGCCGAGCTAGTCAAAGCCAGTTATGTGCATCAGGGCAGTCATGCGCTGCAACATATCATGAAAGTAGCCGCTGGGCTGGATTCGATGGTATTGGGCGAACCACAGATTCTTGGCCAGATGAAACAGGCCTACAGTTATTCCCAGCAAGCCAGCACCGTTGGCGAACACCTCAATCACGTTTTCCAGAAAACTTTTCTGGTTGCCAAACAGGTACGAACCCATACCGATATTGGTCGAAACCCTGTATCTGTAGCATACGCCGCTGTGCATCTGGCCAAACGGATTTTTAGTAATCCGGAAAAAAGCCGTGCGTTATTGATTGGCGCAGGGGAAACCATTGAGCTGGTTGGCCGGCACCTGAAGGAGTTTGGTGTCACCAATCTTGTGGTTGCGAACCGAACCCGGGAGCGTGGCGACCGGCTAGCCCAGGCACTGGGCGCCGAAGCGATATTACTGTCGGATATACCAGATCAACTGGTTCGATCCGATATTGTGATCTCATCCACCGCCAGTACATTGCCGTTGTTGGGTAAAGGTACCGTTGAAGCAGCACTAAAAAAACGCAAGCACAAACCCATCTTTATGGTAGACCTGGCCGTGCCTCGGGATATCGAACCACAGGTGGGTGATCTGGCGGATATCTATCTTTATACCGTTGATGATCTTCATGATGTGGTGCAGGCCAATATCAAAAACCGCGAAGGCGCTGCACTTGAGGCTGAGCTGCTGATTCAGTCCGGCGTGGATGATTTTATCCGCGAGCATCGCGGAAAAGAGGCGGTTGGTTTGATCCGCTGTTACCGCTCTGCGTCAGAAAAACTGCGCGATGAGCAGCTTGAAAATGCGCTACGAATGCTCGCCAAGGGCGATGATCCGCAAAAAGTAATCGAAACTCTGGCTAACCGACTCACCAATAAACTGATTCATCACCCCAGCATCCGGCTCAAAGAGCTTGGCGCGGAGGGTAGAAATGAATCCCTTACGCTGGCGGCTGATCTTCTCGACCTTGATCTGGCTGAAAGCCAGCAATTTGTGAATACACTGAATTTTGACTGACCGAATTTTTGAATGAAAGCATCTATCTATACCAAACTTGAACTTCTCAAAGAACGCCATGAAGATCTGGCTGGGCTATTAAGCGAGCCGGAAATCATCAACGATCAGAACAAATTCCGAGACCTCTCGCGAGAATATACCGAGCTGGAACCGGTGGTGAAATGTTTCGCCGAGTATGAGCAGAGTGATGAAAATCTAACCGAAGCGCGACTGCTTGCAAAGGATGAAGATCCTGAAATGAAGGCGATGGCGGAGGAGGAGATTAGCGAAGCGACAGAGTTGCAGGAAAGACTGACGCTGGATCTGCAAAAACTACTACTGCCGAAAGACCCCAACGACAGCCACAATACCTTTTTAGAGATCCGAGCCGGAACCGGTGGCGACGAAGCAGCGATTTTTGTCGGTGACCTGTATCGCATGTACAACCGCTATGCGGATGATCTGGGCTGGCGCATGGAAGTGTTGAATGAACGCCAGGGCGACCACGGTGGCTACAAAGAGATCATTATTCGGGTATCTGGCAAAGACGTGTATTCACGGCTTAAATTTGAATCCGGCGTTCACCGGGTACAGCGGGTTCCGGAAACCGAATCCCAGGGCCGGGTTCACACCTCCGCCTGTACTGTGGCTATTTTGCCCGAGGCGGAAGGCATTGGTGAGGTTGAGATCAATAAATCGGATCTGCGGGTAGATACCTACCGCGCCTCCGGTGCCGGTGGTCAGCACGTCAACAAAACCGATTCTGCAGTTCGCTTAACTCACCTGCCGACAGGTGTGGTGGTGGAGTGTCAGGATGAACGCTCCCAGCACAAAAACAAAGCACGGGCGATGTCGCTACTGTCGGCAAAATTGCTCGACCAGGCGCAATCGAAACAGGATCAGGAAAACGCTGAATCGCGTAAATCACTCGTGGGAAGCGGCGATCGCTCCGAACGTATTCGTACCTACAACTTCCCACAGGGTCGTCTTACCGATCACCGCATTAACCTTACCCTGTACAAATTAGCGGAAGTGATGGAAGGTGACCTCGACGCGGTGATTGAGCCGCTGATCAATGAGCATCAGGCGGATCAACTGGCGGCGTTGTCCCAGTAGGTCAGCCAGGCGTTGCAGTGCTCACTCTCTCGGAAATCATCAGTAAAGATTGGGCGCTAGCAGCGGTCAGCGACACTCCGGAGTTGGAAGTCCGCTGGATGCTGGAGGACTTGCTCGATAAACCCGCCAGCTATTTGAGCAGCCATTCCGATACAGAGATTGAGCCAGCGCTGTTTCAGCGCTTTCAAGAACTGTTAGCCCGTCGCTTAAAAGGCGAACCACTGGCCTATATTTTGGGCCACTGGGGATTCTGGAGTCTTGATCTTATAGTCAGTCCGACCACCCTGATTCCGCGCCCGGAGACAGAGCTGCTGGTTGAGCTGGCTATCCAGCTTTATGGCGATCAGTCAGACATCCATGCGCTTGATCTTGGTACCGGTACCGGCGCAATCGCTTTAGCCATCGCATCTGAGCGACCAGACTGGCAAATAACCGCAACCGATCAATCCACCGAGATTATTGAAGCAGCACAATCCAATGCATTGCGGAATGCTATCCGCAGCGTGCAGTTTAAGGTCGGAGGCTGGTACCAGGCTTTGGAAAACGATACCGGATCGCAGACACTGCAGTTTGATCTAATTATAAGCAACCCACCCTATATCGAGTACGATGATCCACATCTAGGGCAGGGTGATGTGCGGTTTGAACCCACATCCGCGCTGGTCGCAAATGATGATGGTTTAGCGGATCTTCGTGAGATTATCGACAATGCAGAGCAATACCTGAAACCGTCCGGCAGATTGCTTGTCGAGCACGGATATCAGCAGGGTGAGTCGGTTAGAAAGCTATTTTTAACAGCGGGTTTTTCAGAAGTAGAAACCCGTCGTGATCTGGCTGGACACGAACGAGTGACCCTCGGCCGATTAGCCCCAGTTTAAACAGAGATCATTATGAGCCTGAATGACGATCAACAATTACTGCGTTACAGCCGTCAGATCATGCTGCCGGAGATCGATATCGAAGGGCAGCAAAAACTGCTGGATGCCAGCGTGCTGATAGTCGGCCTGGGTGGGCTTGGTTCTCCCGCTGCAATGTATCTGGCCACCAGTGGTGTCGGACACCTGATACTGGCGGATGATGATCAGGTGGAGCTATCAAACTTGCAGCGGCAAATCATTCACAATGATAAAAGCATCGGGCAAACCAAGGTGGAGTCCGCAACAGGAACGTTACGCGCACTTAATCCGGATATCCGGATATCCGGCCTTTCCTGCCGATTGGAAGGTGAAACCTTGCGTGAACAGGTAGCGTTGGCGGATATCGTAGTGGATGCCAGCGATAACTTCACAACCCGTTTTGCCATTAATCGCGCATGTATTGAGTCAAAAACCCCGCTGGTCTCCGGTGCCGCTATTCGTATGGATGGCCAGATCAGCGTATTCGATAGTCGCAATCCCGATTCACCCTGCTATCACTGTCTCTATAAAGACACAGGTGATGAAAACCTCAGTTGCTCTGAAAGCGGTGTGCTAGCCCCGATGGTGGGCATCATCGGTTCCATTCAGGCGCTTGAAGTGATCAAACTGATTACCGGCCTTGGCCAGCCCTTAACCGGGCGACTGTTGGTGCTGGATGGCCGAACCATGGGCTGGCGTGAGCTGAGACTGCCGAAAGACCCTCAATGTGCGCATTGCGCAAACAGAACGTAATTCTTCAAACAGTCGTGCTGCAATGACTAGTCCACACGTTTCATAAGGGAATGCTATAGTTTTCAGGATCAAGAGTATTAGCAATAGAACTGTTTTTAGAGTAGCGACAATGCTCACCATGCAAACCTGTCTGGGTAAAGGCAGGTTTTTTTATTTGTCGATACCAGGGCGCACAATGCCCTACATTTGTATCAAAAAAACTTGATGCGGCCTACGCAGAGGAAGATTAAACAGAATGGAGCTTGACCCGCAGACGTTTATTGTCGCCTCGATGTTAGCTGCGTTGATGATGATGATCATTTTTTTTGGGCAAGCACGAAGCTTCCCGAAATCGATCAAAGGTTTTAACGTCTGGGGCATTGCACTGTTTACTGTAACGCTGGCTGCGGCACTGCTTGCCGCCCGGGGTTTTATCCCCGGCCCTGTTTCCATCGTACTGGGCAATGGGTTGTTAGCATTGGGTATCGCGCTGATGATTGTGGCTATTTCAATATTTCACAATAATCCAGTGCCCTGGAAGCTGTCGGTTGTTTGTGTGGTATTTGTTGTGGCTGGGATGGTTTGGTGCCTCAGTACCGAACAAGAGCAAAAAATTCGAACCATACTGGGTTCAGGTAGTAATACTGTGTTACTTGGTATGGTTACCTGGGCCATTCTCAAAGGCCGTGATAAGAGTCAGTTCCAGCTTGGTATCTACTTTTCTAGTATCTGTGCAGGTATCACCACATTGACCTGTTTTGCTCGCCTGGTGACTTTAGTGGCAGGAATCGGAGAGCCGCATGGAGGGCTGCTAGATGAAAGCCCGGTACAACGTATCTATCTCATGTCATACAATATCAATGTATTGCTAGCCTCGGTTGGGTTCAGCATTATGGGACATGAAAAACTGGTAGACAGTTATCAGGCTCTTGCCAGCCGCGATGGATTGACTGGTCTATACAGCCGCACAAGGTTTATTGAGCTGGCAGAGCGGGAAGCTCAGCGCGCTGAAAGATATCATTGTGATATTTCTCTGGTATTGATCGATATTGATAACTTTAAACAGATCAATGATACATGCGGGCACCAGGCCGGTGATGCCGTGATTAAGGATATTGCTGCGGTAATGCATCACAATTTTAGGGATATCGATCTATTGGGCCGATACGGCGGTGAAGAGTTTATAGCACTATTGCCCGAGACCCCGATGGTTGACGCGAAAACGATTGTTGAAAGAGTACGGAGTGCGGTAGATCAGCGCACTGTTGTATTTGAAGGTGGCGAAATCACTTATTCAGCCAGTTTTGGTGTGGCACAGGCCCAGCCTGGATTGCCGCTCGAAAAGACTGTCGGGCAGGCCGATAAGGCACTTTATCATGCCAAGAAAGAGGGAAAAAATAGAGTGGAAGTATTTCCACTTGTCATCGTTCCAGAGTCCAGCCTGTAGTCATTTTATCAATGGCTATTTTTTTGAATTATCCTGGTACTCCGCAGCAAAGAACCACCTCAAAAGCGATAACCCCACAATATCCAGTCATATCCATATATAAACGCGAAATTGCCGGTCAATACTGGCGCTGAACAGCATTTTTTGTCGCAAGTCCCTTGATGTTATATGTGAATGCTATAGTTTCTTACAGCTAGTTTCTGATGGGATCATTTTTGCCCGTTGCAAAGCGTGCCCAAATATTTTGATAAAATCGCACCCGGCACCATAACATTACCTAAAGTACAGGAATATTGAACAGGATGGAGTTGGACCCACGAACCTTTATTTTTACGACTACGTTAGCCGCGTTCGTGATGATGATCGTTTTTTCTGTACAGGCTCGGAGTTTTCCGGAATCAATCAAAGGGTTTAAAACCTGGGGTTTTGCGTTGCTTGTAGCAACTTTAGCCTCAGCATTAATTGCTGCCCGGGGATTTATTCCGGATCTGCTTTCAGTGGTATTGGGTAACGGGTTTCTGGGGCTGAGCATTTCCCTGATGGTAGCTGCTATTTCAATATTTCTTGACCGTCCGGTGCCCTGGAAACTGCTGTTGATTTGCGTGGTGTTTATTATGCTGGGGATGATCTATTCCCTGGCTCCGGGGCAGGGGCAGCAGATTCGGACCATGTTTGCATCAACTGGAAATATCGTTTTACTGAGCGTGGCTGCCTGGGTCGCCCTTAGTGGTCGGAACGTTCTAAAGTTCCAGTTTGGAGTTTATTTTGTAAGCATCTGTGCCGGAACAAGCGCACTGGTCTGTTTTGCCCGTCTGATGACGTTACTGGCCGGGGATGAAGGCTACGCAGGCTTACTGACTGAAAGCCCAATGCAGCGTATTTATCTGGCGACCTATAGCCTCAATGTCTTATTGGTATCGATTGGCTTCAGTATTATGGGGCATGAAAAGTTGGTCGAAAGCTATCAGGATCTAGCTAGCCATGACGAGTTGACCGGACTGTACAATCGCAGGCGGTTCACCGAAGCCGCTGAACAGGAAATTCAAAGGGCACAAAGATATGAGCGTGATATTTCACTGATACTGATTGATATTGATAATTTTAAGGCAATCAACGATACCTATGGTCATCAGGCTGGTGACAAGGTGATTAAAGATATAGCCGAAGTGATGTGCCAGAATTTTCGTGAGACCGATCTGTTTGGTCGTTATGGGGGTGAAGAGTTTATTGCGCTATTACCTGAAACCCAGTTGCCTGATGCCGCGGCACTGTCGGAAAGGATGCGCGGTGCGCTTATTCAGCGCAC
The DNA here is from genome assembly GCA_019090315.1 of Pseudomonadales bacterium. Taxonomy (GTDB): domain Bacteria; phylum Pseudomonadota; class Gammaproteobacteria; order Pseudomonadales; family JAHRWD01; genus JAHRWD01. The sequence goes on from JAHRWD010000039.1 coordinate 29,096, forward strand.
AGTTACCTTCGAAAACAAAGAAATTACCTACACTGCAAGCTTCGGTGTTACCCACGGTCAGCCGGGAATGCCGCTGGATCAACTGGTGGGGCAGGCTGATAAAGCACTCTATCATGCCAAAAATAGTGGCAGAAATCGGGTAGAAATTTTTCCGGTTGTAGTCGAGGTAGTGTCTTAGCTACAGCAGTTTTATCAGCTAATCATTTTCCTGAATCGCCATAACGATCCGCAAAAAATAATCGTACCAAAGATAACAATTCCCAGAATATCCAGCCATACATAGGCAAAGCCATTGCCTTTGAATAGCACCTGATAACCAAAATCCATAAAGTAGCGCATCGGTGACAACATGCTTAGGTAGTTCATGATCGGGGACATGCTTTCCGGTGGTGTCATGGCGCCGGACAGGAACATCATCGGTATTAAAATCATAAACAGTATCAGCATCGCCTGGGCGATATTGCGAGCAAAAAGCGCGATGATCAGGCCCAGGGAGGAGATCGAAAAACAGTACAGCACTGCAACTCCGTAGAACAGCAGCATATTGCCACGCAGCGGAGTGCCGAATATCTGGTGTACTACGAAGTAGAGTCCAACCAATGAAAGCATCATCGTTAGAATTAGCGGTGGAATGATTTTAGCGAGGAACAGTTCCAGTGGTTGAACCGGTGTGACCATCAGTTGATCGAGGGTGCCGTAGAGTTTTTCACGTACCAGTGCAGCGGCGGTGAGCAGCATGCCGATCAGGGTGATCATGTTGAACAGTTCGAGCAGGCTGGTGAACCAGGTGTTGTCCATATTGGGGTTGTATTCAATCCGCACCCGGGAATCGATACCCGGTAATGAATCCGCAGAAATTCCCGCCAGGCTGGCGCTGGGATTATTCAACAAAAGTTGCATGTTGTACTGATAGGTCATCATGCCGATATAGCTGATCGCCAGCATTGCGGTCTGGGATTGGGTGCCATCACTGATCACCTGAAATTGGGCCTTTCTACCTTCAATGTTGCGGGAAAAATCCGGCGGGATAATCACCACCAGACTGCCTTTTCCAAGATCAAGAAAAGGTGTAACTTGTTTGTCGCTTTCGAGATTGGCGACGATCTTGAAATAGGGCTGGCGCATCAACGAGACCAGTTCGCGGCTGGAATCGCTTTTATCCATATCGTAGATCGCGATAGGGTATTGATTAATGCCTAAATCGATTGCATGCCCTGCCACGTATATGGCTCCGGTGAAAGCCCACACCATAATTAGCATGATGGGGATATCCCGAAACAGTTGCCGGAACTCCTTGCCGATCAAAACCCACAGACGAAACCACATTAGCCTATTCTCTTTTTCAGGAGGACGATGCATATGGTGTATATCACAACTGTATAGATGGCCAGTGATGCAAGATCGCTGGCGTAGTATTCAAACCCTAACCCTTTTAAATAACTGCCGCGTACAATATCCATAAAATAGGTGGCGGGTATCAGGTGAGCAATAAATTGCCCGAGTGAATCCATGCTGGCGATGGGTGTGGTAAAACCGGAGTAACTAAACGCCGGGGTTACGGTAAGTAGGAAGGTGAGTAGCATTGCCGCCAGCTGGGTTTGGGTGATGATGGAGAACAGCAGACCCATACCGATGGTGCAGATACAGTAGAGAAAAGCGGCGCTGGAAATTACCCAGAAACTACCCACAAAACGTACATCAAACTGCAAAATACTGGCGGCGTAAATAATCAAATAGTCGATAAAGGCGACGACTACATAGGGAGCCGCTTTGCCCAGCACAATTTCCCAGCGTCGAATGGGCGAGCTGTAGAGATTAAATATGGTTCCGTCCTCTTTCTCGCGTACTACTAACAGCGCGCCGAGTATGGCGGGAAACAGCATCAAAATAAGTACCAGTATGCCCGGTATGATCATATTGATGCTTTCCAGTGCCGGGTTGTACCAGACCGAAAGTCGCATCTCAATCGGCATCAATGCATCCGGGTCTAACCCATATTGCGCTGCCATTTTGTGAATCAGTTCGAGATTGTTTTTCGCGTTAATCGCATTGATATAGGACTGGATGATTCCGGCCCGAGTAGGGAATGAACCATCAATCGTCACCGCTATTGCAACTTTTTTACCACTGACAATATCGCGGGAAAAATTAGTTGGCAGCTCAACCACTACCCGAGCCGTACCCCGTTGCATTAGCTCCCGCGCTTGCTCCGCATCTCGTGTGATGCCGATAAGATCAAAATATTCCGAGTGCACAAAACTGTCGATATATTCCCTGCTAATAGCACTATTGTTGGTATCAACAAACACGATGGGAAGGTTTTTTACGTCAAGGCTAAGGCCGTAACCAAATAGTTGCAGCAATAAAATGGGGATAAAAAATGACAGGCCGAGGTAGGTCGGATCACGAAACAGTTCACGGGTTTCTTTTACTGCAAGGGCTCGACTGCGGCGAAAAAATTCCATTAGCTTCAGGCAGCTCCCAACTGATTCTGGATCGACAGGTCATGTTGAATAAAACTGACAAAAGCTTCCTCTATGGATAAAGGGTGGCAGCCAACGGTGGCTTTAATGCCCGATTGCTGAAGAATTTCGGCGGCGCGATCCTGATCCTGTTGCGGAGTTTTGGACTGCCATTGAACACGGCGGCCGTAATAGATAGCACCGCTGAACTCCGGCTTCAGTGCTTCAAAGGCAGCGGCGAACTGTTCGGATTCAATTGTCACCAGACTGCCATCCATCTGCTCTGCCTGTTGTTTAAGTTGATCCGGCGTACCGGTAATCACCATCCTGCCCTGCTGCATAAACCCGAGCCGGTGGCAGTGTTCCGCCTCATCCATATAGTGTGTCGAAACAATAATAGTGACCCCTTCATTCTCCGCCAGTGCGTGTACGATCTCCCAAAATTGCCGCCGTGCCACCGGGTCAACACCGGAGGTCGGCTCGTCGAGAAACAATAACAGCGGCTGATGGATCAGCGCGCAGGCCAGTGCCACCCGCTGGCGAATTCCGAGCGGCAGGGAAAGGGTATTACGGTTACCCAGTCCAGCAAGATCAAGCCGCTCCAATAACACCCCGATACGCTGTTCACGAACCGCTTTTTTTATACCGTATAGACCGCTGTAGAGGTGCATGTTTTCCACCACGCTGAGATCACGGTAAAGCGAGAATTTTTGTGACATATAACCGATGCGATGTCGTAGTTTCCTTTTTTCCGTGTCGGTATCGTAGCCAATCACCTGGGCGCTACCGGCACTGCTTTTTTGCAGGCCACAGAGCATTTTAATCAGGGTGGTTTTACCTGCTCCATTAGGCCCCAGTAATCCAAAAATTTCACCGGGTTCAACTGCCAGGTCGACCTGATCGACGGCTGTAAAATCCCCAAATTGGCAGCTGATATTTTTTGTGTTGATAGCACAGTCGATCTGCTGTTGTTTACCCCAGGGGGTCTCAAACAGATGGTCTGAAAGATGGTTTGATGTGGGTGTCGAAGAATGATCCGATGGCCGGGCAAGCTTTTCTGTTCTGGTATGCTGTATAAACACATCTTCCAGAGAGGGGGTGGGGTGTTCAATATTGACCTGCCCGGGCACAACCTCGTTTAACAATGTGCGCAGGGAAGTTTCGATATCTGTAGCATCATCGGTCTTGTCCAGCGTCAGCAGTCGATAGTGCTGGCCAATCTGCACCACGGTTTCACACATTGGCCAGTCACGCAGAGTTGGCAGTAGATCGTTGCCGGGCGGCGCGGTTAGCTGTAGCAGTTGTCCCCGCAGGGTTTTGACCAGCTCGGTGGGGGTGCCCTGGGCGATAAATTCGCCCTGATGCATCATCGCGATTTGATGGCAGCGCTCCGCTTCATCCATATAGGAGGTGGAAAGCAGTACCGTAACCTCACGCTCGCTGACGATATTCTGAATGATCTGCCAGAAATCACGCCGGGATATCGGATCAACGCCAGTGGTGGGTTCATCCAGCAGCAGGATGTCGGGCAGATGAATCAGCGTACAGATTAGCGCCAGTTTTTGCCGCATACCACCGGACAGTTTGCCCGCGGGCCTTTTCGAAAACGGCGCGAGGCGGGTCATCTCCAACAGACGATTACGATTATCCAGAAAGGTTCTTTCCGGTACGCAGCGCAGCTCCCTGAAGAAATTAATATTCTCTTCAACGCTGAGATTATCGTAGAGATTTAGCCCAAGCCCCTGGGGCATATAACCAATAATCGGTTTGACCTGTTCCGGCTTTTTCAAGCAGCTAATGCCAGCGATACTGACCTCGCCGCGGTCGGCACTGAGTACTCCCGCAAGGCATTGAATGATGCTGGTTTTCCCTGCGCCATCAGGGCCGATCAAACCAAAGATCTGACCCTTCGGGATCTCAAAGGATACACCCTTAACCGCCTCCAGCTTTTTGTAGCTTTTATGGAGGTCTTCTACGCGAATCAGTGATTCAGGCATTGTGTTGGCCCGGATGCCTAGTCAATTGCCTGGAGTTCAATCACCGCATCCGCCGGCATTCCCGGTTTGAGCAGCCCCTGTTCGTTCTGTTTAACTGCCAGCTCGATAGCGAATACCAGTTTTACCCGCTCCGCTTTGGTCTCGACATTTTTGGGGGTGAACTCCGCCTGTTGGGCAATTTTGCTGACATAGGCTTCAAAAGGCTGATCCGGAAATGCATCGACATAGATTTTTGCAGGTTGCTTCAGCACCAGTTTGCCGATCTGGACTTCCGGCACATAAATCTTCAGATAGAGCTGGTTCATGTCCACCAATGTCATTACCGGCGTGCCGGCCCGCAGCAGCTCACCCACCTCGATATTTCGGGTAAGAATAGTGCCGCTGATGGGGCTGGAAATGTTCATATCCTCAACATTGAGTTGGGTGGAATAGCGCTTTAGTTTTGCCTCTTCAATACGCTGGGCGTATGCGGCGCGGCTGGCTTTAAGGGCGGTAATGCGGCTTTTCCCCAGGCGAGCCAGATCATATTGCTTTTCAGCTCTGATTTGGTTCGCCCGTGCTTCCTCAATGCTGTTTTTCTGAATAGTTGCCTGTAGCGCGTTGGATTCGCTGGTTTGTATTGATACCAGCTTCTGTCTCTGCAGCTCGTCGGAACGCTCGCTGTTCTTTTGTGCAAGCTGGAAACTGGCTTCAGCCTTGGCAAGCTGGGCATCCGCTGCGGATTTGGCTGCTTTGGCGAGTTCAATCTGTAATTCGGTTTCCTGAACCGCCAGTGCCAGTTGGGTATCCAGTGCTTCCAGATCCAGCTCCCTGGCGGCAATGGCATTAATTTCCGCATCGGCACGCGCGCAGAAGGCTTCATCCTCAAGCACTATCAGCAGATCGCCTTTGCTCACCTTGTCGCTTTCATCAAAATGGATATAGGTAACCGTGCCGCCGGTTTTGGCGCTGAGGGTGGTCATGCGACCTTCGATTCGGCCGCTGGCACTGAGCTGGTTGGTTGCGGTTTCTGGTCCCTGACCGAATTGCCACCAACCTAATGCGACAGCAATGGGGACCAATATTAGTAGGATCAGTTTGCGATTAGGATGGGTCATTTTTGTAAATCCTGCCATGGATTAATGTGCTTTCCGAGTAACTTGTCGGAGTACTAGTAGACCTCTGCAAATTACGCGCCTATTGTAGCAGTATCTTTTGTGTAAACAGATGCGCTGAAGCAAGCTTTAGAGTATCCCGAAAATCCACCTAAAAATCATATATAAAAAGAGAGGAAGCCATCATGCAAGGTCAAATGATGAATCGCCCATTGTTGATTTCTGGACTATTAGAATACGCCGAGCAAGTTTATCCCAATAGTGAAATAGTCAGCCGCCAGGTTGAAGGTGGTATCCATCGATACACCTATACCGACGCCGGTAAACGTTGCAGGCAGCTAGCCAATGCGTTGACAAAATTGGGAGTAGAGCAGGGTGACCGGATTGGCACCCTGGCCTGGAATACCAACCGGCATTATGAACTGTATATGGGCGTATCCGGTATGGGTGCAATCACCCATACGGTAAACCCGCGGCTGTTTCCTGAGCAGATTTCCTACATCATCAACCACGCAGAAGACCGTTTGCTGTTTGTTGATTTAACCTTTGTACCGTTACTGGAGCCGTTAGCGGATCAGCTTACGACCCTGCAAGGCATCGTAGTGATGACCGATCGTGCTCACATGCCGGAAAGCTCATTAGAGGGATTGCTCTGTTACGAAGAGCTGCTGGATGCGGAATCTGACGATTACGACTGGCCCACTTTTTCTGAAGAGAGCGCCGCAGCGCTTTGTTATACCTCCGGTACCACGGGTAACCCCAAGGGTGTTCTATACAGCCATCGATCAACGATCTTACACGCCCAGGCGATCTGCCAGCCCCAGGCAATCAACATCTCCTGTGATTCAACCATATTGCCCGTCGTGCCGATGTTCCATGTATGTGCGTGGGGTTCGCCCTACGCTGCAACCCTGACCGGCGCCAAAATGGTATTCCCCGGCCCTCAGATGGACGGCCCATCGTTGCATGAATTGATAGAGACAGAGAAAGTAACACTGGCGCTCGGCGTGCCCACCATCTGGATGGGCCTGTTGGCCTACATGGATGAGATCGGCAAAACCCTCGATTCAGTCGAATCGGTTGTAGTAGGCGGGGCCGCGGCACCCGTGAGCATGATTCAGAAGTTCCAGGAAACCCACGACATATTCCTGATACACGCCTGGGGCATGACCGAAACCAGCCCCCTCGGCACCATTAGTTCCTGTTCGCGCGAGATGAAATCAATGCCGTTGGCTGAGCGTTATCCGCTGCAACAAAAACAGGGACGACCTATTTATGGGGTCTCACTGAAGATCGTCGATGACGATGGCGTTGAACTAGCACGCGATGGCGTAGCCTTTGGTCGATTACTAATAACCGGCCCCTGGGTTGCCGAAAGCTACTTCCGCGAAGACCACCCGGAAAATTTTATCGACGGCTGGTTTGATACGGGCGACGTAGCCACCATTGATCCTCAGGGTTACATGCAAATCGTCGATCGTCGCAAAGACGTCATCAAATCCGGCGGCGAATGGATCAGCTCCATCGAACTGGAAAATGCTGCGTTGGGGCATCCCGCCGTAGCGGAAAGTTGCGTGATCGGAGTTGCCCATAAAAAATGGGATGAACGACCCATTTTACTGATTGTGAAAAAGCTAGGCGAAGCGATAAGTCAGGACGATATGATCGAATTTCTGACCGGCAAAGTAGCCAAATGGTGGTTGCCAGACGCTGTGGTTTTTGTTGATGAACTGCCCCATACAGCAACCGGTAAATTACTGAAAATGACTTTGCGGGAAGAGTATCAGAGTTATTTGTTAGATCGCTAAATCCGGTAAGTTGCAGCGCGTTTATTGATGGGAAGTATGTAGGGCGGTTGATTTCATATCAAGCTGTCCAACTCCTTATTGGGCTTAATATAAAAAACACAGAGTATTGTATGCCGAGTTATCTAACCTCAGAAGTTGATTTGCGAAAAAACATCGGTACCGCCCCTAAGGCGGTTAGTGTTAAGAAAATGAGTCGGCTAGAAAGCCATAGTCAACGCTATCTTGAAATGAGCCATTTGATTGCAATTACCTCGGAAAATATTCCTAATAGAATTCATTTGGTGGCGACGCAACAAAGCAAGTTGGTCGTCGTTGATGAGACTACGTTTACGCTTGAAGTCACTACTCTTTCCGAAGCGTCCGCAGCCATTCAAAATCAAGCGTGTGGCCTTTATGTACTGGTCGCTGGTTTTGAAGAATCGTTACGTATCAATGGCAAATTATCAATTACTAACAAGAATGATAGTGTATCCATTATTGAAATAACCCTAGGAGAGCATTACTTCCATTGCGCAAAATCTATCAAACGTTCCAAGTTCTGGACACCTATTGATTACAGCTCAGCAATGGATAAGCCGGTAGCAGAAGCATCATTATCAAATAGTGAAATTAGAGATTTTATTCGGCAATCGCCCTTTTTGCTTTTGGCTACCCAGAATCAAAAAGGAGAAACTGATCTGTCGCCGCGCGGGGACCCTGGCGGCTTTCTAAAAGTCATAGACGAAAATAAAATTCTTATACCTGAACGCCCCGGTAATAAAATTGCTGATAGCTTAAGCAATCTGATTGGCAATGACTCCATGGCGATAATCCTGTTTGTACCAGGATCAACGCTTTCGCTGATCGTAACGGGGCATGGCAAGATTACGAATGATAAAACGCTATTAAGTGAATTCGAAATAAACAATAAGTCGCCAAAAGTAGTCACTGAACTCAGCGTTAAAAATATCTATTTTGGTGTTAACTCGGCGATGGTGGATAACAATTTATGGGATGAGGCTGGTTTTGCTGATCGCTCGATATTGCCTTCTTTGGGCATGATGATCAGTGATCAATTACGTTCGGCGGGTAAAATACCTGGTTCGGATTTGGCTGCCGGCCGTGTTTTAGGCAAGGTGCTTGGAACCATCAGTGAGTTAGCAATCAAACAAGATTATAAGAAAAATATGTATTGAGACGTATAGGTAAACGGGACGCTGCCCTTTGTGTCTCAGTACGTGTCGACTCTAAATCCAATCATTGACAATCTTTGTATTTCTGATTAGTGTTATTTATGGAGTTATCTAATATATGGAGACGACCATGCATGTGTCACTGACCGACGAATTAGAGTCGCGGGTTAAAATGAAAGTCGCGAGCGGCCTATACAACAATGCTAGCGAAGTAATCCGCGAAGCACTGCGTTTTATGGATACCCACGAAGACTGGATTAATGAAGTGAAGTTGGCTCGATTAAGAGAGCAGCTCAATGTGGGCGTTAATCAGTTAGATCGTGGGGAGGGTATTGTTATTGAATCACAAGCTGCTTTGAATACGTTGTTTGATGAAATTCAAAGCAACTAAGCTATGCCTGCTTATCAACTCGTCATTGCGCCTGCCGCCAAACTAGACTTAAGTGATATTTACCAATATGGGCTTCGCCGATGGGGAAAAGCAAGGTCCGAGATGTACCTAACTATCATTAAAGATCAATTTTGGGCGCTTATTGATCAGCCATTAATAGGCGTGGAGCGTCCTGAACTTCTAGCAGGTATACGAAGTCTACCTATTCAAAGTCATACGCTGTTCTACCGCGTAGCATCCAACCGAATTGATATCATCCGTATTCTTCACGGCCGTCAAGATCCACAGCGCCACTTGAAATAATCCGAGGCCAAAGCGGTACGTTGCTCTTTAGCCTCGGTTTCTAATGTTTGAGAAAGTATCAATTCCGAGCTTTCGTGATTTTACTCCTCAAGAAAACTACCCAGGTTCTCCGCGGCCTCGGCAAAATCCTTCATAAAATCAAACACCACGGTACGAGCGCTGATGGTGGTGTTCATTAACCCGACACCCTGGCCGACAAAATAAGTAGCGAGTTTTTTTGCACCGGGATCACCGGCGGCGGCCAACTTGTCGACGCGTTTAAGCGCCGGGCCACTTAACATACCTTGTAATGGCATCGGTAGTGGATCGGGGGAGCCTGGCTTTGTCCATCCATCGGTCCAGGGTGATCGAAGCTGTCTGGTATATTTGCCTGTGCGACCTCGGGATCTGACGGTGTCCCGTGAACTGGCGGCGAGATATTTATCTCGGATGGTCTGATCGGTTTCAGCTTCTGCGGTGGTTAACCACACTGACCCGGTCCATGCACCTGCTGCGCCCATCGCCATGCAAGCGGCCATTTGACGGCCCGTTACGATGCCTCCGGCGGCGAGTACAGGAATGTCTGCACCGATTCCTTTTAGGCAGTCAATGACCTCTGGTACCAGCACCAAAGTGGATACCTCTCCGCAATGTCCGCCAGCTTCTGTACCGGAAACAATAAGCACATCGACACCGGCTTTAGCGTGTTTTATGGCGTGCTCGCGAGCGCCGGTTAGCGCACCGGTGATCACGCCATTTTCTTTTGCGCGATCAAGCATGGATTGTGGAGGCACACCCAGCGCATTAACGATCATTTTGATGGGATGGTTGAACGCGACATCCATTATCCGCATCGCACCGCTTTCCAGTAGATTATCGCCGAAGGTGGTACTTTGAGGGCCATCCCAAAGCCCTTTGGTATCGACACCTTCATCCGAGAGGATCTGTTCGGTGTGTTTTATATGCCCTTCCGGTATCTGAGCTTTAAGATCTTCTGCGCTCATTGCGCGGCCTTTATTCGCCGAGGTGGTAGGAATCAGCAGATCGACACCATAGGGTTTGCCATCTATATGTTCGTCGATCCAGTTAAGCTCTATCTCTAGCGATTCAGGGGTATGGCCAACGGCCCCTAACACTCCAAATCCGCCAGCTTTACTCACTTCTACAACTACATCACGGCAGTGGGTAAAAGCGACCAGGGGAAATTCAATACCAAGCATGTCACAGATGACCGATTTCATATTCTAGCTCCTGTTATTTTTATTGTGAGGTACATAATCCCTCGAATAGATTGAGACCTTGCACGAAAGCCATTTTACTCCCATGCGGCGTTAAAAACGCACCCAAAGCACTCGCTCCGCTCACGGGGCAGGCTCTGCTCAATCGGTCATTTACACCTGTAAATTCCCTCTCTGTGCGTGTTTTTGCCTTGCCTGAGAGCAAAATCATCTTCCGTGCAAAGGTCTCAGCTTGTAAATAATAGGCCGAAAATACTCTTGATGTTCGAATTGTTGCGGTCAACATCCTCAATTTCATCAAACGGGGTGTGAGAATCAGGTTACCTGCCTCCTTGATCCCACGTACCTCCTGATCTCAAGCGGGGCACGCTAAGTGGGGGAGATTAAAGCTAACAACCAAGGGAGGTGAGTTTGATTTTTGTTCCATATCCCAATAAGGTCGAATCAAATTGCCTGATCCCTTGATCCTGAACAATAACTGAGTAGGAGATGTAGCATGTCGAATATGGAAAATTATGCTGACGTAAAGCGGGAATTTTCTTTGCAAATACCGGAGTATTACAATTTTGGTTTTGACGTTATTGATAAGCGTGCGCAAGAGGCCGATAAACTGGCCTTTATCACCGTAGATAGCAGCGTAAAAAGTATCAAGCGGTATAGTTTTAGCGATCTTTCAAAAAGCTCTAATCAAGTCGCAAATGGCTTGATGGCCCTGGGTATTAAACGGGGTGAGTTGGCCTTTTTGATGGTACCTAGAATTGCCGAATGGTATTCGGTGATGATTGGCTGTTGCAAATTAGGCGTGGTCACCATGCCCGGTACAAATTTGCTCACGCCCAAAGATATTGAATACCGCATTAATCGCTCCAAGGCGACCGTTGCCATTGTTAGCTCTGAAAATGCTGGAAAAGTCGATGAAATACACGCTAATTGCCCAACGTTAGAAAAACTAATTGTTATTGGTGAAGCGCGTGAAGGCTGGACAACATATGACAGCCTGATTGAAGGTGCGGCTGACACGATAGATACCTCCGTCATTACGCCGACCAAAGCATCAGAGCTGATGATTATCTATTTCACATCAGGCACTACAGGCATGCCTAAAATGGTGCCGCGTGACAATGGATACGCCCTTGCACATATCATTTCTGGAAAATACTGGATGGACCTGCAAGAAAGCGATATTCACTGGACGCTTTCTGATACTGGCTGGGCTAAAGCAGCCTGGGGAATGTTATTTGCGCCCTGGCACATGGGCGCGGCAATGGTTCTTTTTGATGGTGTCGGTTTTGATGCAGAGCAGCATCTGCAGATAATTGAAGAGCTAGGCGTAACCACATTTTGTGCTCCACCAACGGTGTACCGCATATTTGCGCAAATGGATTTAGCTTCATATAACCTCAGCTCGATTCGCCATGCGCTGGGTGCCGGAGAGCCGCTGAATCCGGAAGTGATTAAAGTTTGGAAAGGGGTAACCGGTTCTGATATCTATGATGGTTATGGACAAACAGAAACCGTTAGTATTGTTGCCAACTATCCGTGTATGCCTGTTAAAGCTGGCTCCATGGGTAAGCCTGCGCCAGGCGTCGAGGTCAATATTGTTGATGAAGATGGCCATATTGTAGCTGTTGATACGGTGGGCCATATCGCAGTAAAAATTACCGAACCACCGCAGCCCGGTTTGTTTTCAGGCTATTGGGAAGATCAGGCCGCAAACGAAAAATGCTTTAAGAATGGCTGGTACTACACAGGTGATACCGGCACGGTTGATGAGGATGGTTACTTTTGGTTTGTTGGCCGCTCGGATGACATTATTACTTCATCCGGTTACCGCATTAGCCCATTTGAAGTTGAAAGCTCTTTGCTTGAACACCCTGCCATTATTGAATCGGCAGCAATCGGTAAACCTGATGAAATACGAGGTGAGATCGTTAAAGCGTTTGTTGTTTTAGCGCAAGGCTTTCAAGCCAGCGATGAATTAACATTGGAGATTCAAACCTTCATGAAAAAGCATACAGCACCCTATAAATACCCACGTGAAATTGAATATGTAGAATCATTGCCAAAGACAATCTCCGGCAAGATCAGACGTATTGAATTACGAAATAGAAGTTAGGAATAAAATGTCTACCGATAATACAGATAGCTCAGAACTGCCAAAAATCGAAAAATATATTGCGAAACATCATGTGCGATTCGTAACGGCTGCAAGTTTGTTTGATGGTCACGATGTGTCCATAAATATTATGCGTCGAATTTTACAATCCACCGGTGTAGAAGTGATTCATCTGGGGCATAACCGCTCAGTACAGGAGGTGGTCAATGCGGCAATTCAGGAAAATGTACAGGGTATTGCTATCAGCTCCTATCAGGGTGGCCATGTTGAATACTTTAAATACATGATCGATCTGCTAAAAGAAAAAGGTGCCTCACATATCAAAATATTTGGTGGTGGCGGAGGCGTGATCGTTCCGGAGGAGATTGCTGAATTGCATGCCTATGGTGTGTCTTATATTTTCTCGCCAGAAGATGGTCAGGCGCTACAGCTGCAAGGCATTATCAATAAAATGATAGAGATTGCAGACTACGATCTAGTGGCCGTTGGCGGCTCGATTAATTATGAAAAACTGGCTGCAGATGAATACAAACCGTTATCTCGTTTAATAACGGAGTTAGATGAAAAAATAGTATCGGAAGATAAGCTAAAAGCACTTTCAAACGCGGCAGAAAAATTCGAAAACACTCCAGTACTTGGCATAACCGGAACCGGTGGTGCGGGCAAGTCTTCACTCACTGATGAATTAATCAGGCGTTTTAACCTGGAGCATGAAGAGTTAAAAATCGCCATTATTGCCATAGACCCAACCAAGCGTAAAACAGGCGGGGCTCTATTGGGCGATAGAATTCGCATGAATGCGATAAATCATCCCAATATCTATTTTCGTTCACTGGCTACGCGTAATTCTCAAGGCGAAGTACCTGATGCCCTTTCGGATATTATCAATGCGTGCAAAGTGGCCAAGTTCGACCTGGTTATTGTTGAAACGCCAGGTATCGGGCAGGGCGATGCGGGCATTGTGCCCTATGTGAATGTGTCATTGTATGTGATGACACCTGAATTTGGTGCCGCCAGTCAGCTAGAAAAAATTGATATGCTGGACTTTGCTGATCTGATCGCGATTAATAAATTTGATCGAAAGGGCAGTGAAGATGCGTATCGTGATGTGGGTAAACAGTACCAGCGTAATCACGAAATTTTCAGTGTGGGTTTATCAGATCTGCCGCTTTATGGCACTATCGCTTCAAAGTTTAATGACAATGGCATAACCGCGTTATACCAGGGCTTATTAGCCTGCTTTAAACAGAAACAACTGAATTCGTGGCAAGGCAGTTTCTTTGCTCCTGTTGCCGAAAAATGTTCCAGCGCTAGCCAGTCTATTATCGCTCCAGAGCGGCAACGTTATCTAGCAGAAATAGCTGAAACAGTCCGCGATTATCACGCCAACGTTAGACAGCAGGTTCAGCTTGCACGAGAGCGTCAGCAACTCACGCAGGCACAACGCATGATCGGCGATGATGCGAGTAGCTCAGATGCTTTCGCTGAACAACTGGGAAAACGAGAAGATGCACTGGAACCGCCTAGCAAGAAACTACTGGATAGCTGGGATGGCTTAAAATCTCAGTATCAGCAAGATAGTATTACGACGTTAATTCGTGATCGTGAACTGACTCAAACCATAGCCACCTATTCATTGTCCGGGCTAAGAATACCTAAAGTATCCATGCCGGATTATGACGATGAAGGCGAGCGTTTACGTTTTTTATTAAAAGAAAACGTGCCCGGTTATTTTCCGTTTACCGCCGGTGTGTTTGCCTTTAAACGGGAGGGTGAAGATCCAGCAAGAATGTTTGCAGGTGAGGGTGATCCATTTAGAACCAACCGCCGCTTTAAAATACTGTCTGAAACGGCGACCGCCACTAGGCTTTCAACCGCATTCGATTCGGTTACCCTGTATGGACATGATCCGGGTTTACGGCCGGATGTTTATGGCAAGATTGGCAACGCAGGTGTGTCCATCGCCACCCTGGATGACATGAAAGTATTGTTTGATGGCTTCGATTTATGCGAGCCAACTACCTCGGTATCCCTTACCATTAATGGTCCAGCTCCAACCATTTTGGCATTCTTCTTAAATACCGCCATTGATCAGCAATGTGAGAAGTTTGAAAAAGAACATGGCCATCATCCTTCTGAAAGCGAACGTAGTGAAATAAAAGACTGGGCTTTGGCTAATGTGCGCGGCACAGTTCAGGCTGATATTCTAAAAGAGGACCAGGGTCAAAATACCTGCATATTTTCTACCGAGTTTAGCCTGAAAATGATGGGCGATATCCAGCAATATTTTGTCCAGAAACAGGTACGAAATTTCTACTCTGTTTCGATTTCTGGTTATCACATTGCAGAAGCGGGAGCTAACCCCATATCACAGTTGGCCTTCACTCTTTCAAATGGCTTTACCTATGTAGAAACGTATTTATCACGTGGTATGAATATTGATGATTTTGCCGCTAATTTATCGTTCTTTTTCTCCAACGGAATGGATCTCGAATATACCGTGATGGGGCGTGTAGCACGGCGAATTTGGGCAGTGGCGATGCGCGATAAATATGGCGCGAACGAACGCGGTCAAAAACTTAAATATCATATCCAGACCTCTGGGCGATCATTACATGCTCAGGAGATGGACTTTAACGATATTAGAACCACGCTACAGGCCCTTATCGCAATAAATGATAATTGTAATAGCCTGCACACCAATGCCTACGATGAAGCGATCACCACCCCAACCGAAGAATCAGTAAGGCGGGCAATGGCGATTCAGCTCATCATCAATAAAGAATTTGGTTTAGCGAAAAATGAAAATTCATTGCAAGGTTCTTTTATCGTAGATGAATTAACTGATTTGGTAGAAGAAGCAGTACTGCGTGAGTTCGAGCGAATTTCAGAACGTGGCGGTGTACTCGGCGCAATGGAAACTGGCTATCAGCGTGGCAAGATTCAAGATGAATCAATGAGCTACGAAATGCTAAAACATACCGGCGAACTACCCATAATCGGGGTCAATACCTTTAAAAACCCACAGGCCGATTCGGAGCAAGTGACGATAGAGCTCGCTCGGTCAACCGATGAAGAGAAGCAAAGCCAGCTTTCAAGATTAGACACCGTGCATGGGCTTAATAAGGAAAAGTCAGCTGAAATGCTAGAACGTTTACACCAGGCCGTACAAGCTGATGAAAACGTTTTTGATGTGCTGATGGAGGCATCACGCTATTGCTCACTAGGGCAAATCACCGATTCCTTCTTTGAGGTAGGTGGGCAGTATCGTAGAAATATGTAGTTGTTTGTTGGTTGAGCCGGTTAAGCAATCACGCTTTCCCACGGTTCTTTGTACGTTGCTGCTCTGTGTTAATGCGCAACAAAATAATTATCTACTCTGTTCGACATGGTCATCCGAATGATAGATCGCTAGATGTGTTGGTCTTCGGTAGACTGGGACTCTACATATTCCAAAAAACCCTAAGGAGTTAGGAAATGGCTACAACACTTGAAAATTTGCAGGCACAAATTGGACAAACCCAGGGGCCGGGCGAGTGGTTTTCTATTGATCAAAAACGCATTAATGAGTTCGCTGAAGCCACTGGCGATCATCAGTTTATTCACGTGGATCAGGAAGCTGCCAAGAATGGCCCATTTGGCGGTACGATTGCACATGGTTACCTGACGCTGTCTTTGCTGCCGGTCTTGCAACAGGGCGTGGCCGTTAAGGTAGAGGGTGCGAAAATGGGTGTGAACTATGGGCTCGATAAAGTGCGTTTTTTGACCCCTGTTAAAGAAGGCAAACGTGTACGGCTTTCTAGCACATTGGTTTCTGTTGTCGAGAAGCACCCAGGCCAATATTTGATGAAGTCGAAGGCTGTGATTGAAATTGAAGGCGAAGAGAAGCCTGCGATGATTGCTGAGACACTTGGTTTGGTATTTGTCTGACAGATTGCGGGCTTTTATTCCTATGGGTAGCGGCCCGCTACTGGTTGGAAGTTTTTCAAAGCTGATGCATTCATCGCGCGCATTCTATGTGATATGCAGTGAGAGCTAAGCGCTTGTATCGGTAAACAGAGGCGTTCTATGGCCAATATTGTTCTTGTACACGGTGCGTGGCATGGCGCCTGGTGTTGGTCAAAGCTGCTGCCATTGCTGGTGGCACAGGGCCATCAGGTGGCTGTGCCAGACCTGCCGGGTCACGGGGAGGAAAAAACCCCGATTACCCGGGTTAGCATGAAAAAATATGTACGTCGAATTGTTGAAGAGGTTGAACGGTTTGATGGCAAGGTTGTGCTGATTGGACACAGCATGGGTGGTCTGGTGATCAGCCAGGTGGCGGAGCAGATACCGGAGCGCATTGATCAGCTGATTTTTGTAACGGCATTGTTGTTGCAAAACGGTGATAGCCTACTTGCCAGAATGCAGCATGAAGAGGGGCAGGCGCTGGCGGTTGCAACGGAGGATGGTGCTGGCCTGATCGTTCCGGATGAAGTGTTTGATCAGGTGTTTTACAGCGATTGCTCAGACGAGGATCGTGCCTGGGCAAAACCGCAATTAGTAACACAGGCGGCGCTACCTTTCACCACGCCTGTAGCAATCAGTGACAATGCTTTTGGCTCCGTGCCCCGTGCCTATATTTATTGTGATCTCGATAGTGTCATTCCCATTGAAGAGCAAACTGAAATGGTTGCGGCTACGCCCTGCGAGCAGGTTGCACATATTGCTGCCGGTCATATGGCGATGATCTCCGAGCCCGAAGCGCTCGCATCCGCAATACAGGGGATTGTCCCGGTGTAGTTTTTCCTTTCTGGATATTCGGTGGATGATATCGCTGTGGGCGCAATCGTGGCGAACTGGTTATAATCCTCCGATCTTATTTTTTACTCAAAAAAGCGATTTTAAACATGGCTATCGAACGTAAAACATTGACTAAGGGTATTGGCGCAGGACTCGCTGTGTATCTGTTGATTGCTGCGGTGGTTGGCATGTATTGGAGCAGTACGCCTGCCCCTTTTGATGTCGAACAGGTCGCGATGGATCGTCTCGGGGTTGATCGAGAGCAACTGGCAACGGGAGCGGTCGTCACCACCTCTCTGATTGAAGTGATGGATGCGCTGATACAGAAGCCCGGTGGTTACATCTCTAACGATCGATTCCCGCCAGGGCTATGGCTCGATAATATCTCCAACTGGGAGTTTGGTGTGCTGGTTCAGGTGCGAGACCTGTCGGGAGCGCTGCGTGACAATCTGAGCCGCTCGCAGTCGCAGTCAACTGAAGATCGAGACCTGGCAATCGTAGAGCCGCAGTTCAACTTCAGTAGTGATAGCTGGATTCTTCCCGCCAGCGAGTCTGAATACAAAAAAGGGCTGGTGGCGCTGAATCGTTATCTGGTCCGGCTTTCGGATCAGGCCCAGGGCGATGCACAGTTTTATGCGCGGGCCGACAATTTGAGTCGCTGGCTTGCAACCATAGAGGTGCGACTCGGTAGTTTGTCCCAGCGACTTAGTGCATCGGTTGGTCAGCGACGACTAAATACCGATCTTGCTGGGGATCCTGACGCTGCACAATCAACCGGAACCGCGACGGAGCTGGAGGTCAAAACACCCTGGCTGGAAATTGACGATGTGTTTTATGAGGCAAGGGGTACGGCCTGGGCTTTGAGTCATCTGCTGAAAGCAGCACAGATAGATTTTGCTGATGTGTTGGAGAAGAAAAATGCTGTGGTGAGCCTTGAACAGATCGTACGTGAGCTTGAGGCTTCCCAGGAGGCGCTCTATTCACCGATGGTGTTGAACGGTAGTGGTTTTGGTGTGTTGGCGAATCATTCCCTTGTAATGGCCTCATATATCTCCCGAGCAAATTCGGCGATTATCAATTTGCGTGAACTGTTATCACAGGGTTAGCGCAATGAAATTAATGTCGTTTAACGTTAATGGTGTTCGGGCCCGCCTGCATCAGCTCGAAGTGGTGTTGAGAGAGCATCAGCCGGACGTAATCGGTTTGCAGGAGATCAAGGTAAGGGATGAGGAGTTCCCGCTTGAAGCAGTCGAGGCGATGGGCTATCAGGTCTACCACTTCGGTCAGAAAGGGCATTATGGCGTAGCATTGCTTTCGCGTGAGCCGGCTTTGTCGGTAAGTTATGGTTTTCCAACTGATCCGGAGGACGCGCAGCGGCGTATGATCACAGGTGTTTTTCTTGCGCCAAATGGCGATCAGGTCACCGTGATGAACGGGTATTTTCCCCAGGGCGACAGCCGTAAACACGAAACCAAATTCCCCGCTAAACAGAAGTTTTACGAAGATCTTACCCTCTATTTGCGTGACCAGTTTGATCCGATAGAAAATGTTGTGGTGATGGGTGATCTGAATATATCCGCCGAAGATATCGATATCGGTATAGGTGACGACAATCGAAAGCGCTGGCTAAGCGCCGGTAAATGCAGTTTTTTGCCCGAGGAGCGCGAATGGCTTGGGGTGCTGCACGAATGGGGCCTGGAGGATACCTTCCGGCATCTTAATCCCGATAAAGATGATTGCTTTAGCTGGTTCGATTATCGTAGCAAAGGTTTTGATCGAGAACCCAGGCGTGGCCTGAGGATTGACGCTATACTGGCGACCGCCCGTATGTGTCAGCATACGGTTGAAGCTGGTATCGACTACGCCGCCCGCGGGATGGAAAAGCCATCTGATCATTGTCCAATCTGGACGGTGTTTGATTTGTGATGGTTGTGCAGGAAGAAAATGCTTGTCAGTATTCGCGGGTTCGGGTAGTATCCGCGCTCTTTATTTCGCATGGATCTGTTGGGTCAAAAATTGATGAAAACCTATAGCGCCAAGCCTGCCGAAGTCC